>CAXGWX010000013.1:0-31303 GCA_964013445.1 uncultured Bdellovibrionales bacterium | reverse complement strand
CCCAGGCGAACATGTTGCTTTGGTGGGGGCGTCTGGTTCTGGAAAAAGTACAACCCTCAAGCTATTAGCCGGCCTCTATCAGCCGCGCTCAGGTCAAATTCTCTTTGACGGTAAAACTAAAGCTAATATTCCTGACAGCGTATTTCACAACTCTGTGAATGTTGTCGAACAAGAGGTCTTTCTTTTTTCCGGAACAATTAATGAGAATCTTACTCTATGGAACCCCAGAGCCTCCACTGAATATATCTACGCAGCCACGCGGGATGCAGTGATCAACGACACAATTCAGAAACGCCCACAGGGATACAATGCTCCAATTGTAGAAAGCGGACAAAACTTCTCAGGAGGAGAGCAGCAGCGCTTAGAAATCGCACGTGCTCTTACGACAAAGCCTACAATACTCTTTCTTGATGAAGCCACCAGTGCCCTTGACGCGCACACCGAAGAGCAAGTCATGCAGCGACTAAGACAACGCAATATAACATGTGTTTTCGCTGCGCACCGCTTAAACACCATAAAATATGCTGATCGTATCTTAGTATTCAGCAATGGCGAGGTTGTCGAGGAAGGGTCCCATAACGATCTTCTTTCTCTTAACGGGCATTATACGCAATTAATTCAACAACAGAGCGCATAAAAGAATGTACGAAGAGATAAAGATGCTTCTTGAGCAAAAGGGAAAGAAGATTGTCTCGGGTGGAAGGATGCGCATCCCTCTCAACGAAAGTAAGTTCTTTTATTGGGTCGAAAATGGCGACGTTGTCTTGGAAGCAGAAGAAGCCAATCAAAGAACTCCAAGTGAAACATCGCTCCCACCGATAACCATCGAAGCCCAAGAATGCTTCTGGGGCCTAAGACAGGCCTCCCTGCAGTCCGAAAACCAGCAGATAAAGACTACCGCAAGCCTGCAGCTAAAGACCAGCTCAGAGGGAAATGGCAAGGCCCCCCTAAGCATTAATGCATCTCCTATCATCATCGGCTCGGGGCAAGAGGTGGACTTCACCTTGAAAGACACTGCGGTATCCAGAAAACATGCGGAGCTTGTATTAACAACAGAGGGTGTCAAGGTACGCGACCTGGGAAGCACAAATGGGGTTTATCACAAAGGTGAAAAGTTCTCTGAACTGACTTTTAGCGACAATACAACAATTCATATCGGCACCTCTGAGCTTGCGATTGTCTTTGAGCAAACAGGTAGGACCATGCCCAGAACAGAACTTACGCTCAACGCTGTTTTAATGCCTGAGACCACCGTATTTCAACTGCCAATCAATGCACTTTCAGCCTGGCTAAACGTGTCGAAAAATAACCGTGATTGTTTTGCAAAGGTGCTTGAAACTTGGCTCGCAAAGTGGACTCATGCTCTCCCTGCGGCTCCGTTCTCTAACAAAACCACAACCCTTCTGGAGCCTGATCAGGAAATCGTTCTAAAAGAAGAGACTACTTGCCAGTGCTCTAATTTTTTATGGTTACGGTTAGACTCTGGCGCTATGTGCTATAATGCAGATCAACAATCCCTATTGCTTAACCATACCTGGTATCCTTTCGGTGCAAATGATTGGCTGCAAAATCGTGATGCCTCACAGATAAAAACCATTAATACTGAAAAGTATTTACTCCTCGAACCAAATTTACATGGAGTCGATGAATATCATCAATTGGTTATATCAAACCTTTCGGCTCTCCTCGTATCCCGCCGAGCGCAGCAGGCCAGCTTCCTAAAGCAACAAGAAAAAGAAGATGGAAAAGTTGTCGAAGATGCCTTTAAAGAGCTCGAAAACGCTATCAAAACGCGCGCAACAACATCTTACTTTCGGGCCCTAACGAATAATGACGATGACCTCTTGCCCACTGTTGAAAAGGTTGCCAAAGCAACCATCGGCTCAAGCGTTAAGTGTAAAAGCACCTCCCCAAATTTCCAAAAAAAGGACTTAAGCAGTCGAATCTTGGATATATGCAGCACAAATGGTTTTCGTACTGCTGCCGTAGAACTTGAAAGCGGGTGGTGGAAAAACGCAACCTCTCCTTTAGTTGGGGTTCGCTCAGAAACGGGAGAAGCGGTCGCCCTCTTACCCAACAAGAATAACAGCTATGATATATGGTCACCACGGTCGCCGAAAAAGCGTTCTTTGGGAAAAACTGAGATTGAAGAAATTGCCCCTTTGGCATGGCAATTGTTTCGACCGTTTCCAAACAAAAAACTTAAAATAACAGATGTTCTCCTCTTTGGCTTAAAGAATCTCTCAAGAGAAATCCGACAACTATTGTTCTTTAGTTTTCTGGTCGGTGCACTTGGTTTGGCAGTGCCAATTCTTACTGGAATTCTGGTCGATAAAATTATTCCGCAAGGAGAGCTTTCCTTCATTACCCTCTTGGCTCTCGCTCTCCTTCTCTTAGGCATCACAACATCCGTAATGAACCTTATAAATATGCACCTTTCATTACGCATAAGCACTTATATGGCACACGGTATTGATTCAGCTTTGTGGGATAAGTTGTTACGAATGCCCCTGCCCTTTTTCAGAAAATATGCGGTAGGAGATTTATTAATAAGAATTAGCTCGGTAACAAATTCTGTAAACCAACTTAGTGACTTGGCAATATCTGTAGGACTCACTTCTCTGAGCGCCTTGCTGCAAGGCATACTCTTGTTCTTTTACTCATTCAACTTGGCCATTGCCACAATGGGGATCTGTCTTCTATTTGCCCTCCTGGAAATTGCAGTAGGCTTCTGGACGATTAAATATCAAAGAGCGGAACTTGAGTTGCAAGGAAAGATCAACGGTTTCCTGACTCGTCTCATTAAAGGAATCTCAAAAATCAAGTCAGCTGGAGCGCAAAGTAGAATGTTTGGCATCTGGGCAAGTGACTATGCACTTTATCGTCAAACCCTGATACGTAGGCAAAAGATTGATCTTCGAACGTCCTTCATTTCAGGCTTCACACCCACCATCGCTACGGCGGTCCTATTTTTCGGCGTAATACATTTCGACCAAGATCTGAGTGCCGGAGAATTCATCGCGTTCAACACAGCATTTCACGGCTTCATTGGCGGAGTCATGGCCCTTACCCAAATACTTCCTACCATGCTGCGGCTGCTGCCAACCATCGAGCGAATAAAACCACTGCTCGAAGCGCCAGTCCTTGAGGAACACAATCTTGCAGAAATTGGCACCATTTCGGGCAAAGTTGAAATTGATAACCTGACCTTCAGATACAAACAAGACAGTCCCTATATCCTCAAAGATATTAATATGGAGATCAATCCCGGTGAATTCATAGCCTTTGTCGGCCCTTCAGGCTCAGGGAAGTCGACACTCTTGCGCCTCCTGCTCGGGCTCGAATCGTGCTCTTCCGGCAATATTCTCTATGACGGTAAGGATATTGCTCAAGTGAGTTTAAAGAGCTTGCGCAAACAACTTGGTGTCGTTCTACAAAGTGGTCGCCTTCTCCCTGGAAGTATCTTACAGAATATCTCCGGCTCCCAAAAACTGAATATGGAAGCAGCATGGATGCTTGCAGAACAGGCTGCACTTGCTCAAGATATTGAAGCTATGCCAATGGGTATGCATACCAATCTTACGCACGGCGATGCATTACTTTCCGGAGGCCAAAAGCAGCGTCTTCTTATCGCCCGAGCACTTTCAGGAAAACCAAAAGTATTGCTTTTAGATGAAGCAACCAGCGCCCTGGACAACGAGTCTCAAGCCCGTGTCATGAGAAATATCGAAGCTCTGAGAGCCACACGTGTTGTTGTTGCCCATCGATTATCAACCATCATCAACGCGGATAAGATCTTTGTTTTTAATGAGGGCAAAATTGTCCAATCTGGATCTTATCAAGAATTATCGAACCAAGAAGGACTTTTTCGAGAATTGGTCAAGAATCAGAGTTAACCTTAGTAAAACAGGAACGAGGCTAGGCCTGCATTGGATCGATTTTATCCGCCTCTACCCCTAAACTTTGCATCGCATCCGCGACGACATCAGCTTTTATCTCGCCATCCAGCATTAACGCGTGCAGGGTTGCGATCACAACATTCGCCGAATCCACTTCAAAATGCTTACGCAGGGCCTCCCGCGTATCCGAGCGACCGAACCCGCTGGCGCCTAAGGGGACAAAGCGTCTGGGCATAAAGCGCCCAAGCATGGCCGGCAGTTCCTGCACCCAATCGCAGGTCGAAACAATCGGACCTTTGGTTTTGCCCAAGTTGTCTTCAAGCGTTGACGCCTTTGGCTTCGCAACAGGGTTCAAGCGATTTTCCCTCTCAACACTGCGGGCATTTCGATAAAGTTGCTGGTAGGAGGTTACGCTCCAAATATCCGCAGAGACATCATACTTACTCGCCAGAATCTTTTGTGCCTCAAGGGCCGAACTCATGAGCGTGCCACTGCCTAAAATCTGGGCATGATGCTTCTTGCCCTTAGCGCCGGCCTTAAGCTTGTACATACCGTTTAAGATACCCTCTTTAACCCCCTTGCCCTTAGGCATAGACGGCATCACATAATTTTCATTGTAAATTGTTATATAATAAAAGACATCCTCATCCTTATCGAGCATACGCTGCAGCCCATCCTCGATAATCACCGCAAGCTCGTAAGCATATGCTGGGTCATAGGCCACAACGTTCGGAATCGTATTCGCAACCAATTGCGAATTACCATCCTGATGCTGTAAGCCCTCCCCATTCAAGGTTGTACGACCTGCGGTCGCCCCCATTAAAAAGCCGCGACCCCGAGCATCACCAAACTGCCAGGCCTGATCACCAGTTCGTTGCAAACCGAACATTGAATAGAATGTATAGAAGGGAATCATGTGAATCCCATGCTGCGCATGCGCCGTTCCCGCTGCCTGAAAGGTCGCCATGGAGCCGGCCTCCGTAATGCCCTCCTCAAGCAACTGTCCATCCACTGCTTCGTGATAATTTAGAAAATGCTTCGCATCAACGGGCTCATATTTTTGTCCCAAAGCCGCATAAATTCCAATTTCACGGAAAAGTGGATCCATACCAAATGTACGCGCCTCATCCGGAATAATGGGCACAATATGTTTACCCATCCCTTTATCCTTGAGTAACTTTCGCAAGAGACGCACAAAGGCCATGGTTGTAGAGAACTCTAAACCGGCCTTACCGCCTTCATAGAACTCTTCAAAAACCGAGGTCGGTGGACAAGAAATCTGCGGCTTTGTTGGCTGACGAGAAGGTAAATAGCCCCCCAGAGCAGAGCGTCTTTCTTTGAGATACTCTACTTCCGGTGAATTTTCGCCCGGGTGATAATAGGGAGCCTCTTCGAGACGGGAGTCCGGTATCGGTAATTCAAGCGTATCTCTGAATTTTTTCAAATGCTCGTTGTCCATCTTCTTCATTTGATGGGTAACATTACTCGCCTCAAAACTCTCTCCCAAAGTCCAGCCCTTAACGGTCTTGCAAAGTATGGCAACCGGCGCATCCTGGTGATCAGTCGCCGCTCGGTAAGCCGCATAAAGCTTGCGATAAGAGTGTCCACCGCGACGAAGCTTAGGCAAGGCCTCGTCAGGAATACCCTGCACTAAATCCAGAAGTCTTTGGTCGGTGCCAAAAAAATCATTACGGATATAGGCACCATCTTCAACGCAGTACTTTTGAAACTGGCCATCAACACAAGTGTTCATCCTGTCAACCAAAAGCCCATCCACATCCTTGGCTAAAAGCGGATCCCATTCGGGCCCCCAGATGACTTTAATCACATGCCAACCCGCGCCTCGAAATACTGCTTCGAGCTCCTGAATGATTTTACCGTTACCCCGTACAGGACCATCGAGACGCTGCAGATTACAGTTGACCACAAAGATAAGGTTGTCGAGTCCCTCGCGGGCTGCAACAGACAATGCCCCCAATGCTTCCGGCTCGTCGCTTTCACCGTCGCCCAGAAATGCCCATACCCGGTTGTCTGTGGTGTCCTTTAAGCCACGATTGTGGAGATAGCGATTAAAGCGCGCTTGATAAATCGCAGAAATTGGACCCAATCCCATGGATACGGTTGGAAACTGCCAGAAATCTTTCATTAACCAAGGGTGGGGATAAGAAGATAAACCTTCGCCTGAACATTCACGACGAAAATGCTCCAACTGTGCCTCAGTGATGCGTCCCTCCAGGAATGCGCGGGCATACACCCCTGGCGCCGCATGACCCTGAAAAAATATCTGATCACCGCCACCACTGGCCTCTCTGCCCCTAAAAAAGTGATTGAATCCCACCTCATAAAGGCTGGCTGAAGACGCATAGGTCGACAAGTGGCCGCCCAAGCCAGGGAAGCGCTTGTTGCCCCGCTGCACCATGGCCATAGCATTCCAACGAATAATGCGCCGTATGCGCTTTTCCATCATTTCGTCACCGGGAAATGCTGGCTCTTCTTCCGGTGGAATCGTATTGATATACGGAGTCTGAATAAGATTTGGCAAGCCAACGTTTCGTTTGTTGGCCTCCTGAAACAATTCCCTCAATATGTATCGCGCCCGAGTGGGGCCGACGCTCTGAATAATTTCATCGAGTGACTCAAGCCACTCCTCAGTTTCTTCCGGATCAATATCAGGTAGTTGAGACTTATATTCATCAAAGAGCATAACTTCTCCTTTGCTCAGGAAGTCCCACTCGCAGCGCCAACAACACATTCGCAGCCCAGCAGCAAAACCGCCCACTCAGCTTTGAGCAAACTAACGTTAACGACTTTCAGCCTGAGAGGCAAACCGTATCGACGTAACAAATAACCTCAAAGTTTTAATGATTTAGACACTTAAAACCTCCCAATTTGGGGACTTTTTCGATAAAAGGGGGGCGTGAACACGCCAAAAAACAAAACGGAATGGCTCAACGAAGTATACGAGCCCGCAATACAAAAAAGTGCCGAGCGCAAGGAAAGTTTCAAGAATAGTAGCGGCACACAACTCGACGCCCTCTACTCGCCCGAAAGTGAATCCGCTTTCCCAGGAGCTTTCCCTTATACCCGTGGAATCCACCCCACAATGTACCGCTCTCGCCTCTGGACCATGCGACAGTACGCAGGCTTTGGGGATGCCAAAAAATCCAATGAGCGGTACCGATATCTCCTCGAACAAGGGCAAACCGGTCTCTCCGTCGCCTTCGATTTGCCAACCCAAATGGGCTACGACTCTGATTCCCCAAAGGCCTGTGGGGAAGTTGGGCGAGTCGGTGTAGCTATCGATTCCCTCGCTGATATGGAGGTCCTTCTCGAAGGCATCCCGCTTGACAAAGTATCCACATCAATGACCATTAATTCGACCGCATCAACCCTACTCTGCCTCTATCTGGCGGTGGCAGAAAAACAAGGCGTTGCTCTGGAGCAATGTAGGGGCACAATTCAAAACGATATCCTCAAAGAATATATGGCTCGAGGCACCTATATTTACCCCCCACGACCATCCATGCGCATTATTACTGAT
This sequence comes from uncultured Bdellovibrionales bacterium, assembly GCA_964013445.1. Lineage (GTDB taxonomy): Bacteria > Myxococcota > XYA12-FULL-58-9 > XYA12-FULL-58-9 > JASMKV01 > JASMKV01. The sequence continues at coordinate 23,863 of CAXGWX010000013.1, read as the reverse complement.
ATTTTTGAGTTTTGCTCCGCCCAGGTGCCCAAATGGAATACAATTTCAATTTCCGGATACCATATCCGTGAAGCCGGCTGCACCGCAGCTCAGGAAATAGCTTTCACCCTTGCAGACGGCGTTGCCTACATTGAGGCTGCCTTAAGCGCCGGACTTAAACTTGATGATTTTGCCCCGCGCCTGGCATTCTTCTTTAATGTCCATAACAACTTCTTTGAAGAGATCGCAAAGTTCAGAGCCGCCAGAAAACTTTGGGCGACCTTGATCAAAGAGCGATTCGGCTCGGACAACCCAAAAGCACAAATGCTTCGCTTTCACTCGCAAACTGCCGGTAGCTCATTAACAGCCCAGCAGCCGGAAAATAATATCGTTCGGGTAACCATGCAGGCCTTGGCTGCTGTTTTAGGCGGCACCCAAAGCTTGCACACCAATAGCATGGACGAAGCCTTAGCATTGCCAAGTGAGAAAGCCGCGCGCATCGCCCTGCGAACTCAGCAAATTATGGCACACGAAAGCGGTGTCGCAGATACGGTGGATCCGATAGGCGGGTCTTACTTTATCGAAGAAATGACCTCGCAGCTTTTTGAACAAGCACAAAACATAATCACTAAGATTGATGACCTGGGCGGCATGGTGGCGGCCATCGAGCAAGGCTATCCGCAGCGGGCCATTGAATCCGCTGCCTATGAAACCCAACTTGATTTGGAAAATAAAGAAGAAATTGTTGTAGGTGTTAACGCTTTTGAAATGCAAGATGAAGAGTCAATCGATCTGATGCGCTTAGATCCACAACTTGAAGAAGAACAAAAGAAACGCCTCCAGGAAGTCAAAGCTGGGCGCAGCCAGAGTGAAGCGAGTAATGCATTAAAGAACCTTAAAAGTGCTGCGCAAGGCAGCGATAACCTGGTACCCCAAATATTAGATTCAGTTAAAGTCATGTGTACGGTAGGAGAAATTGCCGATACATTAAGAGATGTTTTCGGAGAACATCAGGAAATACGTGCTTGAGGTAGAAGAATGAACATTTTTTTTGCAAAAATACTTCCCACCGTCTTTGGATTATTTATTGCGCTCTATCCCCCCCTTATCAGCGCCCAAACAAATCTGAGCGCCTTACAAAAAGAATTGTGTCAAAATCCACGTCAAGCAATCGACGGTCTCTTGCTCTGGCAGCAACCAAACTCATACAACTTAGAACGCGCGTCCGCATGCTTAAACACCACGAGCTCCGGACAGGCCAGACATGACTTGGCCTTAAAACTCAAAGCCGTACTCGACGCCAAAGGGCTTTTCGTCGACATCAATAATCTCCCGGAAAACGCGGATTTTACCAATGTCCACCAGCAAGCCCGCTACACCCTCTTCCCAAAGCATCCTCAAATATTTGTAGAGCGCAAGGGAGAACTCTGGCTTTGGAGCACCCAGACCCTCAACAGCCTTTCAGCCATGTATGAAAAAACATTCGTCCTTAATCTGGAGCCAATTCTAAATTCCTTGCCGAGCTGGATGCAAAGGTCTTTCCTTGGTCTGGCACCCTGGCAGCTTTTTGGTCTCTTTATCTTAATTCTCGCCGCAATCATCATTCGTTTTTTAGTCATGTTTTTGTGTGCCAACCAAATGCGGCGCGTCATGCAGCGCATAGGTATGAGATGGGCAGAACAAGCTTTAAGCCAAGTCTTTAAACCCATTGGCACCTTGGTCGCCGCCGGGTTCTTAGCGCTCCTATGGCCTATTTTGCAGCTCCCTGTCCGCTTAAGTCAGATTGGTCTTCTATCGATTCGCGTCCTTGCCGCTCTAAGCGCGGTCATGGTGCTCTATAAAATGGTCGACGTTTTTACGGCCTGGCTTGAGGATAAAGCATCAGGTACCGACACAAAAATGGACGACCAACTTGTGCCACTGGTTCGTACCGCCTTAAAAATCTTTCTGGTTGCTGTCGGTACAATTTTTGTTTTGCAAAACCTCAACGTCGATGTGGCCGGACTTCTCGCTGGACTAGGCTTGGGAGGCTTGGCCTTTGCCCTGGCTGCAAAGGATACGGTTGCAAATCTTTTCGGCTCTATAACTATTTTTATTGATCGACCCTTTCATATTGGTGACTGGATTGTCGCCGATGGCACGGAAGGTGTTATTGAAAGTGTTGGCTTTCGTTCCACACGCATACGAACCTTTTATAATTCTCTGATATCCATGCCCAACGCCAAATTAGCTGATGCGGTCATTGACAACTATGGTGCGCGACAATTTCGTCGCTGCAAGCAGGTTATTGGTGTGACCTACGACACTCCTCCCCACAAGATTCAGGCTTTTGTTGAAGGTATTCGCGCTATCATTCAGTCAAACCCGCATACCAGAAAAGATTTTTACGAGGTACACTTCAATAGCTTCGGGGACTTCTCTCTCAACATTCTCCTCTATTTCTTCTTTGACACTAAAGAGTGGAGTGTCGAATTGCATGAACGACATAACGTCATGCTGGAAATTCTGCGCTTGGCAGAAAAAATCGGTGTAGAATTTGCCTTCCCGACACAAACTCTACACGTGGATTCACTTGCTGCAACGAGCGCCGCCAAGGAAGTAAGCGAGCTGGCCAATGCGAATTTGAGTGAGATTATCGAAGGCTTTGGACCGGGCGGACAACACTCACAGCCGGCTCACCCCACCTTAACTTCCGGCTTTAAACCCAATGGAAATTAAAAACGATGGTTAAGAAATTACTCTGGCTAGGCTTTTTGGGAACCATAAGCTGCGCATCCTCGGGCCTGGAGGTAAAAAAACAAACAGCTCAAGCTCTGGCGCAAAAAGGCAGGTTTTCTCAAGCCCTGGAACTCTATACCGAGTATCTCTGTGCTGAAAAAGAGGACTTGGCTATAGCCACCGCCTATGTAGAAACATGGCATCAACTTGGTGCAAACGCGAATGCTGAAGGGCTGGAAGACTGCCTCGCCGCAACGGAAACAATCACCTATATTGAAGGTCTGCAGAGCGCGGCACAGAAAAATTACAGCGTAGCCCTTGAGCAGCTTAGCCAAGTGACAAAACCGAAAACAGATGCAAACAATGCTGAGCTTTTTTATCGTAAAGGTCTCATCGCTCTGCAAATACAAAACAATACACTGGCGACCCAAGAGCTTGCAAAAGCCCATACTCACGCCCCGGCGCGCATCGATATCACCCTCGCCTATGCGCAAAACCTTATTGAAAACAATAATATTCAAGCGGCACAACAAAAGCTACACGCGCTTGTAAGCATGCGCCCGTCTCGTGCAGAAATTCGAATGGCTGCGGAAATTCACAATCGCATGATTGATGCGTCATACCCCCCTTTACCCGAAGATATAGAAAAACAAGTCCGTGAGATTCTGCAAAAACTTGAAGCAGAACAACTCACACGGGAAGTGGTTCATCAGGGGCTCGCGCTGGCAAAACATAACAAGCACTCAAAGGTATTGCTCGCTGCAGGCCTGGCAAACCTGCGTTACGGACTAACGCCAAAAGGACTCGAACTTCTAAAAGAAGCCTCACAACTCAATCCATTCTCTCCCCACTCGGCCCATGCCCTGGCCCTATATTTTGAGGAAAACAAACAACTCACTCAAGCCTTAAGTTATTATGCTGAAGCCTTCGCTCGGGACCCATATAATGTTGTTTACGCCATTAAGTTGGCGCAAAAAGCTGAGGATGTTGGCAAACTCGATCAAGCAATTCAAGCGCTCACCAACCTTCAAGTTATTGCGCCGCAAAATGAAAAATATTTGCTGGCCCTGGCAAGAGTTCACAAAAAACAGGATAACTTTCTCGCTGCGCAACGCTTTATAGAAGAAGCTCATAGCATCGCCCCAAAGAATATTCCGGTTGTACTCGAGTGGCTGAACATCGCCGTAAATGCAGCTACAAGTCGCTCCTTAAAGAAAAAAGACCGTGAGGCGGCCCAAAGAAGTGCCCGTAAAGCCCTTAACGCATTGCAAACGCTTTCACCAAATCATCCGGCAACAAAACTCTTTAATGAAAAGCTTGAGTCAATAGCTCAAACTACATGAGAAGACCTTTATAGCTATCCACATCTTCAAGCACCATCCCTACTCCCTTAGCCACAGCTAAAAGAGGCTCGTCCGCAACAAAGACAGGCAGGCCCAGATCGTGACGCAAAAGCGTATCGAGGCCGCGCAATGCTCCTCCACCCCCAGCCAACACAATGCCGCGTTCAGAAATGTCACCGGCCAACTCTGGTGGTGTTTTTTCCAAAGTAGCCTTAACTGCCTCCAGGATACTTCTGGCACAATCCTTTAACGCTTCACGCACCTCAGGCATTGTCAGCTCAATGGATTTAGGCACGCCGCTAATTAAGTCGCGCCCTTTCATATCCATAAATCGATTTTCTTCCTCTTCATCCTGTGGCCATACGCTGCCAAGACGAATTTTAATCTGCTCGGCTGTACGTTCTCCAATCATCATATTGTGATGACGGCGTACATAATTAATGATTGCCTCATCAAGCTTATCCCCAGCCACTTTGATCGTCACATTTGTAACCATCCCGGACATCGAGACAACCGCAACGTCTGAGGTCCCTCCACCAATATCCACAATCATATTTCCTCTGGCTTCACGAACAGGTAGGCCCGCACCAATCGCAGCAGCCATCGGTTGCTCAATCAGCCAGACCTCTCGCACACCAGCATTCTCAGCCGCCTCGCGAACAGCTTTTCTTTCAACATTCGTAATCCCCGCCGGAACAGAAATAATAAGACGGGAGCGAACAAAATAGCGACGGTTATGAATCTTCGTAATGAAATATTTCAACATCGCTTCTGTCACAGTAAAATCCGCTATGACACCGTCGCGCATCGGTCGAATCGCAACAATATTTCCAGGGGTTTTCCCAAGCATCTGCTTTGCTTCCGCGCCAACAGCCAAAACCCGTTGAGCCCCACCTGCACGAGAAATAGCGACCACAGAAGGTTCGTTGACTACAATACCCTGACGGCGCACATAAACGAGGGTATTCGCCGTGCCAAGATCGATAGCCAAATCAGTTGAAAAGAGGCCTAAGAGCAGATCGAACATAGTGACTCCCATCGACGAAAAAGCCCCATAAAGTCAAGACATTTTTGGTCTTTGGGCAGGAGAATATCAAATCTTTAAGGGCGCCTGAGGGGAATATCGATTTGCGACGACTTGTTACCTATTTTGTCATGCACCAGCAAACGCATCGTATAATTTCCCGTTGGTAGTCCTGCAGATTTCAAAGCTATCAAAACAAAGGTTTTTTCATGTCGAGTTTTCGCGGAAAATCGCGATTCTCCAAAGGCCTCGTCCCGAGCCAACTCGTTACCTTGAGCATCAAGAACAAAGAGATCACTGACCAGATGGATTTCATAATTGCCACCCTTCTCGCGAATACGATGGTTTTCAACCTCCGCGTAAAGATAAATCTCTGCTTCCTTGACCAGTCCTCCTGGCAATTCCTTATACATTCCCAGACCTGCCGGAGGTTCGGCCAACACTTTACCGTTCTTAACTTCAAGATGGGCCCGCTGCACCAGCGAATCTTCTAACTGTCTGGTTATAGCCAAGGCTTCATTCCATTTTTCCGCCAGAATCAGGGACCGTATAACGCCGACTTCCTGTCCAACCGGTGAAGCTTGCCCATGGGCAGCCAATACTATAAATACTGAAATTAAATTTATCATTGACGAAACTCACTTAGAGGCCACCACAACATATGGCTACCATTTTAAAATATATCTTACCTGCCCTCTTTCTTATTAGTCTTTCGAGTTGTTCGCTACCTCAGGCGCCTAAAAAAGTACCGTCAAGATCTGTCCAGCACGTCAGTGACGAAGACCTCTTGTCACAAGCTGAAACGTCAATGAAGTTTGGTGACGCCCGGGGAGCAATGAACCTGGCCTCTAAATCAATCAAAAACAATCCCCATAATCCTCGAGCGTACGCCGTCCTTGCCAGAAGTCTGGCACTGCAAAACCGGCTTGAAGACAGCGCCCGATATTATCAACGAGCACTTGATTTAGACCTAAAGGACCGAAATATTTATGCGGAACTGGGCAGTATTTACGATGTTCTGGGCCAATATGAAAAAGCATTGAAGACTTATAAAAAATATCTGAAAAAAAATCCGCATGATGCAGACTTTCACAATCAAGCCGGACTAAGCCTTGTCGCCCTGAAGCAATATAATAAAGGCTATCAACACTTGGAAAAAGCATGCGACCTGAAACCTGCAAATCTCGAGTACCGAAAAGACCTTGTTTATACTCTCATCGAAAATATGGAGCTAAAAAAAGCTGAAAAGCTCTTGAAAGAGATGCGCCAAAAAAATCCACGCAGTATAGACATCATGCATTTACAGGTCCGACTAAAACTCAGACAGAACCGCGGAGACGACGCACAAAAGCTTCTTCAAGAAATCCTTGCGCTTGATCCAGAGAATCCGGACGCAAAGTTTTTGCTCAAACGAATCGAGCGCTTGCTACGCCCTAAATCAAACTACTGATGATTGCGCATATGATTGGACCGGTCATCCCGTCCGGCAACGCCGTGGTCACGGTCGCGTATGTGCAGCTGTGTATCACCGCTAAAGTTTAAATCCTTAGCTTCAACCTTTGCCAGGGGTGTCCGACCATTCGGCCCGATCAAACTAAAAGGCCAACGGTCTCCGGAAAAAGAATAAGCTCGATCCATAGAAATGCTCGGCTGCATCCAAGTCCGATCTGTAATCTTGGTCTCCATACTCGGCCTATAGGTCACCTGCAGCCAACCATGATTTCCACCGTTAAATGGTGGATCACCGCTGGCATTTCGAAAAACGCGACCATTGATAAATCGCACATCCACACCTAAGAGTTTAGTAAACGGATAGAGAAGAGCCGCATTAACCGCCGCTTGTGAATAACACTGTCCATCACTTCCCATCGCCAACACACCTACTTCATCACCACGATTCATGTCGTAAGAATAGCGCATTTTAATAACATCATGCACTGCACGAACACATTTCTCTTGCAGTCCCTGCGTCTTCGCCGCACCGCCACCTGTAAAAAACGCGGCAACGCCAGTATTTGAATCTTGATTAGATTTTGAAAAATCAATTTGCCCCAAATGTGGATCCATTTTGATTAATGCTTCACACAACTTCGCCTTGGTACCCTCATGTCCGTAATCAACCTTGATCCCGTTAAGAGTATAGGTGCCCTCGGGAAAAACCTGAGGCTGGTTGAGTTCATATATTTCCTTCTTTGACAACTTAATCGGATCATCAGAACCATCGATTTTAACCAGAAAGTTATCACCATCCTCGCCAACCAGGCTTGCCTTATGGGTTATCCCAACGTTGCCGTTCGGGTCATAGGTACCAAAAACGCTGGTACTGCGATCTTTAGTTTGCAACGTCGTACGCACCATAACCTGTCTGCCAGGCAGATATCTTGGACTCTTCTCGACAAAATCAACTCCCTTAGGTGCGGTAGTGATTAAACCAAGAGCCACCAATTTTGCCGGATCCGTATTCACATCGATTCGCGGCAGCTCTTTGAATAGCGCTGCGGCTTCTGCTTTCAGCTGTGGATCATCAACCTTACCATTATAGGCATCGTAATAGCTTTGTAATTTTCCCGCCTCCATAAGACTTTTGAATTTAGCCACAGCTTGTTTTTGAGGAGCTGGAATCGAATCTCCCAAATAAACATTGCGAACATTCGCAGGATCAAGACCGTCTCCAGGAGTCGTAGGTGTGGCTGCACCAGGCTGTGCCGTAGGTGTCGCCGGATTCGTATCTGGATTGACGACACGTCTAATCCAGTTGGACATTCGATTGATTGGCATGGCAGGCTCCTTTGTCGACCTATTCAGACTCTAGTGTCTGATAGCCTCGCTTGTAAAGGGACATAAAACCCCTAAGATTACCCTAATAAATCGGCAATTTTACTCGTTTTGTTGCTCAAAAATCACCGTCGCCGCTCGCCGCCGCCAAATATGATGATCTGCTATGGTTTTATAGGGCTCATAATGCTTATGGATATAGTCAAAAACCACCGGCAAACGCTGGGAATGAGCAATGCGGTCAATCTTATTGCTCCAATGCTCATTGCTGTAAAGCACCCATTTTACTTGGTTTTTCTCTAAATCATGGACCAAATCCCGCTGGTATTCAGGCAAAAGCGCGAACCAGTTGATAGGAAAACGGGTTGGCGATGGCACATCCAAAAGATAGTACCAGAAGGCTTCAGGAGTAAGACTAAAGAATTCTCCGGGCGCCAAATCCTGACGGGCGAAAAACTCAATAAGTCCCCGGTCTTTCTCCTGTAAAAAATCCCGATCTTGTACCTGCACTGGGAAATTTCGCAGCAGCGCCCCACTCTCCGGTATTGGCGCTAAAAAATAGAAGCCCAGAAGTACCCCCAACGCCCCCAGCAAAGATTGCTGTCGCTTGGGCAGCACAACTTGGCGCCGCCAGAAAAGAGGCAGAGCGTCAAAGAAAAATTTAATGTTAAGAATAAATGTTGGCGCCAATGAATAGACAATGTGTTCCCAATTGCTGGTCACCAAAGCGGTTCGGAACATTGTTAATGAGACGAAACACAGTGCCAACTCGGAAAAGTTATTCTGACAAAATATTTTCAAAGCGTCGCGCAAATTTTGCCCGTCCCGTGCTAAAACCCGGGCGAAGCGAACAAAGAGTACAAAAACATTCAGACTCACCAAGCTCACGAGCACAAAATGTGTGGTGTCCGCAATTGGATAAGGGAGCCCGTCGAGGAAATCTTTAATCAGAGGTAGCTTAACAAAAACATAGTCAGCGAAAGCAAGAAACTCTCCATGCAAGAAAATTCCGAGCAAAACAAAGCCGACAAGACCTCCCAGAACAACCGCCCCCAAGGCTCTAAGCCAAGCGACTCCTTTGTGTAGACCTGCAGAGGCACACAAGAGGCCAAGCAAAAGTGTCGCCGCATTGATCTGTATTGCTCGATCGACCGAATAGGCAAATGCACCAATCAACACGAAGCCCAATACAAAAGCGCTCGGGGTGCTGTTCTTCTGAGTGTTAGAGCTAAAGGTTCGCCCCACGCACATGATGCTTATCAACCATACGAAAACCAAAAGATCTCTCGGCGGAATCCATAAATAGGGAGCTAATCCACTTCTTGGAAAGTGATGTAAGGAAATCAAAAGGCAGAGCCCTAAAAATGGGGCAGCAAAACTGCCTTTAAAGAGGATCCACAAAAGTATCGCAAGAAGGATAAAAGCGCAGACCTTATGGATAGACTCCAAAGCACGTACCGCTCCGATTGAGCGCCCAAAGAGTTTAAAGGCAAGCAGGGCTCGCCCTGGATCCTGGTAAACACCATGAATAAAAACGACATCCCGATAAGGCTTTGCTGACGCCGATAAGGATTGCGCCGTGCCCAGAGCCTCTCCTTCATGGAAAGTATCAACATAAGGCTGATAGGAGAAATGAGTTGGTATGGCCAAAGCAGCAAGAACGGAAAAGAAGCAAAGGATCATCACCCCTGAGTAGCCAGGTAAAGCTGCTGCCGCCCCCGACTCACCATCTGCTCTCACCGCAGATTGCTCTTGCCCGCTAAAACCAAGATAAGACGGATTCAATTGCCAGAGAAAAACAACAATAAAAACAGGAAGCAGCGCCAAAAGCGCAAAAGCCAAAACATCATCCCAAGGATTCTTTTCAATTTGCGCCAGATAACCAACGATCCCTAAAGGATTGCGGTAAGGCAAAACAATGTATTGCCACAGAGATCTGCCGGCGAGGGTCCCAAGCAGAAAGATTGCGCCTAAGCGAAAATAACTAATCACATTCACCCGACATCTGCTGGAATGAAACCACCTTCCTGATAACTCGTCAGCTCCCCTTTAGATAGCTGGGCGCAATAATACTCATCCTCGAGCCGATCCGCCGCCGCATCACTTTTCTTTAATTCCTCCATTTTATCCTGCGCCGCTGCCTGTGAATCAGCCCAAGCTCGGATCACGGGCCGGTTTTCAACGGCAGAATAAATACCAAAAATTGTCGACATGTGTTCAGCTGTCATCTTCATCCTCCACGATCTACCCTATCCAACCTCAAAAGCAAAACAAATGCAAAGATAAGCGTCTGAAATAATTACTATTTTACGGCAAAAAATCATATCTCACTGGGCGTAAATATGTATCAAGCCCGCTTGACCGATTGCAATTCAGAGACTAAAAGGGGCCTATCTACCACCAGCCGCCATACCCTGAGAGCGAATTTTTCGCTTGTCAGGGAAAATCGTTTAGATATGCTGCCTTATAGGCTGCTACTGAGGAGAGAACGATGCCAATCATGACGTCTGGGATACGCCGAATTGTAAACGATATACAATCTCAGTCCCAAGCTAATGCGCCTGCTGAACTTTCAGGAGAAAAACTCTTCGAACTTCTTTGCGAAGTTGGTGACCGACACGGCTTTTCGAGCGACAAAGTCGCCGAAAAACTCAAAGACCCAGCCATCTCCAACGAAGACAAGCTCGCCCTGGTCAAGCGCGGCATCAACTTAATCGAGCGCCGAGACCTCCGCCTTCTTCTTGATCGCAACGAGGTTCCCCTTTCGACTGAAGCCAAAGCGGTTTTGCAAACCCTTCTTGATCGCCCCATAAGCACGGGACACGATGTAAAGGATGTTCTGACAGCTCTGCCTCACTTTAACACTGGCCTGAATCGCAACATCCAACCAGCCGCAACTGCCGACAGCGTAAGTGACAGCAACTCACTTCTCTCCGTGCAGCTTAACCATCTTAGCGCATCACGGGATGCCAATGCGGTTGGCAAAGAAGTAGCGGAAGAGCTTCTGGCAAGGGCCTCAGAGCTATCCTCAATTCAAGGCAGCGGCGTAGAGCACTGGGGTCGTGGCGATCCTGATTTGGTCGAACGCCGAGCTATTCTCTCTCAGCTCCTTGACCAAAATCTCATTGGCCTCGATTGCATGCGCGAAGCATGGGCTAAGAGCGACAAGGAAGCTCTCGATGCAATTGAGCGTACGGACACTCTAAACATTCCCGGCGGACACTCCATGGGAGATTCTCTCTGGGGGGTATTAAAACGGGGAGTCGAAGAAATTGGGAAACGCAACGTTGAGGAAGCGGTAAAGGTTGCAGAAGCTTTAGAAAAAGGTGATGCAAAATTCTTCGAGGCCAACCCACAGACTTTTTCAACAGCGATCCTTAATCAACTTAAAGATCCTGATTTGCGCGCCCAAACCCTGGTCGACTTGCTCCTACAATTTCGCAATCCTATCGACACCCATGAAAAGAAAGAAAAGATGTTTGCCGGCGGCGCCGGAGTACAAGCTGTTCTTGAGTTACGACAAGCGGCTGCGAGTGTACAAATCGATGAACAAAGCGCCGACTCTCTGCGCAACTACGCCTTACAGAGAGCAGTAACGCAAGCCAACCCACGCTCATCAAGCAACGAGGTGCTGCAAGCACGTCACCTCATTTCCAATATACGCCGAATGTCATGGCAACTCGTCTACGGGCCCGGTGCAGAGCAGCAAGGTACAGGCATCACCCCGTACTCAGCAATTCATCATAACTTTTCAACAGCCACGCCGCGTGTTATCGGCTCATTTGTTGGTGATTCTCTTTTTGCCGGCGGTGACCCGGAAACATTTTGCCTCTTTACGGATGCGATGAATGAAGCCAAGTCTGGCTCAGAGGCGGCGGCGCAAAAGATTCTTACTGAAATAGGGAAAAAGGATCCAGGCGCACACAAAGATTTTGAAAAATTCAGCCAGAGCCGCTCGCAAAGTGATAAACCGCTGAATAAGCAAATTGAAGGTTATCTCGTCAGTAAATGCAGCGGTAAATTAGATTCCGCTAGTATTGATGACCCAAACTTGAGTGCGGACGAAAAACGTCACCTGAGCAATGGTCACGTAAAGTCGGTCAAAGGGCAATATGATGAAAAGCTCACACTCTGCGCACGACTTTATCGCGTCGTTTGCAATGCGATGCCGAATGCGAAAACGCTCAAGTCCAATCTTTTTTCCGCGCACGGCGCCTGGCCAAAAGTTGCCGACGTCATTACGCATCTGGAAACAGGCAGCGACACCGTAACCTCCCTGCAGGCAATTGTTGAAGCGCGTAAAGCCCTCAAGAGTGAGTTCGCCAAACACCCAGAAGGCCACAAGCGCATGGATATCTGGGACATGGATCGCAAACTTGAAACTCTTGCATCTTCTCACCTTGGTGAGATTGTCGGGCTAACAGATGATCTCAGCACGGATGCTCAAATGGTGCAGGCCTTACATGGTATGAAGCTCAGCCTGGAAAGCGTTGCTATTTCAGGGCTCGACCAAATCCGCGACATCCACGACCCCATTGCCAATAAAGGGCCCAGTATCCAGGATGCGCTCAAAGAGATTGATAGCCTCTACAGCAAAGGCCAGGTCAACACGGACGAGTACCGAAACGCCATGGCCACCGCCTATGAAGCCATCGTTAAAGCGACGGAAAACATTCGCTCATATATTGACCGACGTATTCCAGACGTATCAAATGGAAAGCTAATTCCAAATCCTGCTTTTCTTGATGACTTCATCAAAGAAGGACCGCTGCACTACGCACGCGCCTTGGCGCAAAAAGCTGTGTCCGTTGGCTTAAAACAAGAAATCAGCCCAACGAGAATCGTAAACCCTGAAGGGGTTTCCGTTCTTAACAATCTAGGACGTGTGGTTTTTGACCGAGTCCTTCTCGCTGACACCATGGCTGACCTCAAGGAATTGGGCGCCGATAAAGATGACTTCTGTATCGTTCGCACAATGGATGAGAAGAAAATGCTGGCGGTCGGTGGCATCATGAGTGACTTCCCTGGGGGCTACTGTCATGCAGCGGTTTATGCTCGCGGTGCCGGTATGGCAGCACTTTCGAATCCAGACATCGGTCAACCATGGGAAGATTTTGTCGGTAATATTAAAGACGACAAGCTCTATTACGACGATTCCGGCGGCAAGATAGTGCTTATGCCGTTTAAAGAAGCCATCAAAGCCGGTCTTGCTCAACCGGAAGATGTTGAACGACTGCGACCTGGCTCGAATCGCAATGTAGACTACTTATCCTGGAATGAAGCAGAAGCGAAATGGCAAACCTTAGGTAGCCATGAAGTCATTGTTCATCCAGACAGGCCAACACACCATATCGAAATTTATACCCCTACCCCTGAGATCAAGGGTCTCGGCCGGACCTGCGTCTCCTTTGAAGACATGGGTAAATTGGGAATTGATGGACGCGGCTTGGGCGGTGAAAAAAACACGGTATTGGCCATGATGTCAGTAGAGCCCACGCTCAAAGATATCATTCCACCCGGATCAATCATAACAACCGGTCGCTGTTTTGAAATTCTTGAAGAAGCTGGAGTCTTAGGTCCATGGATGGATGTTTACGAAAAGGATCCCATCGTTGGCAAAATTGATGACTCGAACTTCCTACAAAGTAAATTTTACACAGATGCAACCTACCGGGAAAACGTTCGTCAAGAGCTGAATCAAATGGTTCACCAAAAGGTTAAGGCTCTTCTCATCGGTACGGATGGCAAGCCAACCGCAGCGGGGCAGAAAATTCTGGCTGAGCTGCGTGCCAATCCAGCTCTTAAGGACTGCAACAACTGGATCATGCGCTCTTCCTACTCAGCTGAAGACAGACCCTACAAATCGGGGGCTGGGCAGTATGACTCTTTCCCAAATTGTCGCGCAGATAGCGAAATTCTACAGGGTGTCGTCGGCGTTTTGGCTTCCGCTTGGGAACCGCCACCAATTGAGAACAATGTTACGGAAGAATACAATTTGATGCACATTGCTCCATCCATCACTGCAATGAAATGCCTCAATGCGGAGTACAGTGGCGTTATGATTTCCCGAGATACGGATACAGGTCATCGCCGTACCGTTTCTTATCAAGTTGTTAAAGGATTTGGCGGCGGTGTCGAAGAAGGCATTACAGAGGAAGGCCGCATCAATTCTGAGGGCAATAACGTAAAAACTCTCTTACCTGAAGAAAATGGTTCAATCCTTGGTGAAGGTATCGACAATCAGCTTTGGGAAGCTGCTATGGAAGTGGAACGACTCTTTCACGACAAAGTAGAGCCCGGAAAAGGTTTCGCGGTCGATATGGAATGGGTTTTTGATAAGGACGATAAACAACTCTACCTCGTTCAAGCGAGAACCGTACGGGTTTAGGGGAGAAAAAAATGAATGACATTTTAAATAATCTATCGCCCGAGATACTTAGCAAGTTCGAAGCAGTAGAGTTCGAGGGTCTTATCAAATTGGAGCTCCAGGACGAAACAAAACTAAGTTGCTATATGGAACTGAATGGCAAAATAGAAATCAAAGAGACCATTGCCAGCGGAACCCATCCGGACATGATTATTCGGGGCAGCAGTGCGGACCTCGAAGCTTTACTCACAGGAAAAATGAGCTTTGCTGATGGTTTCGTTTCGGAACGAATTTCTTTTGTTGGTGATCTGGCCAAGATAACCGGCTTCAAAAGCGCTGTGCAAAAACAATTTGCATAACACACAACCCCTCTTGAAGTCGCTTGAGTTCCACAAGAAATGGCAACAGACAAATTAAAGTATTTATGGCATTTACACGGGTCTATTCTACTTTAACCAGTGTTAACCTTATGACTCCGTAGTGTCCATCACCAAGAATCTTCAGTCTCTTTTTCTTGAACAACAGACTTCGTACTGTATCCACTCCTTCATTATAACCCACAATCCAAAAATGAGAATTGATTTTATGCTGGAGCATATCGCGTAGCGCATGCAAATTATTGTTATCTTCCCTTACGGCTTGGCTTCCCGGCAAGGGTACAAGCAATCTCTGCTTAGCAGAAACCAAGTGACCTGCAACCGGCCAAAGAACAAAGTCGTGTCGCGGAGTTTTTTTATCGCTTAGCGATAAAAAGTTATTTTCAACAAAGCCGGTAGAGCAAAAAATCCATTGTCCATCCTCATGCATTGAATTTAATTGAGCTACTGCTTCTCCCCAATACTGCTGCATATGCCGGGTAAAAGTTCTATTCGATTGAAGGCCCGGAAGCATATTCACCCAAAATGTTGTGAGTAACCAAAATGCCATAGGCAACCAACCTATCCTTACAAGCCTTAAAGTCGATCCCGCAAAGGCTCCTAAAACAAAAACCATTGGAATCAGAAGAGACAAACAGTAGCGCTCATGTACTAAAGAAACGTCCGTACTCACTTCAACAATAAAAAAGAGTCCCAACGGCACGACCAGCAAGCAAATAATAAAAAGTGATGGCTTGTATTTAATGGGCGCCACTTTCTTCTTTCGCAGAACAAGGTGTAACAGAACGACTGCACCAATGAGCACTATCATAGGAATTACCCCAAAATACCGCTTTAATGCGCCCCACAGCACATAAAGAGCAGGTGCGTTATCGTCGACCCAATAGAGTTCTTCCTTTCTGTTCGCAAGAGCAAACAAATGAGGGAGGGTGGGCAAACAAAAAAGCATGCCTAGCCCCGAACACAAAGCTGATGCGATTCTTGCCTTTTTTGTCATTGTTTTTGAAACAAGAAGATAAAAGAGTTGTGCCATCCAAAATCCACAAAAGACATAGTGGCTATAGAATGTCGCCACATTCGTAATCGCACAAAGAAGATGTAGAAAGACTTTGTTGCTGGCAAGAGAACAAACAAATATATACGAAGCCAAAAGGCCAAAAAACAATGCCAAGGAGTAGGGGCGCGCATTTTGCGACTGAAAAATCAAATAATCGTTAGCCGCCAACAGCCATGCCACGCTGGTCGCGATTGCCTCGCTTTGGTGCAGCCGGCGCGCCAAGAAGTAGCCCAATGGAACAATTAGAATTCCAGCAAGCAGTGAAGGAAACCGTAAACCATGTGAAATATTTTCGAAAATTTGTGATGAAAAATATGTAAGAGAATAATAAAATGGAGATTGCCCCTGTACAGCAAGAGTCCGATCGGCTACCTCAGTGATGTCTCTTCCCGCAATAGCCCACCAGGTTCCGTATTCATCAATCCATAAGGGGGCTTTGCCAAAATTGACGAAGCGAACAATAAAGCCACACAAGAAACAGGCCCACACTGAAAAATTCATGCGTATCTTCATTTTATATATTAATAGGTGCGCCCTATTCTGAAAGATTTAAAGTCATCTGACCATAGAACAGTCCAGACCTCTATGGGTCAAGACAGCACTTACCTGAGTCGTAACCCCACAACCTCCACCGCCTTATCCATAGGAATGCGCTCTTGCTCCATGGTATCCCGATCGCGAATGGTGACAGTGCCGTTTTCTTTGGTTTCACCGTCAATCGTAAGACAATACGGTGTACCTGCTTCATCATGACGACGATATCTCTTTCCAATAGCATGCTGCTCATCATATCGGGCGTTAATACCGTTGGAGAAAAAGTTCTTTACGAGCTCCCGTGCAATTTCCGGCATGCCTTCCTTTTTAACCAAAGGCAGAACAGCCGCTTTGATGGGTGCCAATTTAGGGTGCAGCTTGAGCACAACTCGACTTGAAACCTTGCCCTTTGAATCGGTCACTTCTTCTTCAGTGTAGGCATCTAAAAGAAACGCTAAAACTGCTCGCGTTGCCCCCGCCGCTGGCTCGATAACATAAGGCACAAAACGCCAGCCATTTTTTCCTGTTTCCGGATTCTCTTTATTCTGATCAAAATAGCTCAGTTTCGTATTCGAATGTTCCTGGTGCTTATTCAGATCGTAATCCGTCCGACTAGCGACGCCCTCAAGCTCATCAAACCCCCAGGGGTACTCGAACTCCACATCATAACAATTGTCTGCGTAGTGAGCCAATTCGTCCGGCTCGTGCTGCCTTAGTACAAACTTCTCCGGATGATTAGCCAATGACTGCCACCATCCCAAACGCTCGTCCTTCCAGTAATCCAGCCATGTAGCTTGTGTGCCGGGCTCGACAAAAAATTCCATTTCCATTTGTTCAAATTCGCAGGAGCGGAAAATAAAATGCTCCACCGTAACTTCGTTACGAAAACTTTTACCCATTTGAGCAATGCCAAAGGGCACTTTCATCGACATGCTTTGTTGTACATTTAAGAATTGCACAAACATTGCCTGGGCAGTTTCTGGACGCAGGTAAACAGCATTAGAATTAATGATCTCAGACAAACCGTCACGCAGTTCACGCCCAGTTAAGCTCTTATTTTCTTCCACGAATTTAGCCACTTCCGCAATAGGATCGACCGGGCCTAAATGGGTGCGAAACATCAAGTTAAATGGGCGTTCGTCCGAAAGATCTGCCCCACCGCAATTAGGACAAACATAGCCGGGCCCATCGGTCACTTCCGGTGGAGCCGGCGGCGCCTTATCCGCCCGAAATCGCCCACCACAGCCGCGACAATCAACCAGAGGGTCAGAAAACCCAGCCAGATGGCCAGATGCGTCCCACACCTTTGGATGCATGACGATAGACGCATCCAAACCAACCACATCCTCGCGCTCGTGCACCATGGAACGCCACCAATGATTCATAATGTTACGCTTGAGTTCAACTCCCAAGGGCCCATAATCATAAGCACTTTTTAACCCACCATAGATTTCACTGGATTGAAAAACGAAACCTCGACGCTTTGCCAGAGAGACAATTTTTTGCATCAAATCTTCTTCGCTCATAATACCTCCTGGTGAGAGTCACTGCTTGCCCTACAGGAAAAGAACCTGCAATGCAAAGCCCTATTCCCCCGCATTTTTAACTTTGCTTTTATCGCTTGCCGGCCTATAAATAATGATTGCACGTCTGAATTCTTGAGAGGAAGATTAACGGTGAACGAAAAAGAACTAACGAAATTTAAAGAGAACTTAATGGATGAGCGTAAGACGCTCGTGCAAAAAGCCAACAAGACCCTATCCGAGGACACGGTCTTTGATGTCAATGAACTGCCGGATGAGATCGATCAGGCGTCTGCGGAATATAATCAAAGCTTTATCTTCCGTCTGAGAGATCGTGAGAAATACTATCTGAGCAAAATAGAAAAAGCTTTGCAAAAACTAGAGAACGGTAGCTTTGGCATCTGCGAAATGTGCGATGAGCCGATATCCTTAAAGCGCCTACAGGCACGTCCTGTAACAACGCTATGTATTCGCTGTAAAGAAGAGCAAGAAATGGAAGAGCGCTCTTACGGCTAAACCAATCAGTCTTTGATCAGGCTCATCTCCTGTACCCCACTGCTGGGGTCTAAGGGTTTGAGCCTAAGCTTCCCCTTGCGCAAAGTGAGGGAAAAGTCTTCTTTAAATTCCCCGAGAATTAAGGACAAGCGCTTACCACTAACTCTAAAGGTTCCAATTTTCCCGTTAAAGTGCATTTGGTCAAAGCCTTTGAAAACAATGGTGTGTTTTTTATTCGACCATTTACCGGTAAGCCTTTGCGCCCATGCCTTCTGCTCTAGCCATTCCTTTTCGCGCAAGTATCTTATTCCGTTCCCCAGCCGATTTCCTGACAACAACAAGGCCCCATCAACGATTTCCCAACCAAACTTTTCTTTGCCACCTTTCATAAAAACAATAATCGATTCGTCCTTAACCCAATATCGCCCCTTAAGCTGATCCATCGTAAAAGAGTAACCCTTAGAAAATTGAATTTTCGATTCCTCCAACACATTCATATACCAAGTGCCTACAAAGCTTGGTGCGGGAGTTTCCGAATCTATCGACCTTCCCGCAAGTATCGGTTTAAAGCCATCAGCAATCGCTTCAATGTCATTCAAGAACGAGGAAAAGCCCTCGGCGATAGCCTCCACCCTTAAAATATAAGAGTAGGGTCCCCACACCGCATAACGTTCCTCAACCAATTTCTCCCAGGAATCATGCCCCTCTACCCTAAGCGTATAGCGTCGCATATGGGATTTAAGCTGCCCTAAAGAACTCTTCTTTTCTCTGACCAGTTTAAAGGACTTCGGCTGCCGCTCATAGCGCTTTAAATGCTCTACAAATTCCTTAAGAGTTAAAAACTCTTTCAACTCAAGCACGCGGATAGTCATCTGGGCAATTAATCCATCCCGCTCAACTCTAAAAGATGCGCCGGATGCGTCCCCCGGTTGTGGAGCAAAATCCCAACCTTGGGGCAAATCTATTTCGAAACGCTCATGAACATCGACAAATGTGGATGAAGAGACAAGCGCTACAAAGAGCGGTATAGCAATATTCATAAACACTTTACCCCAACAACACTCTATTCCAAATTTGCAACTTGTTCTCTAAATTTTTCAATTTCGACTTTCAATTCAATAACATCCTTGGCAATCAATGAGTCGTGGAGCTTTGAGCCGACAGTGTTAACCTCTCTCAGTAGCTCCTGGGCTAAGAATTCAAGAGAACGTCCGCAAGGCTCACCTGAAGACAAATAATGAAAGGCTTGATTAATATGTGAGTCGATTCGAGCTAACTCCTCGCTGATATCACTACGCTCAACAAATAAAACCACCTCCCGCGCAATGGTCTCCTCTGGTATATCCACCATATCCTTATATTGCGCCAATCTATCTTCCAGAGATTTTTTAAAGGCATCCTTAGTTCGCCCCAGATCATTCTGAATCCTCTTTGCCCTATCCTGCATTCCTCTTAATATCGATTGAACCTCTGCGTTTAAAGCAACACCTTCCTGAACACGCATAGTCACATTTTTATCCAGCGCCTGATGCAACGCCTCGCGAACTGTATCCCAATCACCTGCATCCACCACTTTCAGCGAATCCACCTCTATAATCCCCGGCATTTGCGGCAACATTGTTTCATTCAGCCCGTGTTCACGAAAAACTTTTTGATAAGCCTTCACTGCATCTGTATTCAGTACCTCAACTTGTTCTCCGGGCAAATGCTTAAGGTGAATAAGGACAAACACCGAGCCTCGAGCCATTCGAGCACGTATCTCTTCTTCAACCGCAAAATGGTAAGCGTTAAAGCCTTCAGGAGCTTTGATTGCAATTTTAAGATACCGATGATTGACCGACTTCACCTCCACATAACCACGTACTCGCTCCGAAGCGAACTCTGACCGGCCAAAACCGGACATGCTATACAGGTTATGTTGTCCCTGAGCTTTCATTTACACTTCCCATGGCAACTTATTGGCATCTTTGTGCTCACATTCATTATCTTTATCTCCCGTAATCGCTGCCCTAAGGCTATCCGTGTGCTCCATCCAAGCCTCTCGAATCGATGGGTCGATATTAAACTCATCTAAAACATCCAAAAGTATTTTCTTTCTTCGTGCAAAATGTCCCCCCATGATTGGATGTTTCTTATGCGCAGCGGCCAGCGGTTTTCCATTATAGCGAAAATCACCACCCAAAAACTGTGCTGCAAAGAGAAATTCCATTTCCTTAAGTCTGTTCACATCCACTTCACGAAAAAAGAAGCCGATCATCACATCGTCTACAACCCGATCGACAAAAGTATTGATGATTACTCTTAATCTTTCAGGGCCACCCAATTGTTCGAGAAATGTTTGCATCAACTCATCGCGGAGAATAGTATTGTGTTTCTATGGATCTGACTCTGCAACAACAAGACCTCAAAGTGCCTCTCGACACAAGTCTAAAAAACCTGCAAAAGACTCTCTCTTTGACTTCGTTTCTATCTCTCTTTCTGGTGGTCATCGGGTGCTCAGAGCCAAATATTAGTGCATCGAAGGACGAGATTCCCGCAAAGGCTTTTTCTCTGGCCGATGTTACCATTGAAACCCGAAATGGTGGAGAAATTCAGTGGCAGGGAACAGGTGCGCAGGCAGGTGGCGATCTTGAAACCGCTCAAATAGACAACTTGATCATGAACCGCAGAGACAAACAGTCTGATGAAATTCTCTTCACTTTAAAGGCACCTAAAGCGGATATTAATTTTAAGAGCAATACGCTGAAACTCAACAAAACATTTGTCAGTGAGCAAAAAGGAGCGCTGGTCCGAGGCGCCCAATCGACTTACGATGCCAAATTAGGGGAAATTGACATCCAAGGTCCAATCTATTTTCAAGCAAATCAACTAACCATGCAAGCCGCTTCAGCCAGCATGGACTTAAACGCTGGCGTCATTAAGGCTCAGGGCCCGATTGTTGGCAAAGTCCAGATCAAAGAATAAGAGCAAAAGTGCTCTTTATTATAGAATTACACTGACTTAAGGACGAGAACGGTTGCAACTCTAAGGCAGCTTTTGTACATACCTTGCCAGACCTCCAAAAATGGAAAGGGCTACCCAATGTCACATCGAGTCCACAACTTTAGCGCCGGCCCTGCCGCACTCCCCCTTGAGATTCTTGAGGAAGCTCAAGCTGAACTTACGGATTTTCAAAACAGTGGCATGTCCATCATGGAAATGAGTCATCGGTCCAAGCTTTACGACAGTGTCCACCAAGAGGCGACAACAAATATTGCCAAGCTTCTAAGCTTCAGTCTTGAAGAATACAGTGTTCTTTGGATGGGTGGAGGGGCTCGTACCCAATTTGCTTTGGTCCCAATGAATCTTCTCGGCGATAGCCAAAGTGCTGATTACATCAACACTGGCTCTTGGAGCACTTATGCCATCAAGGAAGCCAAAAAAATCGGTGATACAAATGTGGTCTACAGCAGTGAAGAAAGTGGTCATAACCATGTGCCTACAAATGATGACTTTCAAGCCAATGCAGGCAGTCGGTACCTGCACTACACCAGCAACAACACGATTTTTGGTACCCAGTTCCACGGCGAACCCGACACACAAACAAACCTGATCTGCGATATGTCCTCTGATATCTTAAGTCGGCCGGTTGATGTGTCTAAATACGGTATCATTTATGCGGGCGCCCAGAAAAACATGGGTCCTGCAGGAGTAACCATGGTTATCATAAAACGGGATCTTCTGGAGCAGTGCCCTGAAAACCTTCCCGAAGTGATGAACTACTCAAAAGTTGCTGCTAAAGAGTCGATGCTAAATACACCACCGGTCTTTGCCATTTATATGGTTGGATTGGTCGCAAAGCATCTAACAAAACGAGGTGGGCTAGACTCCGTTGCTAAAACCAACGAAGAAAAGGCTGGTATGCTCTACGGGGCCATTGATAACTCCGGAGGATTCTTCAAGGGTCATGCACAAGCACAAAGCCGATCGCGGATGAATGTTACATTCCGCTTGCCCAGCGAAGAACTGGAAAAGACTTTTGTTGCGAAAGCCAATTCGGCTGACCTGATTGGACTCAAAGGACACCGCTCAGTTGGCGGCCTACGTGCTTCGATCTATAATGCGGTACCAAGCGCCTCGGTCAGCGCTCTATGTGAGTTCATGAGTGATTTCCAAAAGGCTCACGGCTAAAGAGATAAATTAGAAATGCACAACAAACGACAGTCCTGCGCCAAGTTTATCTTTTTACTGTTCTTGGCCCTATCACTACCTAAGGTTGGTTTTGCACAAGCACCTAATCCTGGTGCACCCCAGCCCGCACAGGCCGGAAGAGTATTGATTTACCTGGAAAGTAATCAATATCAATATTTGGAAACAGAGATGACCAAAGCTTTGCCTCCTGGCTTTATTCGCATTGGTAACCGTAATGCTTTTCAACAAAAAATCTGGGCATCCCAACTTCTTAGACAAATTATACGTAACAATTACGACGTTAACTGGTACAGATCACTCGAGGAAGCCGGTGCCCTGAGTCGCTCGTTCGGTGCGGACGCCCTTATCCTGGGTTGGGAGCAAGGCAGCGCACAGAGTCCGGAATTGCGAATTCTTCTCTTTGACAACAACAGTAAACGCTTACTCCTCGACAACAACATCCCGCTGCAAGTCGACCAGTGGCAAAAGATTTTTGCGGATATGCCCAAGGTCCAGGGAATGCTACAGCGGGTGATGACGGCAATCCAAAAGAGGGCGGCCCCCATAGCGGCGACTCCCGCACCCGCACCTACAACCGCACCCACGCGGACACCACAACCTCAAGAAACCACACCACAAAAGCCGAGCACACAAGCCCAACAACAAAGTGGCACTGCAGTTCAGAATGCTGCGCCCCAACAAAAAGTGGATGCAAAAAAAGAACCTGATAACCGCCCCTCATTGGCGTATCGCACCTTAACCCTGCGTTCTGGCGTTAGTGCGGCAGGCAGGACCTTTAATTATTATCAGGCGGATCCCAAAACCGTAAGCGACTACAACCTCCCTTATCCCTTTGCAATAAGAGCAGATTTTCAAGTCGATTACTTCCCCTTAACACGAGGAGAAAACCAATCCCCATTTGATCTCTCCCTCAACCTGCGCTTCAGCAGAACTCCATATTATATGGCTTCCACCACCAAATCCGGCGAAAGCCTTCGCTCTACATGGCAGGATATGGGACTGCTCCTGAAGTTATTCTGGTGTCCATCTAATTTTCACTTTTCCTATATCGGCGGCTACCGCAATATTGCATTCAGCTTTTCCGCAGGCTCCTCAGGCGATAACACACTTCTTTTAGACAGCGTACCCAGTACAAATTATCAAATTATTCAAAATGGTCTTGGAGCAACGCTTGCTCTTGATTCATGGACTTTGACTGCCGAAGCCTATTATCTTTTTGCCCTCAAAAGCGGCAAGGTTGGGGAAGAAGATTTTCCAGACTCCCAGGAATCCGGATGGGATATTTCAGGCTTCATTGACTACAAGCTTAGCACAAATATGACGATGCGTATCGGCGCAAGCTACGTGAATGTTGACTATAAACTCAATCCCCCAGCAAATCACAGCAAAATTGCGCAATCCGCCAAAGATCAAATGTTAAGCACAGAGCTAAGCTTGGCCTATAGTTTTTAAAGACTGGGATTTAGTCTTTAGCAAGGCA
>CAXGWX010000012.1:0-32121 GCA_964013445.1 uncultured Bdellovibrionales bacterium | reverse complement strand
GTTGGTTAGACATTCATCGATATCCGTACAACTTACGCCATCGCCGGAGTAACCGCTCTGACAGGCACAGGTAAAGGCGCCGGTGGTGTTGGTGCAATCCGCATTGGCGTGGCAGTTGTCTGTGCCTAAAGCACATTCATCAATATCAGCACAACTTGCTGCGGCACCGTCGTTGTTGGTGCAAGTCCATGCGCTTGCATCACCACAGTCCCCATTGTTGGTGGCGCATTCGTCAATATCGGCACAGGTAAAGGAACCGGCAGTGTTGGTGCAGCTGTAATAGGTTGCATCGCCGCAGCCGCCGTTGTTGGTCGCGCATTCATCGATGTCGATGCAGGCGACGACTCCGATATCGCTGGTTTGGCCGCTGGCGGTCTCATGGCCGCTTGGACAGTTGCATTGGTAGGAACCGGTGGTATTGGCGCATGTGGCTGAGGCATCACAATCATTATCTTCCGGATCTGTACATTCGTTAAAATCGCTTTCGCAATTGTTTCCGGCCCAGCCCGCATCGCAGCTGCAGGTGTGACCGGTGCCCGGCGCAGCCACGTCGCTGCATGTGCCGCGATCAGAACAGGTTTGACCCTCGCAACCGTTAATATCCAAACATTCTCTGAAGCTGACATTGGTGGTGGTACCCAGCGATGTTTCCGTACCGCTTGGACAATCACATTGGTAGGAGCCTTGAGAATCGACGCATTGAGCTGAGGTGTGGCAGTTGTTGTCCTGTGGGTCCGCACATTCATTGATATTGGTTTCACAATCGTTGCCACTCCAGCCTTCTTCGCAGGCGCAATTGTATCCGGTTCCTGGCGCGGGAATGTCCGAACATATGCCGTTGCCCGAGCAGTTTTGGCCGGCACAACCGTTGATGTCCGTAGCACAGGTTGCACCTTCGTAGCCGCTGCTGCAAGCACAACTAAAGCCAGTGCCCGGCGCAGCCACGTCGCTGCATGTGCCGTTGCCCGAGCAGTTTTGGCCGGCACAACCGTTGATGTCCGTAGCGCAGGTTGCACCTTCGTAGCCGGCGCTACAGCTGCATGTAAAACCGGTGTTTGGTGCGACCACGTCGCTGCATGTTCCATTGTCTGAGCAGTTTTGGCCGGCACAACCGTTGATGTCCGTACAGCTGCTTATTGGATCGCCACTGAATCCGGGGTTGCAGGCACATGAAAAAGAACCAGGGTTATTTGTACAGGTGGCATTGGTCACGCAGTTGTCCGTGCCATTTTGACATTCGTTAATTTCAAGGCAGTCGGCGACCCCAACGTTTTCGGTTTCTTGTCCAGCAGTTTCATAGCCACTTGGACAATTACAACGATAGTTGTTCGGGCTGTTTTCTACGCAAAGGGCATTATCACCGCAGGTGATGCTGTTGAGACAGTCGACAACGTTTTCCTCGCAATTGGCACCTTGATAGCCAGAGTCGCATTGACATGTATAGCCCGTTCCCGGCGCTGCGACGTCAGCACATGTTCCATTGCCCGAGCAGTTCTGCCCATCGCAACCATTAATATCCGTAGCACAGGTTGCACCTTCGTAGCCGGCGCTGCAAGCACAACTAAAACCCGTTCCCGGCGCTGCGACGTCAACACATGTTCCATTGCCCGAGCAATTCTGCCCATCGCATCCGTCCGTGTCCGTGCAGCTGCTGACGCCGTTACCACTGTAGCCGGTAGGGCAGGCGCAGCTGAAAGAGCCGGCGCTGTTGCTGCAGGTAGCTAGGCCATGGCAAGGAGGATCATCGGCGGCGCATTCATCAATATCGCTCTCACAATCATCCCCTTCCCAGCCTTCATCGCAGGTACAAAGATAGTCGAGGCTTGGGGCTGCCATATCAGTACAAGTACCATGGTCGGAACAGGTTTGACCTTCGCAACTATCAATATCGATGCAGCCTTGAGTGAAGTTTAGCTGGGAAGAATCACCGCCCGAATATTGACTCCCCCAGGTGACCACCGAGCCGTCGGTTTTTAGGGCTGCAAAGGCACTGATAGAGGAAACAATAGTGCTGACGCCACTGCTTAATTTATCCGCAACGCTGGAACTGTTGCCGCCCGAAGATTGATTACCCCAGCTGGCCACCGAGCCATCGGTTTTCAAGGCGGCGAAGGCGCTGCCTCGCTCAAAAACTGTGCCTGCGGGGTAGATGGTTTGGACACCACTTTGGAGTTCAGCCACACCCGATATGTCTTGCCCGCCATTGGAATTATTACCCCAGGCGATAGCCGATCCATCGTCCTTAATGGCGGCAAAGGCATATGCATTACCTACAATGCTGCTTACATTACTCTGCAGAGCAGGAATATCCTCATTACAGCAAAATGCGGTGCTGCCGCCCCCGCCCATACCCCAGGTAAAGACTGAACCATCGGTTTTGAGTGCCGCAAAAGCTCTGTCGGTGGCGGCGATGGCACTTGTGGTGCCATGGGTTTCGAGGGTGAGCTCGGTGGCAAAAGCACCAAAGCAGCCAATTGTAAAAGTGTTTTCGACGGGACTTATATAGGATTCAGTACCCCAGGAAAAAACCGATCCATCGGCACGTCGTGCGGCAAAAGCTCTTTGGTTGGGGACAATCTCGACAAAATCTTCGGACCATTTTTCCATAAAGGCTGCGTTATGGGCACACTTAAAGGTGTCTCCCCAAACAACCAAAGAGCCATCGGTTTTGTGGGCCACAAATTGGTACCAGTTGGCATAAATCTTTTCGACACCAGAGGTCAGATCTTGGCTCACTTCCGATTTATCTCCTGCACCGGTCCAGACATAACCCCAGGTGACCACGGAACCGTCGCTTTTCAGAGCGGCAAAAGAGGACCAGGTTGCGGAGATATCTACAACATTGGTCAATTCCGCTTGTATCGTGCTGCTGACGCTACCACCCTTGCCCGCCTCGCCCCAGACAACCACCGTGCCGTCACTTTTGCGGGCGGCGAAGGCTTGATGATTGGCATAAATTGCAACGACACCGGAAACCAGGTCATCGGCAACGGCTGAGCTATCCCCGCCCGCTTCGGGATCTCCCCAGGTGACGACAGAGCCGTCATCCTTGATCGCCGCAAAGGCATAACGACTCGGCACAACTGTACTTACCCCGCTGGATAATTCATGGGCCACGGTTTGACTGTTGCCGCCATAGCTTGCATGGCCCCAAGTCAGTACCGCGCCCCCGGTTGTGAGGGCCGCAAAGGCCGATTGATTAGCAAAGATCTCTGCAACGGGCAGACCCTTAATGCCGTCACCGCTATAACCGGTAGGACAAGAGCCGCAGCTGAATGCACCATCGCTGTTGCTGCAGGTGACTAAACTGTCGCAATTATCCAATTGCTCGTTGCATTCGTTGATGTCTACGCAGGTACCGTCTTCATCCTGATAGCCCACATCGCATGTACAGACATAGGAGCCCAAGGTATTGGCGCAGGAGGCGTTGGCGCCGCATGATTGCTCGGTTTCGCACTCATCGATATCTGTACACTCGAGGCCATCACCACTGAAACCAGAGTTACATGCACAGGTAAAAGATGCTTCTGTATTTGTGCAAGTCGCATCAGGATGACAGTTATGTGTGTTGTTGGCACATTCATCAATATCAACGCAGTTATCACTGCTTGTAATATCAGTGGTGGCGCCGCTGTTGTTGGCATAGCCAGCTTCACAATCGCATTGGGCGGAGCCGGAGGTATTGATGCATTCACTTTTTGTACCGCTACAATTTAGGGCGCCGCTTTCGCATTCATTCACATCGCTGCATACCAAACCGCTACCGGTGTAGCCCGCTTTACAAGCACAAGAGTAGGAGCCGGGAGTGTTGGTGCACTCCGCATTTTCACTACAGGGATTGTTGATATCGCATTCGTTGATATCTTCGTCACAAATATCGCTTTCATCCCCGTCGCCTTCGAAACCGGTGTCCGTACAATCACAGAGATAAGTGCCTTGGGCAGAGACACTACATATACCGCCGTTTTGACAAGGGTTTGTACTGCAGGGGCCACTTTCAGGGACGCACTCGGGCGTTTGCCCGCCCCACTGGCCGTCTTCGAGACAGATACGGGTTTCACCTCCGTCGATGCACCATTTTTGCATGAGGTGTTGTTCTATGTTGCTGCGTTCAGTGTTGGTGAGGGCTCGGTCAAAGACAAGAACTTCGGCGATCAGCCCATTGAATGCATTTGTTTGATTCGGTGCTGCCCCCAGCGTGGCTTGACCAGGAGGGAAATTGCCCTGGGGCGTATAGCGGTAGGCGTTGCGTTTGCCATCAATATAGTAGCCCGCATTGGCGCTGGTAATGACCAATGTATGGACATGGGTTTTGTTATCGACTTCGTTAAGGCTGTCGTACCAATCGTTGGCGCCGGGGGTTTTGGCGCTGTACCTTAAACTTTCACCAACATGTCTGATGGTGAAAACTGGTTGTGTGCCACTGAGAATATCCCATCGGGTATTTGCTGTAGCCGTTTCACTGTCGATGTTGGCTTGGGCCACCACCATGATCGTGGCATCTGATGTGCCGGGACTGGTGACGAGTCCGTCAGGAATTTCAAGGGTGGCACCACCATTACCGATGGCAAAAAATTGTACCCCATCCACTTGGGAGTTGCCTTCCGCATCGAGACAAAGTCCCATCTCTTCTTCGCCCAGGATGCCCTGCATGACGCCATAGCGTTTTTGAAAAACCGGTGGGATAAAGATTGGGTGCTGCTCAGGAATTTCAGGACTCATGGCGTGACCCGTTCCCACTTTGCTCATCCAGGCATTTACTTCACCAGTATCCACGAGAAAGCCGCCGTTTGGCACCCCAACATTATTTGGGTTGTCGCCATGAATGTTGTTGGCATCGAGCCAGAAGAGAAGGTCGTCCTCAAGGATGACCGAATCGTCCGAGTAGAGTGTGTAGCCCTCATCACAGCTGTAGGTGGCTTTGTCGTTGACCCATTGCCCTGCAACATCAATGTCTCCGTCCTCGGGTGCACTTAATTCTGCTTCACATTGTTTGACGCTGGCGCTCGCGTATCCGGGGCAGCTGTTCATGACTTCCAGAATTTCATCTGCGCTTAGACCCCGGCTATAGTAACGGGCATCATCGTAATAAGTTTCGCCGCCTAGGTATTCAAAAGCATCAAAAGCAAAGTCATTGCTGTTGTGAAGCTGACCTTGGAGTACCCCATCAATATAAAAGAGAACTTCGTCTTTACCCATGCCAGGAAAGCCATCGGGAATAACAAAGGCAAAGTGCGTGTAACCGCGCATGGCTGCAACAGGAACGTCAATGGCCATATCGTCATTATTGAGCCAACGAAAAGTAAGGCCCTCGTGGTTATCTTGAACTTTGATGCTGAGCAATTCGACATTTTCATCTTCAGAAAAATTATCAGGTACGGATAAAGACGTTTGGTATCCGCCTCCCTCTGCAACGCCCCATATAAAATCGTAAGCCCAGAACATGATCGTGCGACCCCGTCCAAGGGTACCGTGTGTGCCCAGATCGAACGTTGTTCCACCGGAAACCTTCGGAGCAAAGTTAAATCCCAGATCACTGTAGAGCCAATAGCCATATTCGCCGGTTTGTTGAAAATCGCATTTCAAGGCTGGATGGAGCCAGACGTCGATGCCTTGACCATTGCTGTCGATTGGGTCCGCACCATTTGGATAAGCGCGCCAGCCGTAGTCTTTGTAGGAGGCCTGACCGGTGGCGGGATTTTCGAAGGGCCAGTGATGGTCCGCGACGCTGACAGGGGGAAAGGGCTCACCGGCAATACATTGCTCCCAATAATCCACGCAGAGCTTGGCTTCCGCACAGCTGTCCCAAATTTTAAGGTGTCTGAGTTCTTCGGCGGCGATGTTCTGTTGTGCCTGGGGTAAAGCATTAAGCTGCAAAGGTCCGGAGTAGGTGATGAACTCATCGCCTTCTTTAATTTGTGCGCTGAAAAATTTGCCCTGCAGATGAATTTCTTGCCCAGTCAAGGTTGTTGCGGCGCTGTGGATCAAGGTAGGGGCGGCTTGTGCGTTTGTGACGACACAACTTTCGCAGCCGGAGAGAACGAGGCCGACATTGGTAAAGGGTTGGTTGTTGGCAAGAGCATCACAGGTGACGCCGCAGTTTTCCTGGCCACCACATATGCAGCCGCAGCTTATTGTTTCTTCTGAATCCGGATCATTTGGATCATTTGGATCATTTGGATCATTTGGATCACTTGGCCCATCCGGATTGCCTTCGCCGGAAGAAGTTGGAGGGTTGACCGGATCTGGGTCGTCAGCCTGGATGCATTCTGCGGGAGTGGCGCTGGCACCGTTCGGTCCGTAATCAGGGCAGAGGTCATTATTCGCCAGATCTGCCGTTAGTCCAATGCGGTGGTAAGGGGTTAAGCCCAGCTGTCCGGAATTGTTGCTGCCCCAGCAATAGACACGGTTGGAGGCTGTTCGTGCGCAGCTATGGTCCATGCCCGCAGCAATTTCCTGCCAGTCCTTAGTGTTATCCACCTCCACTGGCGTATTGGTATTTTCCTGATCACCATTGCCCACTTGTGCCGATGTATTTTGTCCCCAACAAAAGACTCCCCCATCGGTTTTGATACCACAGCTATGATAAGCGCCGAGGGCAATATCCTGCCATTCGTTAGCGCTGCCAAGAAGCACAAGAGTGGTGCTGTCGCTGTTGGCGCCGTTGCCCAGTTGCCCATCGCTGTTGGCACCCCAGCAGTAGAGTTCTTTATCTGCGTTGCGTGCGCAGTTGTGATGGCCGCCGACGAAAAGTGCCTGCCAATTTTCCGCACTGCCAACCTGGAGTGGACTGGTGCTTGAACTGAGATCGTTTTGCGCCAATTGCCCATCGCTGTTGCTTCCCCAGCAGTAGAGTTTACCCGCATCAATGCCGCAGGCGTGGCTTTCGCCGGCTCCGATGTGTTGCCATCCGCTGCTTTGGCCAACTTGGGTTAATTCACCCTTATTGCTGCTGTCTCCGAGTCCGAGCTGACCGAGATGATTCTTGCCCGTGCTGTGCAAGGTGCCATCGCGTCGAATGGCGAGGGTGAATCTCTCGCCTAAGCTAATGTCGATAAAATCTTCCTCCGCAGCGACAATGGTGGCTTGGCTGTAGACATGGTTTGAGATGCCGAGTTGCCCATTCTGGTTGCCGCCAAAACAATAGAGTTTATCGCTAAAGGAGATGCCACAGGTGTGCTCTGTGCCGGCGGCGAGCTTTTTGAAACTTAAGTCGCGGGTGTTGGCTGGGCTAAAGTCACCAACGATATCATTGTGCGTGTGGGCAAATGCGGTGCCCTGGCCGCCGATTTGTCCGCTATTGCTATTTCCCCAGCAGGCACCCTTATTTGCCAAATCGAGGGCACAGGTATGCCTTCCTCCGGCGACGAGGGATTTCCAACTTTTTGTCGGCGCCGCCAGGGTTGGACTCTGATGCACCACATCATCGATTCCCAAGTAATTGCCCCAATCATTTGTACCCCAGCAGTAGAGTTGCTGCGTTTCGTCGATGGCACAGTAGTAGCGATTGCCGGAGGAGAACTTTTCCAAATTTTTGCTCTGCTCCAGGAGGGCAGGGGTGCTGTGAAGTTCTGCGTGGCGGTTCCGATCCAGATCGTAATGGTCGGCGTTTAGGGTGCCTCTGGCGAGTCCGCCCCAGCAATAGACACGGCCATCCTCTTTCCGCGCACAGCTGCTGTGGCCGGAAAGACTCAAACTATCCCAATCCGAATCTTCTCCAACCCTTGTTGGACTCAAAGCAAGGTGGGCGCTTTCATCACCAAGTCCTAAGGCGTGAAAACCGTTTTGTCCCCAGCAGAATAGTTCACCGCCTGTCGTAATGGCGCAGGCGTGATAGGCACCGGCAGCGACGGTTTTGTACTCCCGGCTGTCATCGACGAGGGTCGGCTCCAGTCTAAGTTCATTGTCATCAACCCCCAGACCGAGAACCCCATTGCTGTTTTGGCCGAAACAGTAGAGTGCGTTATCACTATCCCTGATGGCGCAGGCAAAGCGTTCGCCAAGACTGACCTCTTGCCAATCGTAGAGTGAACCAATCATAGCAGGTTGCCAGGCAGGGGTCGCATTGCCTTCGGGGCGCAAGACATCTCCCCAGCAGCGCAAGCTCTTGTCGGTTTGAATGCCGCAGGAGAAAAATCGCTGCACTGCAAGGCTCGTCCACTGGGCATCCCCAACCGGGAGCGGCAAAGCACTTGTTTGTGCGGCCGGCAGGGTGGTGTAGGCCCCCGGATTGTAAAACAGATCGGCGAGAGCGACAAATTCATCACTATCGAGCGCGCCATCTCCACTCTCGTCGCAAATGCTAAACGCCTCGTCGTCAAGCTGTCGGAAATTTCTTGTGCTCAAGAAAGTATTGAGCCTTTCTTTAGCCACGCCGCCTTCTGGCTCTCTGAGTATAAAAAAGAGACCGTTCATTAGTGCCATGTTGAAGACAGAGGTATCCGGTGTGGCCTCATAGACAGCGCAAGGGTCAATTGGGTCATTGTTGGGCAAGGGAGTGCCAATGCCCAGTTCACCGAAGCTACCACTGCCCCAGCAAAATAATTTTTGTTCATCATTAAGAGCGCAGGCGAATCCCTCCCCGACACCGACCTGTGCCCAATCGCTGAGTTCGCCAATTTGCTCCGGTGCGGGTACTGGCGCATTGCTTTCGTGGTCCGAAAACCCCCAACAAAAGATTTCGCCCTCTGTGCTGATAGCGCAGGCCTGCGTACTTCCCGTGCTTAGTTCGCTCCAGGTTTGGGCCAGTTCACAGCCCTCATCGCCATCGCGAATTCCATTATTGTTTGAATCTGGGTCAAGAATATCAGGCACGCCATCGTTGTCCGTATCTCCAGAGGCTTCATTCGCATCGAGCACGCCATCGTTATCCGAATCACTGTCATTGGCGGCGGTCAGTCCATCACAATCAACATCTTCACTGCCTTCATCGCTGTCCGGTTCGCCGTCACCATCAGAGTCACTATCCCGGAAGCTGGGTATTCCATCCCCGTCCGGATCGTCTCCCCCTTCATCCGCATCCGGCAAGCCATCCCCATCACTGTCGCTATCCAGATAGTCGGGCTCTCCATCGCTGTCCGTATCGTCCCCGCCCTCATCCGCATCCGGAATACCGTCGTTATCGCTATCCGGGTCGAGAAAATCTGGAATGCCATCGTTATCGCTGTCGGTGGCTGATTCATCTGCGTCCGGCAAATTATCCCCATCCGAATCCGTGTCCAGGGCGCTGGGCAAGCCATCATCGTCCGGATCGCCGCAGCCTTCACTGGCATCCGGGATGCCATCCCCATCGCTGTCTAGATCTTTGAAATTAGCGATGCCATCGTTGTCCACATCACCACTGCCCTCAAGCGCATCGCTGCAGCCGTCCCCATCGCTGTCCGGATCGATGGCGGAGTAGAGGCCATCTTCATCCGGGTCCGTATCGCCTTCAACCTGGTCTGTGATCCCGTCACCGTCTGAATCCAGGTCGAGAAAATTAGGCGTATCGTCTTCATCCAGATCGCTGTTGCCTTCAATTTTATCCGCAATCGTATCTCCGTCCGAATCTTCGTCTAAATAGTTTGGAATCGCGTCTCCATCCGGATCGCCCTCTCCGTCATCGTCATTAAGAATACCATCGTTGTCCTCGTCGTTGCTTTCAGGAAGGGAGCAGCTTGTGGTGCATTCGCAAGTGTTGCTTTCTTCATCGCAGTCGAGGTTTGTTCCTGAGCAAGGAGTTCCTGTGCTGACACAGGCGCCATCAATGCAGGCCTCAGCGCCATTACAATAGAGGCCGTCGTCGCATTCAGCCGAAGTGGTACACGGGCAGTCGCCGAGGCATTCACAGCGCCCAGCATATTCATTACAATAGTTTGTGCTTCCACCGCAGGGTGAACCGAGGCTTACGCAGGAGCCGCCAAGACATTTTTCTTCTCCGCTACAGAATTTTCCATCCTGACAGTCCGCATTGTTTTCACAGCCACAATCGCCGAAACAGGCGCAACGATCTGCTTGCTCATCACAACTTGAGGTGCTTCCCGTACAAGGATTTCCAGGGCTTACGCATTTATTGTCGGCACCACAGGTTTCTTCGCCATTGCAGTATTTTCCGTCATCACAATCCGCATCGGTTTCACAGCTGCAGTTTTCAACACATGTGCAGCTTTTGGCCTCTTCATCACAGGTTGGAAAATCCCCATTGCAGGGGGAGCCCGCATTGATGCAGCTGCCGTTGAGGCATTGTTCAGCGCCATTGCAGAAAATATTGTCGTCACAATCGCTATCGGTTTCGCAGGCGCAATCCCCATCACATTCACAGGCCTCAATACTTTCATTGCAGCTGCTGCCTTCTTCACAAGGCGGTTGTCCGGTTTTGCAGTAGCCTTCATGACAAATTTCCATGCCATTACAGAAGTTGCCATCGTCGCATTGGCTGCTGTTTTCACAGGCGTTCGCATCCCGATAACAACGGTCGTTAAGTTCGTCGCAGAAAGGCATTTCCAGATCGCAGGGGTTTCCGGCGCTTTGACAGGAACCGTCGACGCAGGTGGAGGCGCCAGTGCAGAAATTTCCATCATCACAATCTGCATCGCTTTCGCAGGTACAATCGCCGCAACAGGTACAGGTTTCCGCATCCGCATCGCAGCAAGCGGTGGCTCCTAAGCATGAAGGCTGTGTTTCGGAGCATTCACCGTAGAGGCAGGTGGAGTAGCCATCACAAAAAGAGTCGGTTTTGCAGTCATCGTCGCTTTCACATTTACACGTCCCATCGATGGTGCAGGACCAACCACAGAGTCCTTGCACGCAGACCAAAGGATGAGGGCAGTCCGCTTCCGTATTACAGGTGATAAAGTTACAAGCTTCGCCGCTGCAGGCCGATTCTTTTTTGCCACAGCTCGAACAAGATAAGATATTGAAAAGAAGAAACAAAAAACAGAAGTAAGGGAGAAGAGAAAGAGGCTTTTTCTGCATTGCAATCAAGCTCCGTTCGACACATGAAAAAGATGTGTAACCCGAAAAGTATTATCCGCTTTCAAGGGTTTTGCAAGGCGGGAGAAAAGCAGCTATGCTCCGTGTAGATAATGCCAAGAGCGCCTAAACCGACTGATATTAAAGGGAAAATTATTCAGGCGCAGGAAAGTATGCTTGGGCTGGAGGAATGAGAAGATGAAGATTCAGCGATCACCAACCAAAGGGCTTTTAAGAGCGCTCATGACCATGCTTTCTGCCCTGGCTTTGCTCGGCCTAACCCAGTGCAAACAGGCTTCCGTGGCGGGGATGGGCTCCTCTTGTCGGGTGTGCGAAACGCCGCCTGCCAACTCCTGCCTCTCCCCCACAGAGTTGCAAAGCTATGGCGAAACAGGAGTCTGTGAAAACGATGTATGTGTTTATACGGAAACAACGGTGGCTTGTGAATTTGGTTGTGATCCAGAAGTTTTGGCCTGCGCGGCGGAGGGCGATCTGTGTGAGCTCGGTAATGGCATGAATACGGATGGGGAATGTGTGGATATTGACGAATGTGCCCGGGACACTTCGCCCTGCCCGGAAAGCGCCACCTGCACCAATACGGAGGGCTCTTATACCTGTACCTGCGCGAGTGGTTATGAGCTTGTGGATGATGCTTGTGCGGATATCGACGAGTGTACCTTAGAGACCGATGACTGTGCAGCGGAACTTCACTGTCAAAACACTGCCGGCTCTTTTACCTGTGCTTGCGACAACGGTTTTGAGCTAAGCGACGATGCTTGCGTGGATATCGATGAGTGCACTTTGGAAACCGACGACTGTGGGGGCACGGCGACCTGCACCAACACTTCCGGCAATTACACTTGTGCTTGCCCCTCTGGCTATACGGGGGATGGTTTGAGCAGTGGCAGTGATTGCACGGATATTGATGAGTGCAGCGACGGCAGTGATGATTGTGACGATTTGGCCACCTGCGCCAATACGGACGGTGCCTATACCTGCACCTGTCCTGATGGCTATCATGGAGATGGAACCACCTGTGACGAGAATATTTGTGAAGAATTAAGTGCACCAGCCAACGGCACGGTCAACGTGGTGGACAATGCGGGAGGTAAGGTGGCGACCTACGCCTGCGAAGAAGGCTACGCATTAAGTGATGGCAGCGCCACCCGCACCTGTGGCGATACCTGGGAATGGACCGGCAGCGCGCCGACCTGCGAGAATGTTGATGAGTGCGTCGAAGGAACCCACGCTTGTCAGGAGGATAGTTTCTGCGTGGATACAACCGGTTCCTATGCCTGCCGCTGCGATAATACGGTGGCACCTGGCGCCTTACCCCCGGATACGGTCTTTGTCGATGGGGATGCCGCCGATGGCGGGGATGGTACATCCTGGGCCAAGGCCTACAATAATCTATATGAAGTCTTAGAAGATATGGCGGCGAATCAAAGTGTTTGGGTGGTAGAGGGGACTTATAAGCCGGAAGACGATGGCAGTGGCCGCGATGCGAGCTTTGTTTTGCGCAACAACATCGAAATTTACGGTGGGTTTCGTGGCTGTGAACACCAGCTTTCAATGCGCGACGTGAGCACTTATGAAACGATCTTAAGTGGCGATATTGGTACCGCAAGCGAGAGCACCGATAATGTTTATCATGTGGTGATCACTGAGGATGGCCAATTGATTAATGAAAGCTCTGTGCTCGATGGCTTTACGGTACGGGATGGTTATGCGGATGGCTCGGGCGCCCGTGGCCAGGGCGGAGGTATTTATCTCTATTCGGATTGGCCAACTTTAAAGAATATTACTTTTACCAACAATCAAGCCAAGCAAGGTGGCGCCATGTATAATTATGCGAGCGCGACAACAATTGAATCCTGCACCTTTAGCGCCAATTCAAGTATTGCTCTGGATGGTACCGGTCATGGTGGCGCAATTTATAATGAGATTTCAGATCCAACGCTGACCGATACTCTTTTTGAAAACAACACCTCTGCTGCCCATGGTGGCGCGATCTATAATGAAGGCTCACCGAGCATCACCGGTTGCACATTTACGGGAAATCAGTCCGGTTCATCTGGTGGTGCGATTTATAATGATATGCCGTCGAGTGATGCGACCCTGGTAGCGCAAACGAGTTTTATCAATAATGAATCCAATGGTGGTGATGGTGGTGCGATTTTTAATAACAATACGGACGGCGCCTCGACAGACAACGAAAGTGTTTTGATGATTCAAAACAGTATGTTTAGCCGTAACGCCAGCACCGGTGATGGGGGTGCGATTGCCAACCTTAATTCCTATCCGATGATTGCTTCCTGTTCTTTTTCAAATAATGGGGCCAGTGGTGATGGTGAGGCCATTCATACCAATAAGGGGGTAGGCTCTAATGCAGGGCTTGAAACCACCAAAATTTACAATTCGCTTTTTTGGAACCACACCGGCTCGGAAGTTGTTGCCGACTCCGGGGCGCCGGATGTCCAATATTGTATCCTGGAGAGTGGTGATTACTCGGGCAATGGTGGGGTGTTGGCGCTGGATCCTTTGTATGTGAATGCGGCAGCGGATAATCTTTCCTTAGAGGAGGCCTCACCGGCCATCGATGCGGGGGACAATACTTTGGCCTTAGGTACCCTTGATCGGGACGGGAATGCTCGCATTCAGGACGGTGATGTTGATGCCAGCGCCGATATCGATATGGGCGCCTACGAGTACGAACCATAGGCTAATAACTTAAAATTACAGAAGTTATTGAGGTTCTGGCAACTTTTGACAGGCCTTTGCGATAATTTTAAGTACAAACCACGGAGCAGTCCCACCATTTGGCTCTTTTAAATTGTATATCTTTAAAGGAGATTGGGTATGGGATTTTTAAGTTCATTTCGTTTGTTAGCCAGCAGAGATTACGACAACCTTGGCCGTTATTATGAGCATTCCTTGCGTGAAGGCATGGCCAAGAAAGCTGCGGAAGACGCCAAGAAAAATAAGCTGCAGCCCGATCGGGTTGAGACCAGTGGCAGCCGCAAATTGGTGGATACTTTGCCGCCGGTAATCACCATGCAAAACGCGTTAACGCCACCCCGAAGTCACCGCTAAAAAAAGCGCTCTTTAGGCCGGCGTTGGCTCCGGATTTGGCTCCGCGTCTTCTTCGTCCTGGATATAGGTCTTTTCCTTGTACCACATGGCCACAGGGACAAAAAGCACTGCGGTCACCGCCATCGCTCCGGCAAAGAAGAGATAGTAATCGGCGCCTGCGAGCTTTGAGCTGCCGTCGGCGTTTTGAATGACTTTATTGACAATACTCACAAAAATATTGCCAAGCGATACGCTCAAAAGAAAAAGTCCCATAACCAGCGACTTCATCTTCTTTGGTGCTTGGGTATAGGAAAATTCCAAACAGGTGATGGATACAAACACTTCCGCCGCAGTGATCATCACATAGGCCAAAAGTTGCAGTGAAATGTTGACGCTCGCGCCCGCATCGAGTTGGCTTTCAATCCAAGCCGGCAGCAAAAATGCAGGAACGGTCAGGAAAAAACCAATACCAATTTTTCGCAATGGTGTAAGGGCCCATACCTTATTCATAAGGGGGTAGATGCCGGGCCATTTAAGGGCCTTGATGCCGTTAAAGATTGGAATGAAGATCATGATCATGATCGGATTAATGGACTGAATCTGTGAGGGCAGCCATTCAACCCCTAAAAAGTGCCGATCCATGCGATCCGCCTGTTGCACCCAAGCTGAACCCGTCTGATCAAAGAGTGCCCAAAACATGGCGACAAAGGCGTAGATGATAAAGAGCTTACCGACTGATCCTAAGCCCTCTTTTGAGAAGGTTTCACGAATAAAGTCCATGCCGCCTGCTGGGATATGAATAAAAACATTACGACCCATCCAAAAGAAGAGGGTCGCCAGCGCCATGAGAACCCCTGGGATACCAAAGGCCCAGCCGGGTCCATAGTTGGCCAACAGCCATGGAGTGAGCAGGGTCGAGATAAACGCGCCAAGGTTGATGGAGAAATAGAACCAACCAAACACCTTTTCTAAAAGATTGGCGTTGGTCTTGCCGAATTGATCGCCAACGTGGGCAGAAACGCAGGGTTTGATACCGCCGGAGCCAATGGCAATCAGAGACAGACCAATGAAGAGCCCGGTGCGGGTCTCATCGAGGGCTAAGGCAAAATGACCAAAGCAGTAAACCACCGAGAGCCACATGATGGTGCGGTATTTGCCAAGAAGGGTATCAGCGATAAGGGCGCCGAGAATCGGAAAGAAGTAAACTGCAGATGTAAAGGTATGGTACCACTGTCGAGCTTGCTCGTCGTTCATCACGTCGAGATTACCGCTCGAATCCATCATATATTTGGTCATGAAGATAACCAGGATGCCCTTCATGCCGTAGAAGGAGAAACGCTCGGCGGCTTCGTTGGTGACGATATAGGGAATGCCCTTGGGCATTTCCGTTGAGGCAACGGGGGTAGATCGGTATTGGGACATGTTGGTCCTCTTTTCACTTGGGCCGACATTCTTGCCGGCAGGTTGTTTTGCCCTGTCCTTTTGCGAGAACAGGCCTATGTGCGGGCCCATAAAGCAGAAATTACCCTAAGTGCAAAGCCTGAAGATCAAATATTTTTTAAACCCCAGGGAGGAGCAGTTGTGTTTCTGCCGCGAATTCGGCAAAACCAGAGAAATGGGGCCTCATTGGAAATATTCTTCTCAGCGCTGTATCTGGTCCGTTTCTACAGCGACGCTTTTTACGGCCATTGTGGTGCTCTCCTCAGAGGCCAGCGCAGCGGCAGCTTGGGAAGTGCGAGAAAAGGCAGCGGGGATTGTGGTTTTCTCCCAGGACGAACCGGGGAGTGGTGCGGCCAAGCTGCGTGGTATCATTAATTTGGATTTTAGTGTCGAAGAAGTGGCCAAGGTCTTAACCGATATCCCCAATCAAGTTCATTTTGTGCCTAATTGCAAAACCAGCCAGCTGCTCGAAAAGGAAGTCCTGGCCAATGGCCGCGTCTATACTTTGGTCTACCAGGTCAATGCGGTGCCGGTGGTCAGCGACCGGGATATGCTCTTAGAAGCCACCACTTGGCCGGAAGGGGAAGGGCGGACCCGGGTTTGGCGCTCTGACTTTAAGGCGGTTTCGCGCGAGAAGCCAAAGGTGCCCGACGGTGTGGTGCGAATTGAAAACCTCTACGGGGATTGGCATCTCGAGGCCGGGCCAAGGGGCAAGGGTTCGGTGTTAACTTATACGAATCATGCGGAGCTTGGCGGCATCTTGCCTCATTTTGTCATCGACTCGGTGCGGGCAAAGAATATGTTGAATTTGCTTCTTGCTTTGCGCAAACGTTGCGAAGAACTTTACTAAACGTTTTTGCAGTAAAAATAGAGATTATTGCGGTACCACCCGAAAGTTTTTGCGGGTTAAGCGGTATTTGGGTTTGATTTGCATGGCTTCATGCCCACCGAATTCATGCAGGAGCCGGTCCACACTTTCTTTCTCGTTAGCTGTGGTCTTCTGATAGCAATCTAAAGTGCGCTGTAGCATCCATTGTTGAAAGGTCATCACCGTACGCTGTTCCTTCGCCCTGCCTAAGGTAAATTCCAGCTTGCCTAAGCCCCGCGGAAAGCGTTTGGGCTGCGGGTTTTCATCGAGGTATTGGTCAATGCGGC
The DNA here is from genome assembly GCA_964013445.1 of uncultured Bdellovibrionales bacterium. GTDB lineage: Bacteria > Myxococcota > XYA12-FULL-58-9 > XYA12-FULL-58-9 > JASMKV01 > JASMKV01. Next base: position 15,504 of record CAXGWX010000012.1, on the reverse strand, counting down.
GCACGGTTTCAACGAGGGTGGGGAATTGTTCCTTGAACATTCGTTCTAAGATGGGCCAAAGGGTTTGAGGCACCGCATCGTCGTTTAAAAAAGAACCACTTAGTTCTTGCGGTGCGCCCAGTCTTTGCCGCCAGGCATTGAGATGGCTGTAGTTCTCAAAATTGCTGCGCCAGTTTGGATCACGCCAGACATGGGCGTAGAGCGGACCGTAGAGGGCAAAATCGCCGAGGCAGGGCTGGGTTCCCAGAAGAAAGTCGTGCTCGGCAAAGTGCGCATCGAGTTGGCCAAAGAGTTCCACCATCCAGGCATCAATTTCCGGCATGGTGTTTTCTGTAATGCCCAAAACGGGCAAATAGGATTGCATCTTTTTGGCGATCGGCTTGCCGATGGCATTGGTGATAAAGCGCGGTAGAAAAGGCAGGGCCCGGTGACCGAATTCGCCTTGAGCAAAGATTTTGTTTTCATGGGAGTTCCAGCGGGTATGCATGGCGATGATGGGCAGCCACTCGTCGGCCAGAAGCTCAAAAAGATAGGAGACCAGATTTTGTTTTGGCGTTGCAGGGAAAACAGAGCGCTCTGGGTAGGCCCTTTCCAGGCTGTCGATGATATGGCTGCTGTCTTGCAGGGTTTGATCGTCAGGGGTAATGAGGATCGGCATCATCATAAAGCCCAGACGTTTTTCGATGACGCCCTTCATACCAAAGATGGTTGGGTGAATATCTTTGAAGGGAATATTTTTGTAGCGTAGGTAAGAGCGCACTTTGCTCGAGTAGGGTGAGCACTCCCAGCCATAGAGCTTATACATCGCTCTAGGCATTTTTGTTTTTTTGTCTTTGAAAAGGCTTGGCTTCAATGGCTAATGTTTTACAGAATGTTTTAAATTTTCCCCGCTCCTTATCCGTGAGTATGGCCAGAGAGGTTCCTGTATTGCCGGCCCTGCCCGTACGCCCGGCGCGATGCACATAGCCTTGGGCAGTATTTGGCAGGTCATAATGTAAAACCCAATCAATTTGCGGCAGGTCCATGCCGCGTGCCGCCGCGTCGGTGGTGATCAAAACCCGGGCCTTGGCGCTTTTGATCTCTTCGATGGCCTGTTTGCATTGGTCCCGGTTACGTTCACGGCTGATGCTTACGGCTTTAAGTTTATGGTCGTTAAGATAGCGATAGAGATGTCTGATGGCTTGGGGTTGGTTGGCAAAAACAATACACCGCTTGCAGCGGTTTTCTTCGATGAAGCGCGCGAGAGATACATCTTTGCCGGTTTCACCTTTGACACTGATGAAGCGATGTTTGATCTGGGTATTGACCGGATTGGTCTTGGGTTTGACCAAGACATAGTCATCCTTCATCACCTCTTCGATGAGTTTTTTTGTCTGTGGTCCCAAGGTTGCGGTGGCGAGAATAAGCTGCACCTTGGGTTCGGGTCTGGAGAGAATTTCACGGAGAAAATCTCCGCCTTTAGAGGTGAGGATCGGATCCGGCTCATCCAGGACGATGGTAGTGACATTTTTCATCTTCTTGTTGGCGTAGAGTTCTAAAATGCGTCCGGCTGTTCCTATAACGACACGTGTGCTTTTGTTGAGTCGCTCTTTTTGTCGCTTCGCTGTCACGCTCGGAATAAGCGATGCGCTGCTGATGTTTTCTTCTTTGTAGCGATTGGCGACGCGATAGGATTGCATGGCCAATTCCGGGTTTGGGGTCATCACCACGCACCGACCCTGTTCAGGGTTTTGTAGGCGCTGTAAAACTGGAAGCAAATAGCCCAGTGTTTTTCCCGTACCCGTACCTGAATGTAAAATGGTATGCTTGCCCGCCAATATGGCCGGAATGGCTAAGGCTTGAACTTCGGTTGGTTCGACAATGCCGTCGATCGCAAATTCTTTTTCAATATGCTCATTGATATCTAAACCGTTGAGCTCTGCGAAGCCGTGTTGAGACATCGGTTACGACTTCGGTGTTTGTTTGGGCTTGGCATCGGCCCAATGTTCTTCGATAAGTGTTTTGGCGGTTTTGGCATTGGTCATTTTGTAGGTACTTTGCAGAATCTTGTCGGTCATCGTGTGTGTGTCGCCGCTCGCATCTATAAGTACACGCTTTCGTTCACCGACCAATCCACGCACATAAAGTAATTCACCGGGCAGTGTGGCCGGCGGCTTGGTGCGTTTCAGAACCGTTTTATAAGGGCGTAATTTATTGAAAAAATCTGGTACAGGCATGCTTAGCGCATAACATCTGCGCTGCGTCTTCTCAATGGGCTGCGTAGAATATTATAGAGGTTTGCCTTTGAAATACTGGAGAAGGGTTTCGTGGATTTGGTCCCTAACTTGCCGGAAGGCACTCAGCACTTCTTCCTGGCTGCCCTTGGCGGCGGCAGGATCGGTAAAGGGCCAGTGTTCTTTTTGGACATCGGCGGAAAAAACAGGACAGACCTCTTCGGCGCAGAGTGTGATCACCGTGCCAATGCGTTCCTCTGGGACCTCTTGTATCGATTTTGAATGCTGCTGCTCGATATCAATGCCAATCTCTTTCATGACGGCTATGGCTGCCGGATTTACAGAGGTTGGACTTGAGCCTCCGCTAAAGATTTCTAATTCTCCTGAGGTGATTTCTCTGGCCAGGCCTTCAGCCATTTGACTACGCGAAGAGTTCGCCACACACAAAAAGAGCACGCCGTTTTTTTTCGTCATCAGCAGCATCCATCCGCAGCGCTTTGGTTCTCATCTGTGCAACGCACCAATCGATAGGTCCAGGCACCAAGGAGAGCACCAACGACAGGTCCAAGGATATAAATCCAAAGATGACTTAAGTTGCCGTCGACTAAAGCTGGAGCAAGAGAGCGGGCCGGGTTCATGGAAGCGCCGCAAATAGGTCCAGCAAAAATAGCGGCCAAGGCAACAGTACCGCCAATAGCCAAGCCAGCCATTTCACCAACGGCCCTGCCGTCCGTGGCCACGGCGGTAATAACAAACATGAGAAAGAAAGTAAGAATGGCTTCAAGGACGAGCGACTGAGTCGTCGATCCTGAAGGTATTGTCGCGCCCATATGCGCAACCGGGTCTAAGAGCACATAAAGCATTGTCGAGGCTAAGAGCGCAGCAGTGCATTGCCCAAGTATATAGGCGGGTACCTGTCGCCAGGGAAAACGGCCGACGGAGGCAAAGGCCAGGGTTACGGCAGGATTGAAATGCGCTCCGGAGATATGCCCGGTGGCATAGATCATCACGGTGATGACCAAGCCAAAAACCAATCCTACACCCACATGTCCAAGAGCACCGTTGCTGATGGTATTAACCATGATGGCACCACATCCGGCAAAGACGAGGGCAAAGGTGCCCACCATCTCGGCGCCAACCTTCTTGAGTACATCTTCGTTGCTTGCTTGCATATGATGTTCGTCCTTGTTGTAGGAAACCTATACCTGAGTGGGCTTGCATGCAAATTGAAGAAGCATGGCTTTCCTTGCTTCTTGAGCAAAGAGATCTCGCTTTTGCTGATAAATTCTTTTAGAAGGGCGCGGGGGAAAGATGTCTAAGGTGATTCTGATAACCGGTGCTTCTGCCGGTTTTGGCAAAGCATGCGCCAAACACTTGGTAGAGCAGGGGCATCGTGTTTACGGCACCAGTCGTCGAGCACAATTTCCACAAGAAGCGATAGACCACTCCCAACCCCAGCTTATCCCGATGGATGTTTGTTCTCAGGAGTCTGTAGAAAAGGCGGTTCATTTTATTCTGGAGCGGGAAAAGTGTATTGATGTGGTTGTAAATAATGCGGGTATGGGGGTTGCGGGGGCGGTGGAAGACACTTCTGTAGAAGAAGCCAAGGCTCTTTTTGATACGAATTTCTTTGGTGTGTTGCGCGTTTGCCGGGCAGTCTTGCCTACCTTTCGAACACAAAAATTTGGCCTCATGATAAATATCTCTTCTCTCGGTGGTTTGGTGACTCTGCCTTTTCAGGGCATGTATTCCGCTTCTAAATATGCCCTCGAGTCCATATCCGATGCGTTACGGATGGAGGTGCAGCCTTATGGTATTAAGGTTGTTGTTGTTGAGCCAGGTGATTTTCGCACCAATTTTTCCGAGAGTAGAGTGGTTTCAGCGCAAAGCAACGAGGATTCATCTTATAAGCAGCGTTGTGATCGGGCGATTGCGGTCATGGCCAAGGATGAAAGCGAAGGTTATGACCCGCAGCTTTTGGCAGAGCTCCTGGGAAAGATTATTCAGAGCGGGTCACCGCGGCATCGTTATTCTATTGGTCCTTTGAGTCAGCGTGTGGCGATTGGATTGCGTTGGCTTTTGCCTTCATGGCTGAGGGATAGGGTTTTGATGTTGCTCTATCGGGTATGAGTTCGTTGCCGCCCTAAAAAGGGCGGCAACATGGTGGGGGCCATACTATTTGAGAGAAAACCCAGGTTTCGTGCTGGCCGAGTCGGTGCTTGAGAATGCGCCGAGGGAGTATTTAGGTGCCCCGACACAGCGGTCTTCTTTTGTCCCTGCCCAGGAAAATCCAGAAGGGGTGAGACAAACATCGCTGGCAAAGCGTACAGCAGTGTTTTGAAACTGCACATCAACAAGATCAAGATACATGCTGTTGGGCTCCTCAGGGCTGCCGGTAAGTCCCATGGTCTTAGGGAGGGTGATGGGGGCAATTTTAAGATGCCCGAGGATTGGGTTTAAGAAACTTATCATGGTGCTGGCATCGAGCGTGCCGCATGAAGTACTGGCTGTTCCTTCCAGTCTGGAGATACGAGGGCGTCCAAAACCAATCTGAAACTCTTGTTTTCTTTTGTCGATTGAGCCGCGAAGCGCATAGGCAATGGCTCCCTCCAGGGAACTCGATAATCTTTCATCTCCATCAAAGAGATCGATACGAAAAGGCATTTCCAGTTCTGCACGTTCTGCTGTTTCACCAGGAAGAATGCGTACACGACCCGAAGGTACAACCTGGAACTCGATGCCTTTGGCGCCGCAAGGAAGATTGTGGCTTTCACAGAATTTCCCAGACTTTGCCAATAGAACAATAGCATCAGCAAGGAGGCCGTAAGGAACAACCAAGTCGATGGCACCTAGGGAAGGAGCATCATCTGGAAGATGGCGGCTTGGATCATAGTAAGCGGTTGATTCGTTATGATAAAGTGCAGGCTCGCAGCTCGCGTCAGCAGCACTGTAGGTCCCTTCAAGAACGGTTGACCATTGGGTGAACATGATATCAGGACGATGTGTTGGCTTAAGTTTCGATAATCCGATGTCGTAAGAAAATGGGTGCTCTGAATAGCTGATGTCATCACTGATTTGCAAAGCTGTTTCCAAGCTATCGTTGATAAGTGATTTGATTGTTTTTTGGGCAATCGGATATGTGCGCATGGCGTTGTTAAGGATTGACGAAATACAGTCATCGCTGTCGTCACACATCGCGGGTGCAACCCAGTTCACAATTTTACAAGCCAAGTCATAGGCCCAAGTGAGTCCATCGGAAATGACAACCGCATCCGTTAATTCGACTTCAATTGATTCGATATGGCCAATTTGTACTCGATGCTTGATGGCATCCGCTTTAAGAGAGGCGACCAGCGTGGCTTTAAGATCTTTGAGTGAAAATTCCGGATTAAACTCGATAGAGTCACCGATACGGATATAGGTGATGAGGGTCGGGTCCCAGCTATCAAGGTCGAAAACACTTTCGAGCAAGCCACCATGGAGAATGTCAAAGCTCGCAGTGTCTTCATTAATATTGATGTCCATTTCAAAGGACTTCATGCCAATGTTCACACTAGGGATCAGATCTGTTCCCTCGTAGGAGAAGAATGAGTCTTCTTCTTCTTCAATGTCTTCAATGCCCAGCTCGTTAGCAACATAGGGTACAACAATCTTTTCAAGAACCTGCAGGTTGTTCAGGCGCAAACCATTTTGGTTGGTGCCGCCATAGGTTGCTTCAAGCCCATCGGTGGTTTCATTGCCGCTGATTTGGGCATTTTCAAAATAGAGATCTTGCTCACTGCCACAGGCACTTAAAAAGAATTGAGAGATGATGAGGACAATCATGATGGGGCAGTTAAGAATTTTTTGCATGAGGGCTTCCTTGATAAGCATGGTTGTGTTGTTGATTAGTCTTACGCGGTGGCCGCGATCCGGGCTGAAAAAAATAGCGTAAGGTCCTGTTTTTATTGGGTTTTGTGATGTGGATCACAAAGAGGGGGGGAAGATTGTGACCGAGGTCACGCCAGGGCAAGAAAACTAGTAGTTGATATCAAGTGTAGCGAAGTAGTCTTTGATGGCTTGGCGTTCCATATGAACCAGATGAATCACAAAGTCTCCAGGCTCTGCCCAGTCCAATCCAAGCTTGAGCGCTTCAATTTCGCTGAGAGCGGATGTGATTTGTCCAGCGTCCATGCCTTTTTCCAGAAAAGCATTCTTAAAAACTTCGATGACTTCACCTTTTTGACGACCACGTAAGTATTGCTCGGGCATTTCTCGCAGGAAAACATGGGCGGGTTTTGCCGCTTCGATAACCTCTGCCAGCTCAGCGATATCAGTGTCAGATCGATCTCCTGCCTGCCCAATACAAACGCTCATACGCTGTCCGGATGTTAAGGCAGCGTTCCCCATTTGCATGACGGCACGCACGCCGTGAGGGTTGTGGCCAAAGTCGAGAAGCACACGCACACCATTGACGGTTAAGCAATTTCCCCTACCAGGATTGTCGTCAGGTTTTGCGCCAAAGGTTTTTAATGCGCGCTCTATGGCGTCCGCTTTAATGTTGAGGGCAAGGGCCAGGGAGAGACAGCCAAGGGCGTTAGATATATTATAAAGGGCAGCCCCATCTTGTGCCAATGGCATCTCTTTGACGTTGGCCAGCACGATGCGCTGCGTCTTGTTTTGGTAAATGAGTTCGTCCTCTTCAAGGTAGGCACATGCACCGCCATTTGCCACATGCTCTTGCAACTCTGTGCTGTAGCCCTTGACCGAGGTTAGGGTCTTTGTGGCAGAAGATCTGTTGGCCAAGCTTTGTACGTAGGGGTCATCGATATTATAAACCCGCTGCCCTTTTTCTTGTACGATGGAGTAAACCACACCTTTAACTTCCGCCATATCCTCGATGCTGTTGATGCCATAATCCCCTAAGTGGTCGTTGTGGACGTTGGTCACGAGCGCCGCATCACATAGGTCAACGCCCAGGCCGCGGCGTAAAATTCCTCCGCGGGCAGTTTCGAGAATAGCGCATTCAACTTCCGGATGACGTAATATTGTGCGGGCTGCACCGGGACCGGTCCAGTCGCCTTCTTCCAGACTCTGGCCGTTGATATGGATACCGTCGGTTGAAGAGTTTCCAACCCTTAGCCCGGACTCATAGACCATGCGCGCCAAAAGTCGGGCGCTGGTTGTTTTGCCGTTGGTGCCGGTGATGATGGCGATGGGAATAGATTTAAAATTCTCCCAGGGAAGATCTGTAACCTTTGGGCATTGCCGAGCGGGCCATGTTTGCGAGTAGCGTCCATAGCCAAGGGATACATAATCATCATCCCAAAGGAAGGGCACATTGCGTTTTTGCGCTTCTTCTTGTAGCGCCAGCAGTGCCGGGTTTTGTTCTTCCTCTAAGGCCTTTTCAAGTTCGTTTACGATGGTATCGATGTTTTCCGGCTCTTGCTTGTTGAGCAGGGCCTGGGTTCTTTCCAGAGATTTTTCCATGGCCGCCACCGCCGTATAGAGAACGTCGATGGGGGCTTCCATGGTGAGGGACGCGCCGTTTTTAAAATGCCTCTCGGTTGTTCGAGTGGAGTCAAATGGCAGATGGGCACATAGGGTTTTTAATTCCTGCTTCCAGATGCGTACAATCTCTTCGGGAGATTCATTTTCCTCAAAGCGCAGCTGGGCGGTTGCGGCAGCCAGCCGGGTTTGTAGGTTCGGCCCGGTCAGCCGACGTACATCTTCGACCTTCATTAGTCTGAAAGCTCACGAGCCAGACGGACACCCCGGGCATCGGAAATGACCTCAGCGTCAAGATTAACCTGCTGGTTTGTAAGGTTAGTACTTAAGGGAATAACATTTGTTATCGTTTCATTACCTTCAGCAGTCTTGAGCTCTTCACTTTGATCTTTGAATTTTGTGATTTGCTTCCAGCAGCGTGAGATGTTGTCGCCAAAAATAAGGATCAGATCTCCTTGCTCCCCCAGCATGAGTGCCCGGTTTACTGCTTCCTGCTCATCGGCGATGCGTTCAATCTTCTCTTTAGGGAAGCCCGCTTCTTTTAAACCTTTTTCCAGCAGCTCTGGTACCTCATTCTGATCACGTCCGCGTGGGTGGTCATCACGTCGAACAATGATTTTATCGAAGGGCCCTTGGGCTGCCATTTTTGCAATATTGAGAATATCTTCATCTCGCCTGTCACCGGGAGCGGCAAGGACACAGATCCGCTTGCCTTCGTCGTCGAGTCTTTCAACAAGATCAACCATGCATTTAATTGCAGAAGGGTTGTGTCCGTAATCGAGGATGACTTTGAAAGGAAGCTCATTAAAAATATTGAGTCGTCCAGGAACTTGAAAATAGGAAGTGTCGAATGTGCGTAGCCCCTGACGAATGTTTTCCATTTTAACACCCATGGCATAGGCCATCACAGCCGCTGCCATAGCGTTTGTTACATTATGTAGAGCCTTGCCTTCCATGGTTGCGGGAACAAGGTGGGTCCAGAGCAGTGGCATATGGGCGCCGTCATCATAAAGCGTAATCATATGACCATTGATGCCTTCTTCAAGAACTGCCGCCAATCCGCCAGCCTGAATGTGTTGGCGAACCAAATCGTTGCGTGGATTCATGGTAAAGTAGGCGATGCGTTTAGCTTTGGTATGGTCTGCCATTTTGAGACAGAGCATATCGTCTCCATTGAGCACCGCACAGTCGCGGGCGATTTCAGGAACAATTCGTTTAACCTCCGCCAAATCTTCAAGGGTGTTGATGCCCTTAAGGCCAAGATGGTCGCTTGCAACATTGAGTACGGCGCCAACGTTACAGGTGCGGAAGCCCAAGCCGGAGCGCACGAGTCCGCCGCGTGCGGTTTCCAGAACCGCCATATCCACATCTGGATCTCGTAAGATCATTTGCGCCGACTTTGGTCCGGTCATATCTCCTTCGACAGTGCGCACACCGTCAATATAGACGCCGTCGGTTGTCGCCAGGCCAACGGTGCAGCCCGACATTTTATGAATGTGGGCAAGCATACGAGCGGTTGTTGTTTTGCCGTTGGTGCCCGTAACCGCAGCCATAGGAATCCGTGCAGGGGTGCCAGGAGGAAAGAGCATATCCATGACAGGGCCTGCCACATCCCGGGGTTTACCTTCTGTTGGTGCAACGTGCATACGAAAGCCGGGGGCTGCATTGATTTCACAAATTGCTCCGCCAAGATCTTTATAGGAGCGGGTAATGTCCGGCGTAATGAAGTCAACACCAGCAACATCGAGGCCCACAGCTTTGGCTGCACGCATGGCCATCTCCTGGTTGTCAGGATGAACTTCATCGGTCATGTCGATGGCTGTTCCGCCGGTAGATAGATTTCCGGTGGAGCGCAGGTAGAAAATTTCTCCCTCTTTAAGCACGGTCTCCGCACTGTACTCTGCTGCTTCGAGCAAACGCTGGGCCTGATAGTCGAGTTCAATTCGGGTCAGAACTTTTTCGTGACCAATTCCACGGCGAGGATCGCTGTTAACGACATCGACGAGTTCTGTAATGGTGCTCTTGCCATCACCGACCACATGGCCAGGAACGCGTTTCGATACGGCCACGAGCTTACCGTCGACAACCAGCATACGATGGTCGAAGCCGGCAATCATGGTTTCCATTACCGCTGTGCGGGCGTGCTTTTGAGCATTCTCAAGGGCGGCAATGACCTGTTCGTCATTTTCAATATTCAGAGTGACGCCGCGACCATGGTTGCCATTATAGGGTTTGATCACCAGGGGGTAACCTATGCGCTTAGCCACTTTGAGGGCAGCCTTTGGGTTGCGCACGAGTTCTTGATGGGGAACGGGCAGCCCTAAATCCGCTAAGATTTTATGGGTCTCTTCTTTGTCAGAAGAAATCTCTACCGCAATATGCCGGGTCTGAGATGTGATGGTCGCCTGCACACGCTGTTGATGTTTGCCATGACCAAACTGCACCAGGGAGTAATCGTTAAGCCGCAACCAGGGAATATCCCGCTCTTCAGCCGCTTTAACCAGGGAGGCGGTTGAGGGGCCAAGCTGCCGGCGTTGAGCAAACTCGATGACTCCATTGAGTTCTTCGCCGAAATCAAAATCCTCATCCGCTTTGAAATGGGGGAGTTCGATGGTTTCCCGCAGGATATGCCCGAGAAGTTGCATCGCAAGTTCCATGGCGGCCAATCCGACCCGCTCTTCTTCATAGGCATAGATCACGTGATAGACACCTTCTTCACCGGCGGAGCGGGTTTTACCGAAGGTGACTTTCGCACCGGCCAGTTGCTGAATTTCAATCGCCACGTGTTCAAGGATGTGTCCCATCCAAGTGCCTTCATCTTCTTTGAGGCGTCGCACGAAACCTCCAGCCACACCGTAGGAGCAGGTATGTTCTTCCAGTGATGGCAAGGCGGCCAGAAGTTTATCGTTGAAGCCGGGCACCTTGGCACTGGGCCATTTTTCCAATTCACCTAAATCGAGGGTTAGTCGAATCACAGGAAAATGGGCGTAGAGATTAGGTCCTCGGTAAATGCGTTTTTCAATAATTTTCATAGCTCTTATCCTCTACGCTTTTCTATGCGTTAATAATTAATCTTCACTTTGTGTTGGTGGCAAAGCCTCTTGGGTCTGTAGATTGAAGGTTGCCCCCTCAGGCAGAATGTGCAGCTTAACGTTGGTTAAGCAGAGGGATTCACCTTCACTGGCGGCCGCAATTGAACTGTGTTCCAGAGAAGAAACGTCAACCACAGTGATGGCGCCCGCACCGACAACCTGAATAACATTGTCCGGCGAAATAAAAGCGGCAGTGTTTTCATCGATGCCGATACCGACCGCAAAGGGGTTGTAGCTCAAAGCGGTGAGCAGGCGACCCAGTCGATCTCGCTCGCGGAAATGTTGGTCGATCACAAAGCGATTGGTCAGGCCAAGACCTGGGGCCAGGGAAACCATGCCGGCGGTGGGTGTGCCGCCAACGGAGCCGTGGGCTATCATGTGTTCGGGTAAAATGGCCGCCCCAGCGGATGTTCCACCGACCGGGATGCCTTGGGCGTTGCGGCGACGAATGGTTTTGGCGACCCGGGTTCCACCTAAAATGGTCGAAAGTCGCAGCTGATTACCGCCGGTAAAAAAGATCCCGGTGGCGTCCTCGAGGAGCTCGTGCCAGTCGTCTCTCTCCGTATCATTGCGCTCCACATAGGGGAGGGCCTTACATTCACTGGCGCCAAGATCCTTAAAGATGCGCTCGTAGCGACCTGGGGTATCTTCGAGTTGGGAGGCGGTGGGGATCACCGCAATACGGGCTTTCTCTTGCCCCGAGAGAGCTAAAAACCTTTTTAAAATCGTAGGTTCGCGTAATTTGTCTTCCGCACCACCGACGGGAACAATCCATCCGCGTGTGTCATCTTCATGGACCTGTGCTGGACTCATGGCCTTGTTTACCTTTCCTGGTCGCGCAACTTGGGTTGCTTATAGGGCTACCGATGCGACCTCTGGCTGGGGCCTATACGCCCTTTCGCTGCACCTGGGAAGGGGAGAAATGCTTCTTTTTTCAGGTAGATGTCACATTTGCGTAGGGGAGTTTTGGGGCCTTTTTACTGCTTCGATAAGACTTATCTTGTGTTTAAGCGCAGGGGCATCTTTCGGCATTCCCATTGCTTAGGGGTAGAGATTATAAACCTTGAAAAGCAGAATGCCCCATGAAAGTTGCTTTGCTCTTCACCTTAATCATGGCTCTTGGAATTCTGTCCTGCGGCGGTAATACGGTCTCCAATGTTCAGGCCTTTAAGGATTTGGTTACTAAAATCAACAGTCTTGAGTGTTAGGATGGCCGAGGATATGTTTGCGTGTGCAGAAAAAATGCCGACGCTAAGAGGGACAAGAACTTACTAAGCTTTTGTTTTTAACGCTCGCCCCCTTGAGTTTTTAATCTTAGTGCGGGGCGCGCCTTTTTCCTTCAATCGTCAGGGATATGGCAAAAATGAGCGTCGCAATAAGGGCGGCGGAACCGTAAAAAAGAAAACCACCGTCCCAGCCCCAGCGATCGACGGCGATCCCGGTGCCTAAGGCGCAGGCGGCACTGCCCAGATAGCCAAAAAGTCCGACCATGCCGGTGGCGGTTCCCGCCGCATCGGCAGAGGAGCTATCAACAGCAGCGACGCCCGCAAGAAGCTGCGGACCGTAAACTAAAAATCCGGCCCCCATGAGCATCAGCCCGTCGAGCCATTTACCGCCAGGAGGAACCAGCCAGAGGCCGAGGATACAGGCGAGCAGGCCTAAAGAAAAAATAATATTGATGGGGCCACGTTTGCCACCACTTATTTTATCGGACCATGCGCCAGCAGCGACGCCACCACCGATACCGGCGATTTCAAAGGCTGCAACCTGCCAACCTGCCTCCGCCAAAGAACTTCCCTTTGCCTCCATAAGGAAGGTGGGGGCCCAATCCAAAATACCGATGCGAACGATGTAGACAAAGAAATTTGCAAAGCTCATCAGCCAAACCTGTGGGTTGTAGAGTACATGCTTTAAGAAAATATCTTTATAGGTTGGGGCAGCGCCGGTTTGCGTATCCTCTTCGGTGAGGATGGGTTCTTTTTTATCCGCAGGTGGCAGGCCTAAGGATGCGGGGGTATCGCGCAAGGCGTAGAGTAAAAATATAGAGGTAATTACCGCCAAGAATGCGGGGATGAAAAAGGCGGAGCGCCAACCTAATACGGGAATGAGGTAGCCGCAGAGAATGACAATGCCTGCTCCACCAATCGAATGAGAGGCATTCCAAAAGCCAAACCAAAAGCCTCGCTCTTTACGGCTGAACCAATAGGTTAAAAGGCGAGCACAGGGAGGCCAGCCCATCGATTGAAAAAATGCATTGAAGAGCCAAAAGACGCCAAAGAAGAGCAAGCTCGAACTCAAGCCAAAAAAAATGTTGACGATGGCTGAGCCTAAAAGACCTATGGCCATAAAGAAGCGAGGATTGGCTCTATCAGCAAAAGCACCGTTAACAAATTTCCCCACACCGTAAATGATAGAGAAGCTAAAGAGAATCATCCCTAAATCGGTTTTGCTGTAGCCGAGCTCCTGATTAAAATAGGGCATGGCCATGGAAAAATTCTTTCGCACAAAATAGAAAATCGCATAACCGACCATGGAGGCGATAAGGGTGCGTTTGCGCCAATATTTAAATTTGGCCTGCAGCTCTTGTGGATCGCCAATCGGTGCTTTCGCCGGTTGGGCTTTGAGCATATCGAATAATTTGGCCATGGTTGTGTGCTTCCTTTGCGCTCTTTCATACTCAATCACAGGCGAAAGTTGCTTCCAATGGAAAAGATTAGATTGTTAAAATTCAACGTGCTGTTTCTTGCCTACGATAAAGATTCAAAGAAAGGTTGTGCATTTCTTGCCTCTTCGTATTGCTGTGCTCTTCTGAGAATTATATGTTTGGACAGATCATGATGAAGCAATTGCAGTTCATAGGTCTTTTATCATGGAATAACCGCCCGGCTGTGGTTTTTGCGTGTTGTGCCTTCCCAGCACTTCTCTTCTTGTCCGTGTATACGCCAGCCTTTCAAGTTCCCGATGAGGTTCACCATTTTATGCGCGCATACCAGGTTTATCAGGGGGAGTTTTTCCCCATGAAAGAGCTGCGTGGTGACGGTAATTGGAGTGTTGGTGGGATGGTGGATAAAAATATTATGCCACTCGACACAGTGTATCACGAACTCAAGTTTTTTTCGCAGAACAAGGTTACATCTCAGGCGCAGCAGCGTGCAAGTGGTCTCGATTGGTCAGGCGATGTCTTTACGGATACGCGAAATGTATCCATTTACCCACCCTTTTTGTATATGCCTACATCTTTAGGTATCGCTCTGGCGAAGGGCTTAGGGCTGAATATAGAAAACACCTTGATTTTTTGTCGCATATTGCAATCACTCTGTGTTCTCGGTCTCTCATTTGTGGGGCTTTGCCTATCCATCAAAGGGCAGTGGTGGTTATGCCTTGTTCTGCTTTTGCCCATGTCACTTGGGCAAATGGCCTCTGTGAGCCAAGATGGCTTCTTGATAAGTCTTGCCGTTTTATCTGTGGCGCTATTGGGACGAGTAATTGATTCAGGTTCAAGCAAGAAAACACCGCATATGATTTACTTTAGCGCCCTGTGTTTGTGGTTGCTGGCAACAGCAAGACCGCCCTATATCGCTTTAGCTTTAAGCTTTCTTGTTGTGGCCCGCGAGCACAAAGATATCCGTCACGTTTTTCGCGCAGCTTTGTCGAGTTTCCTTCTTGTGTGTGGGGGAGCGCTTCTGTGGTTTTGGCATCTTTCACAAAATGTCTTTCTTAAAGATCAACGTATTGAGGGTGTCTCCTATGAGGCCAATATAGGTTTTATATTGTTTCAGCCAATAGAGTGGCTGGGCTTTTTGTTGCGATCGATTGTTGCCCAGTGGTCATATTATTTTAAAACGTTTGTGGGAAACCTGGGGCATCATGACACACCATTTCCAGATCTTTATTATATGGCCGCTTTTATTGCCTTGTGTCTTGCAGGTGGATTGACTGCCGGGACTCAGAGAAGTTTATCAACAAATGCTTGGGCCTGGTTGACCATTGTATTCTTGACCATTCTCGGTATTTTTATGGCGCTCTTCATCACATGGACTCCTTTGCATTATCCGTATCTGCACGGTGTGCAGGGACGATATTTTATCCCAGTAGCATTTTTTATTGGGTTGATTGGCGCAAAGAATCACGGTGTGTTACCGCAGGCTCTTAGCCTGTGGGGGGTGAGATGGATCAAAGGGTTTGCGCTGGGTACACTAATGCTCACACCTTATGTCGTCTATGTGCGATATTACGGTTGACGAGTCAGCTTCATCGATTTTGTCGCATCGGCAAGAGGTGAGGGGCGTCCAGTTCAGCAGATTAGCGATATCCATTTAGAGCATCTTGTCACTTCTTGTGCCATGGGCTGACACAAAAAGAGCATCAATTAGCGTGTTTCATTCTATGGGGATTGCACTTAACTCCCTGAAAAGATTGAGCTGCGCCCGTTGTTAACCGGCTGGCTCGATTCCTGCAAAAGTATTTTTGAGTTTGGAGGATTTTTATGCACCCATTATTTGGAACCATAGGTCTGCGATTTTCCGCAGCGCATCGTAGAGCAACTCTGGATGAGGGCTCTGGGACTACCGATGCCAATACATGCATGGAATGCGAAGATGCTTTTGTGCGTGGCGATGCACGAAAAGAAGACAAAGAAGCCGAGTCCAAGCTTTCTTTGAGTCCTCCCAGTTATATGAGCGTAGGTATATTTAGTCGCCATCATCGTTCTT
>CAXGWX010000011.1:0-34368 GCA_964013445.1 uncultured Bdellovibrionales bacterium | reverse complement strand
TTATTGATCGAGGTGAAGAAAACCTATCTGGAGCGTTTTTGCGCTTTTGTGACCATTCATCCTCCGGATGAAAACAATCTTAAGCTGCTGCAGGATTATGTGACGGCAGGGGCGGACGGGCTCAAGCTTTATCTCGGCCATGGGGCTGGGACAGGTAAGGGACCCTTTCATATGATGGCCCTTGACGATCCAAAAATGCTGCCTATCTACGAATGGGCGCAAAAAACTCAACTGCCGATTCTCTTTCATGTGAATCTTATTAAGTATTTCGACGAATTTGTGCGGGTGATGGAGCGTTTTCCCTATCTGCGGGTTTCTCTGCCCCATTTTGGCCTGCATAAGAATACCTCCAAGCGATTGGCACGCTTGACCTGGCTCTTTGACCGCTATCCTAATCTCTATACGGATATTTCCTTTGGCCATCCTGATTTTCAGCGGCAGGGCTTTGAGGCCATGTCAAAATGGCGTGGTCGTTCTAAAAAGTTTATGGAACGTCACGCGGACCGGATTATGTTTGCCACCGATATGGTTTTGGAAAAGACCAAGACGGAAGCTTATATTGACGACACTCTGCGGGCCTATATGCAGTGGATTGAAAGTCGGGAGTTTCGTTTTTCTGGAAAGCCTGAGCTGACCATGTGGGGATTGCACTTAAGTCAAAAAGCCCTGCAGGAGATTTACTGGCAGACTCCTTCTGCCTTTCTGCTTCTGGATGAGAGTGGCGCATTGCCCAATCGGGCCAAAGCCTGGCCGCCGCAAAAGCTGGCTGGTTTACCCCCCTTGGTTGCTCCCGTAAAACCGTTGCCGGCGGATTATTCCCTGCCGCCACAAAAATAGATATTGCCCTATCTTTGCGCGAGGTGATTGGCTTTTTCGATGCCGCCATAGCAGGGTAATTGCTCGAAGGGGAGCTGAGTTGCGACCGGCAAGTCACAGGCTTCCTGTTGTTTAAACCAGCGCTTTCGATTCCTGGCGATGAGATTGTAAAGTACGGCGCCAAGCCAGGGCAGCGGCGGGAGATAGAGGCAGAGGGCAGAGAGAAAAGTTAAGGGGCAGTGCAGGAGGATGAAGCGCCAGGCACCATAGCCGTGATGAATTTTTCCCTCTGTAGTGATGACCGCCATACCATCATCGAGTTCCTCGCTGCTGATGCAGTGAATATGGTCCATATAGGCCTGGTCAAAGAAGTTCACCCAGGAAAACTTTTGACGCCAGTCGATGGCTTCGACGAAGCGTTTCGAACTGGTGCAAAGAGTGCACCGTCCATCGTAGAGGATGGCGTGTTCATGCTTTTTGGCCATGGCAGTCTTTAATCTAGCGGAATTAAAAATAGGAGGCAAAAGAATAGCCGGAGGAGGAACAGATTTTAGCGGAGAAAATGCCTTTATTGCTGCAAGGCCGTCGGATGTATGGCAGAAATTAGTCAAGTAGAAGCTCTCGCTTCAGATGAGTAAGAGGAGAAAAATATGAGTGAACAAGATAGAGAAGAAAAAAAACGATTAACCCAATGGCGTTTTGATTGGCCATCTTTTGTGATTGGTTTGATTTTGGCGGCCGTCCCCTTAACCCATATCAGCAGCGCTCAGGCCATCAACTTTGGCGACGTTGCCAATACGGGTAAAAAAATAGCTTCGAGCATAAGTAAGCTTTCCAAGATCAAAAAGAATCTGGAAAAGGATGTGAAGGCGCTCAAAAAAGACGCAAAGATCCTCATTGGCGATAAGGACAACCTTTTTGAAATAAAGAATCAGTTGGTGGCGCTTTCGAAGAAGACCAAAAAGCAAATTGATTCGGTCTCGAAACTTGTGACCAAAGTGGAAGGTCACTTAGGCAAGACTCAAAAAGACATTAAGACCACCGCAAAGCATGTCAAAGAAATCGATGACGTCAAAAGGATACTCAAGAAGAAATAGGCTTTAACCTTTTTCTTCTATAGGCAGCAGCAGGTGCGGATAGGAAAAGAGCAAGAGCCAGAGTTCTCTGAATTCCGTCTCCGTAAAGCTCTTAGTCGGTAGGCTGGTGTGGTTGTTGAGGAAACCTTTGACCTCCTCGAATTTCCCGGCCTCATCCTGAAGCCTAAATTCGCTGATCGGTAGAGAGCTTTGCTCTTCTGCGAGTACTTCGAGTCCTTTTGCCACAAGCTCCGGTTTGGCTTGTTGGGTGCCAAAGGGAGTGAGTCCGAAAGGGTGGACTTCATCCTCGAGAGGATCCGCATAGGGTTGCCAGCGCTTAATTTGTTCACCGAGAGCAGGAACCTTGGTGCTTTGGTTATCTGGCCAAATCTTATTGAAGCGATAGGCCTCAAAAAGATGGGTGTAAAATGGGTTCGGGGCGTTTTCACCGGCAGCACAAAAGAATTGGGGCCATGGTTTTAGCTCATCGAGAGGATCCGTGAATACGGCCTGTCCATGACATGGGGCTGCTCCTGGCACCAGGTCTTTGGCGTCGCCGGAGACTTTGTCAATCGCCCCGTTGTTGAGTTGACGGATATCGTTTCCACTGATGTGCACAGGTTCTTCGTGGGTTTTGGATTCCAGCCGGGCACCACTTAAGGAGAGGCGCTTTAGCCGTAGACGGTGTCTTAAACCGAGAACTTTATTGCTCTTGTCAAAAAGAGGGTGAGTGCGGGTAGGCTTGGTGTGTTCCTGCGGAGTATCTTTTTTAGTCAAACAGAGAATGTAGTTGGTGCCAATTTCCTGCCAGAGGTCGAGATAGTGCAGCATGAGCGCCGGACAAAAAGGTTCGAGCTCTAATTTTTTTGCCATGGTGTTCGGTTGGCCCCAGGGTCGATGAAAGAAGTAGGAGGGCATCAGCCCTGCCTTATCGATCAGATGGGAGAGCTCTATTCCCGTAAAGGCCCGATCTGAAGGATGCAGGAAGCCATCGACGATACCTTGCGGGTTGCGGCTGTCGCTGTAAGAGAAAAATGCGTAGTGCAGAGGGTGGGACTCGGGCAAGCTTTTCATCACAGCCTTGAGAGCGTTTGGGTGTGTTTTGTTGCGATAGTCAAAGCCTAATATTTCCGCGAGCCGTTGAATTTGAAAGATGCGCTGTCGTCCGTAGTGGGGATAAACCATGATCCGCATGACCCCACGCGGTTTGAGTTTTTGCTGAATGCTCTGCAGTGATTTTTCCGGGTTGGGCAGACACATGAGCACCCCATAGCTTTCGATAAAATCGAAGTCTTCATCAGGAAATGTGTGCGGCTCGTCGAGATTGATTTGAGCAAAGCGCACATTTTTAATGCCATGAAACTTACAGCGTCGCTCTGCCAATTCCAGAGAACGGCGGGAAAGGTCTGTGGCCAGGATATCAGCGTTCGGGTTGGCGCGGGCAAAGACATAGGGTTGGAAGGTGCCGCAGCCGGTAATCCAAATCTTCGGTCTGGTGGTTGCGGGCACGGGGTGCCCACAGGCCGCATTGAGCCAGTGGACATTGATTTGCCAAAGTTGTTCCCGATGCAGGGTGGCGATCAAGGGCACATAAGGATAGGGCCAGCGCTCGTATTGTTGCTGGACACTTTGGGTTGGGTTTTTACTTGCGGACCGATCCATAGACGCTAAGGCTTAAGCGAACTTTCTTAAAATAGCAATGGAGGGTTAAGGCTCAGTAAATTTTAGAGGGTGGTCAGAGCGTAGTTGTAGTCTTCATAGCGATGAAAGTACTGGGCGCCCGTATCCTGTTCTGCCAGAGGGTGGGTTGCGGGCAGGCCGACCCATACCTTGACGTCTTTCGACAGGTCTTTTAGATTATTAGCGAGCCGCTTATTTGTATCTTCTTTCTCATTGAAGAGAACCGAGAGCATTAAGATTTTTGCTTGAAATTTTTCACAGGCAAAAACAAGATCCGGGTTGCGCAGGTTCGCGCCAAGATAAAGAACTTGAAAGCCTCGTGAGATAGCCATGAAGGCGGCAATCATCGCACCAAACTCATGCCAGTGGCCACTTGGCGTGGCGACGACGATGCGTGGCGCACCGGGCTGTGCTGTTGCGCTCTTCACCATCGAACACATCAAGGACTTGATTTGACTCGACGCCAAATGCTCGTGGGCAAGCTGTAGTTTTCCACTCATCCAGGCTGTGCCAATCTCTTGTAGGACCGGCACGACAATCTGCAGGATGAAGTCAATGGGTTGGAGTACGGCCGCTGCCCGTGACAATACGTCGTAAGACTTTTGAATATCGAATTTGTGAATCGCATCCATATAGTTGTTACGGATTTGCTCGAAGGAGCTATCGATGATGGAACTCGCATCCTCTGCTTTAGTGCTTTTCTTGGTTGCGCCAATTTCGAGTTCAGGGAGAGATTGAAGTTCGTCTTCGCTTAAATTGGCGATGGCGCAGATCGAGTGGCCGCTCTCGGTTGCCTGCCGCAGGAGTTGTAATCGACGCACGTCTTCAGCTGAGAACCGTCGGGAACCACCACTGGTTCTTTGCGGGATAATTGCTCCATAGCGTCTTTCCCATACCCGAATCGCATCGGGGGAAAGTCCGGTGAGGCGCGCAACCACGCGCATCGGATAAATACCATCCGAAGTGAGAACATCATCCTTCATTGCTGCGCTACCATGGCCTAAAATCTCCTAACAGTCTACTATAACATGGGTAAAATATTGCTCCAAGATGTTATTTTACCCCTAAATATATGGACTTAGGGAGATGCCTGTTTAGTTATTCTCTAGACAAAAGTGGTGTCTCTGCTTTGTCGACGGACCGTCTTTTTCTCTACTATTGAGGGCGAATGGTCTGAAACACGCGCAGATGGTTTTGCCGTAGGACCTTTTTGATCCTGGATTCACCCCATCCCCGTTGCAGCATTTCTTCGACCAGACGGGGCAGCTCAAGCACCGTTGGCATGCCATTGGGGGTGGTGATGGCGCCGTCCCAGTCGCTGCCCAAGGCAACGAAATCTTCACCAGCCACGTTGATGATATGCTCCATATGATCAACGAGAGTGTCCACATGCCCGCCATTACGACTTTTGCCCAAAAAGCCCTTATGAAAGATAAGGCCAATGACGCCTCCACTTTCGGCCACACGCTTAATTTGTAGGTCATTGATATTCCGCCACATATTGTTGATTCCACAGACGCCCGTATGGGAGACAATAAAGGGCAGATCTGGCCTGTGCACTTCGGCTGCCCGCCAAAATCCTTTTTCACTGATATGGGCCAGGTCAACCAGGATGCGTTCCTGGTTCATTGCCTCGATATAGGCGGCGCCTTTGGCGGTTAAGGCCCGCTCTCTTAAGCGCAGGGGTGATGAGGTTGAGCCCAGGCTTGAGTTCATCAGGTGTACCACCGTTATTCTGGAAATAAGCCGATCAGGGATTTGGCTGAGGTTTTCTGGCTTGTTATCCAGTGCATTTCCTCCTTGAATGGCAAGCCAGACCGCATAGAGATTTTCTTTTTCAGCGGCAAGGACATCCTGGTGGCTGGTGATGATGCGGATCTTCGGGTGGGAATCCAGGGTTTGTCGCAGACTGTCGAGGTTTTGAAAAAAGATCTTTTCTCTGGAGGCAGCAGATCGCAACGGGTTGGTGCAGATGCTCCATACCCCGCCGCCCATCCCGGCAGCAAGGGCTCGGGGTAAGTCGATTTGGGAGTAAAAGCGCGCTCCGAAGAGGCCCTGACCGTGTGTTTCGAGGAGCGAATAGGTACGGAGCCGCTGCCAGATAAACGATTCAATATGCAGATCAATGGCTTGGCTGTGTAGATACAGCTCTACAGCGTTTTCAGAGATATTCAGGGCTTCTGCCCAGCGTTTTGGCTCAAGGCGCCATTCTATGCTGGGGTCGAGATAGCTGCGTTGCATCGATCTAACATCCGCTAAATTCATCGCTGATTCAAGCTCGATATTGCTCAGCCATTATCTCTTGCAATCCTAAAAGAAGGACGCGATGCTTAACGGATGCCTTATTGGTTCCGTATTGCGTTTCCTCAAGCCATTACCATTGGTGGCATCTTTTGTGGAATGTTGGCCATTTTATGGGCCCCTATGCGTCCCTATTGGGCTTGCACCGCCATCATTGTTGCGGCTCTTTGTGATACGGTGGACGGCCGGGTGGCGCGGGTTTTTAAGACCCAGAGCGAATTTGGTGCGCAGCTTGATAGTTTAGCAGATATTGTCTCCTTTGGTTTGGCTCCCGCTTTTGTGATCCATTATTGGGTGTATGCAGGGGATAGCTTTGTGGCTTTTGATGCAAGTTGGTTCTTTTTGTTTTTCTTTGTTGCCTGTGGAGCCTTACGTTTGGCACGTTTTAATACAAAAAGTTCCGATGCTGAATGCGAGCGAGAATTTCAGGGTATTCCTATTCCGGTAGGGGCGCTTTTGCCGGTCACCTTGGTGATGACATCCTATGAACTTGAGGCGGGGTTCCTCAAGGATTGGCGTTTGGCGAGTGTCTTTCTCTTTGTCTCCGGCGTGTTGATGATTTCGCGTATTCCTTTTCCCTCCTACAAAAGCTTTCGCAATCGTAAGCGTCAGATCTTCTACTATAGTTTAATCGCCTTTGGTTTGAGCGTATTGATCGCCGGGGGCCCAGGCGGCACAATTCTTCTGGGCTTTATGGTTGGCTATGTGCTCAAGGGCCTACTTGGTGTGCTCTTACATCGGGAAAATGCTTTGCCCTCAGTTTAGACGAGACGGCGCCATATCCTGTCGATGCGTTCACTTATGCTTTCCCAGCGAAAATGTTTGAGCGCGGCGCTGCGATTCTCATCCTGCTGGCCAATGGTTGGAGCATCGAGCGCAGCCTTTAAGTATTGAACCAGGTTGGAAGTAAATTCGACCGCCGCCGTCGGCAGGGGTTGGTCAACACTGCGCATTTCTGGTTGGGGGACCAGAGAGATGGCTTCTCCAAGGTGAGGCGCGATTTGCTCGCGCACTCCGCTAAGATCCGTACTCACCAGTCTGCAACCGCAGGCAAAGGCTTCGACAAGAACCAGGGGCAATCCCTCGTACATCGATGGCAGGACAAAGACATGGGCTTGTCGCATGAGTTCTGCCAGTTTCTCTTGACCGACCTGACCGTGTATTCTGACTTTTGAACCCATTCCCTGCATGCGTTGATGCAGCGTATCGGCCTCCTCACCGCTGCCGCTGCCTGCAATGTTGAGTATAAGTGTGGGATCCTCTTTGGATAATTTTTCAAAGGCATCAAGAAGGTAAGGGACCCCTTTGGCTTGCGAGTATTTACCCGCATAAAGGATATGCTTTTGATTTCCCTTGCGCCCATTCTTGTCGAAATAGAAAATCTTATCTCGATAGCCGGCGCCGACAACATCGATACGATGACTCGGGATATCCAACGCCTGGGCCAATAAGTCCGCATGCTCTTGGTGGAGGACAACGAAGTGTTCATTGCGGGCGCATCCGACCCGAACCGGTTCTTTTAATTTCGGACAGAGTTCCATTTGGCGAAGACCGGTAGCGTGGCAGTGGGTGACGATAGGTGTCTGCGGAAAAATGTCTTTTAGCAAGGCACTTAAAAGCCAAATATGATTTGAGTGAATGATGTCCGGTTGAAATCTTTCCTTGACCTCTCGTAAATGTTTTGCCCAACTTTGCTGGTAGACTTCTATTTGCTCCACGGTCATCGATGAAAAGCGGGTGCTCTTATAGGGCATCACATCAGACATTCCGGGAATGGGGAAGTTTAAGGAACCTTGTTCAAAGAAAAGTGGAAAAATCATTTTCTCAGGCAGCGAACCCACCTCAGGAGGTGCTTCGCCCTGAGCGCCGGCGGCAACAACTGCCTGGCTGTAGCCTTGACCTTCACCATAATCGATGAGGGCCTGTAGGGTTACACCGCTGCCGGTCTGACTCGGTCGCTGGGACAATATGTGTAAGATGTTGAGCATATTGGCCGTGCTCTTAACAGATTTGGGGCAGCAGGTATAGATGACTTGGAGGACGGGTTTTTTGCCTCTTTTCCTCTGTTTTTTTTAAGCAAATGGGATATGGTTGGGGTCTACTTTTTGGAAGGCCCATGAATTATTTACGACTCTTTGTTGCTCGACATGGTGAGACCGATTGGAACGCTCAAGCTCGGGCGCAAGGTATAAGCGATATCGATCTTAACGATAAGGGCAGGGCCCAGGCTGCAAAATTAGTCGACCGTTACCAGTTTTACAACTTTGATGGCATTTACTGCTCGGCCTTGAAACGTACTCAGCAGAGTGTGGAGGGCCTTAACGCTAAAACGCCTCTGACTGTTGTCCCCGAACTCAACGAGCAATCTCTTGGCTCCTTTGAGGGAAAACTTATGGATGAAGACGAGGGGCGAATTCGTCAGGAGTTTGTCCGTCGAATCACGGATCCGAATGATTCCTTGGATGGTGGAGAGTCACGGGAAGAGCATAGAAAACGGGTTGCTCGGGGCTTAGAAAAAATTCTCGATGCACATGAGACCGGCCAGGTTTTTATTATGGGCCATGGAGGAACCAATACGCTGATTCTCGCGGAACTCTTTAGCTGGGATACGTTGAATGCGGCGCAGTTTTTTCAGCGCAATTGTGAGGTCTTTGCCTTCGATATTTTCGAAAATGGTCATATCAATTTTTGGCAAGAATTGCTTATTGAGTAGAAAGGCAGGTGCTTCTAGTGCACCTGTTGCGGCTGCTCACCCTGATCCTTAATAATTTGTAGATGCACCAGGTTAGCGTAGGTGCTTTTGGCGTTCATGAGTGTGTCGTGGTCACCAATTTCCACCATGCGTCCATTTTCAAGCACCACAATACGATCTGCAGATTTAATTGTGCTAAGCCGATGGGCGATGATCAGGGTCGTTCGGCCAAGCATAAGCTCTTCTATCTTTTGCTGGACTATTGTTTCATTGGCAGAATCAAGATTGCTGGTCGCTTCATCGAGAATAAGCACTTTAGGGTCTGCAAGTATGGCGCGGGCAATGGCGATACGCTGCTTTTGTCCACCTGAGAGTTGTACTCCCCGCTCACCCACTTCCGTCTCATATCGACGGGGAAAGCTTTCAATAAACTCGGAGGCAGCTGCCTGTTCTGCAGCCCTTTCGACTTCTCTTTTAGATGCACTGGGCTTTGCATAGCGGATATTGTCGTAGATGTTTCCGGAAAAAAGGATGGGCTCCTGTGAAACAAGTGCGAAGGATTGTCGGAGTTCCTGTAGGTCCAATTTTCGAACATCCGTCCCACCAAATTGCACTTCGCCCGCCTCAACATCGTAAAATCGCAAGAGGAGCTTGGCTAAGGTTGTTTTACCTGCGCCTGAGTGCCCGACGAAAGCAATTGTTTCGCCCTTGGTGATATGCAGGTCGATGCCTTCTAAAACCGGTTTTTCCGACCGCTGTGGGTAGGAAAATGAAACGTTCGAGAAACCTAAATGCGTTTCTTGATCTTTGAGAGGGAGAGGGTTGGCGGGTGATTCGATATGGGAGGTTGTATTGAGGATTTCAAGAATACGGTCGAGGGCCCCCAAAGCACGCTGCACTGCACCCCAAACACTGGCAAGGGTGAACAGTGCGCTGGCAATCATCATGCTGTAGAGCAGGAATGCAACCAGCTCCCCTTTGGTTATCGTTCCATCAAGAACAAGTTGTCCACCATACCAGAGAATAAGAGCGATGGTGATGTAGCCGGTCAGGGATATGACCGCCATGAAGGATGCACGCCACCGCGCCAAGGAGACGGAGTCATCAAAAGTTTGCTCAATCGTTTCCTGATAAGCATCATTCTCTTTGTCTTCCTGGGTAAAGGCCTGGACAGTTTCAATGCCGGCGAAAGCCTCTTCTGCTCGAGCAGATGTCTCTGCTAACTTCTCCTGCACTTTTCTGCTCATCATGCGAATGTGTCGTCCGAAGAAAAAGGTGGCGAGAGTTAAAGGAGGTATCACGATAAAAATGAAAACGGTTAATTCCGCGTTTTGGCTCAAGAGTATGACAAAACAGGCAATGATTTGTACAATGCTACGCAGCGCCATGCTGAGTTGGCTGCCGATAACACTTTGTACCATGGTTGTGTCGCTGGACAGACGACTGATGATCTCACCGGTTCGGTGTTTTTGAAACCAGCTTAATGAAAAGCGCAATATCTTGTTGAAGACTTGCTTGCGAAGGTCGGTAACAACTCTCTCACCGAGCCAGCTCATGGTGAAATGCCGGAGCCAGACAAAAATAGCGTGGAGGCAGAAGACACCAATGGCAATCAGTGCGATGTTGTTGAGTTGCTCTTTGGATTGGTCAAGAAAAGCCTGGTCGACCGCTTGTCGTACAAGTTGCGGATAAACCAAGGCGGCTCCGGCGGCGAGCAGGAGGGTGATGGATGCGACCAAGTACAC
This sequence comes from uncultured Bdellovibrionales bacterium, assembly GCA_964013445.1. Classification (GTDB taxonomy): domain Bacteria; phylum Myxococcota; class XYA12-FULL-58-9; order XYA12-FULL-58-9; family JASMKV01; genus JASMKV01. The sequence continues at coordinate 24,058 of CAXGWX010000011.1, read as the reverse complement.
CCAAAAATGAGGCTTGAGTAAAAGGGCAAGTTTCTTGATCTTGTCTTTTTCCGGTATAAGCCGAGTCTTCATAGTGCTTGATTATGGCAGAGGATTACGGACAATCAAGGATAAATCGATACTTGTTATTTGCAGAGGACGAGAGTATTGGACAGGGTATCATGACAGATGGGTTAAAAAGAGATCTGGTTGGCTATGGCGCAAATCCGCCGAATCCCCAGTGGCCTCTGAAGAACGGGAAGAAGGCACGCTTAGCGTTGCAGTTTGTCATCAATTACGAAGAGGGTGGAGAGCATTGTGTCCTGGATGGTGACGAATGCTCCGAGTGGCTTCTGTCCGACATCATTGGCGCAACGCCCTATAAGGGTGTTCGGCATATGAATATGGAATCGATGTACGAATATGGTTCGCGTGCGGGTTTTTGGCGTTTGCACCGCTTGTTCGTTGAAAAGGGATTGCCGTGCACAGCCTTTGCAGTTGCTCTGGCTTTAGAGAAAAATCCGGATGTGGCTGCGGCAATGGTCGATGCGGGATGGGAAATTGCAAGTCATGGCTATCGATGGATTGATTATCAGTATGTGGATATTGATACGGAGCGTGAACACATCCGTAAAGCTGTCGAAATCCAAGAGCGTATAAGTGGAGCGCGTCCTTTGGGGATTTATCAGGGCAAACCAAGTCCAAACACACGAAGACTGATTGTCGAAGAAGGTGGTTTTCTTTACGACGCGGATTCCTATGCGGATGACTTACCCTATTGGGTTGATGTTGATGGAAAGAATCATTTGGTTGTCCCGTATACCTTGGATGTAAACGATATGCGCTTTGTTGCAGCGCAGGGTTTTAATTCCGGAGACCAGTTTTTTACATACCTCAAAGATGCGTTCGATTTTCTCTATAAGGAAGGTGCCCATGCACCAAAGATGATGTCCGTTGGTCTGCATTGTCGTGTGGTGGCACGTCCAGGACGGATAGCTGCTTTAGAGCGATTTTTGGACTACGTAAAGGGCTTCGATGACGTATGGACCTGTCGTCGAATTGATATCGCCGAGCACTGGCACAAGAATTTCCCCGCAGCTTAGTTCGTAAACTGTTTAATTACTTTTTGCACCTTTGGATAAAACAGCTCACTGTACTGCATCAGGGCGGAGATAAAGTGTTGATTGTAGTCAATACGGACCTCGGTGGAGCGACGATCCGGAGGCTCTGACGAGTTTGCAGGATTACCAAAATATGAACGAGGCATCGCCCCTTTGAATGTTCCATCCTGGACCTGGCTGTCCAGAAGCAATTGGATGCTTGGATGTGCGGTTTCTGCAATGGCTTTACGCACGCTCATATGGGTTTCAGGGAAGAAACTATAGGCGGCAAGGAGCCCTTCAAGTCTGGTGGCCACCGGAGTTGTACGAGCATTTCTGTCGAATGCTCCCGTCGGTATTGTTCCATCAACATTTTTAACCTGCCCGCGCATGATACTCTTGGCGACCTGCGCTGCGTGGTTAAGAAGGAGTTCCCGTGATGTTGTTGGCTCCTTTAATTTGTTGAAATGCAGCATAACGCGCTGGGTGGCCAGCAAGGCCCAGTGATCCGGTTCAACCCGAGCCCTGCCCTCCCGAAGACGAGCCAGATAGCCAAGTGCGTCAAGTGCTGAGGCTAAGAAGCTTTGGTCCTTTGTGTATTCGTAGAGCATGACCAGACCAAGGGCGGCTTCGCCTGGGTAGTAAAGACTTGTCCAGGAGTCGTCACGGCCAACCTTCGAGGGGATATATTTGGAGTAAAAGCCACCGTCCGACTTTTGCATAAATTGTATGAATTTTCCCAAGGCTTCAAGTTGCTGCCTGTTGTTGAAACCAGGGGAGACCTTTTCAAGGCTTAAGAGGGCCACCAGTGCTATTCCGCTGCCCCCGAGTTTCGCCGTTGGTGGTGCCTTTTTTCCCGTATATCGTTCAAGAGACCAGATTGCCTGTAATTCAGGTTCTTCCGCCAATGGCGCCAGAGCGGTTTCGATAAGATATTTCGCTGTCTGTTCAATTTTTGGAAGCGGCTTTTTGTTGCCGGACCAATCGACATAGGTCGCAAGAGAATAGATGGTGCCCGCATGACGGAGCCAGTTGTATTTTCTTTTGAGCCGAATCTCAGGGTTCATATTTATCCGGTAAACGAATGCGCCTTCCTCGGTGATATCCTTGAGCAAATAGTCGGCGCCGAGAACAATCGCTTGTGAGAGTCTGTTCTCAATCGGTTTAGCCTTAATCTTGCCCCCGCCATCCGCAGGGTTGCAGGTGCAGGAGGAGAGGAAGAGCAGCGCAATCAAAAACGGAAGAGGGTGCTTTTGAAGAATCGTTTTCATGTTTAGATGTCCTTTACCATACGCCGATGAGGAATGCCTATTTCCGCAAATATGGGGCCGTGGGCTTGATAGCCAAGTCTTCGATAAAAATCGATAGCAACAAGTCTGGCATGTAGATTAATTCTCTTAATCTTGGCGCTTTGGGCGGCTTTTTCGAGATTTTCCACCAAGGCGATGCCAATACCCTTGCCTTGTTCTGCTTGAGCAACGACCATTTGAAAAAGTTTCGCCTGATCTTTTTCATTTGGATAAAGTAAAACACAACCGACAACACGTTCGTCACGCATGGCCACCCAGTGACGGGCCTCACTCTCAAAAGGGAATTTCTCTGAGTCTTTATGGGTCATGCCTAAGGGCACGCGTAGCACATCATAACGTAACTTACATTCCTGCGCATAGAGTGCATCGTCCGTGTTGATTTCCCGTATAGCGATGGTCTTTGCTGCTTCCACGCTATGAATTACTAGCTCTTTTTTTCACTTTGGGGAAGGTTTTTCGTTATCCAAGCGTTTTTGCTTTAGTGTTGAGATGTTTCGGCATAACATGGAGGGGCTCTATATTTCTTTGCTATCAAACTGAGTGCTTATGGCGTTTTTATACATTTTTTTAGTCCTTTTTGTTTTGCATATCAGTGGTGGGGTCTGCATGGCTCCATTTCGGGGGGCAATGGGGCCGGAAAAGCATATTTGGAAAATAGCGCTCGGGCTTTGTTTTTGGTGCGTGCTGCTCACCCTCTTAGGCTTGGTGGGGTTTCTCCATGTTGAACTCATATTAATATTGGCTGCGGTGGTGGCGGCCCTTGGGCTAGGGCAATGGGTGCGGGCGGGCAAACCGATGCCACATTTTTCCGGCCCGAAAAGGGATATGGTTTGGCGAATGACGCCGCTGCTCTTTATCAGTGGCTCCATTCTTTGTGGTGTGACCATTCCGGAAGTCTTTTATGATGCTCTCTACTATCATTTAGGGCTTCCCCATCAGTATTTTCTCCGTGGCGAATTGGTTGCTATGCCCGGGGTACTGCATAGTGCTTTTCCTGCCTATCTTGGTTTGTTTTTTGGTGCTCTCTATGAAATTGGCGGTACGACTTTGCCTAAGCTCTTTGTCGGGCTTTGCTACATCGCTTTGGTGATTCCTCTTTTTGCTTTTGCCCGCCAGGAATTTTCTGACTATGGCAAGACTCTGCCTCTGCTAGCGTCTTTTGCTCTTCTTTCTGCTCCCGCTTTTGCGCTCATGGCGACAATGACAGCCCTGGCCATCCCTCTAACTTTGTTGGCACTCTTATACGTTCAGGCCTTATCGCAGGCTCTAAGGGCCAGTCCCGAAGCTCTGAATCGCTGGCTCTTTTTGGCAGCAATCATTGGTGGGCTTATGGCCGGGACAAAGTACACCGGATTATATTTGCCCGTGGCAGGGGCACTTACCTTTTGTCTTTGGCGCAAAGACATATTCAAGACCCGTGTTGTTTTAACCGTCCAGCACTTACTTTTGGTGCTCTTGATTGCATCACCTTGGTATGTCCGTAACTGGATCAATTTTAAGAATCCATTTCATCCAGCCTTAAGTCATTGGTTTGGGGAAAACCCGGCCGCACTGCAAGCAACCGCTAATTTGGCAAAAGACATTGCCCATCATGAATTTACCCCTGAAGGACTTTTGAGTTTGTTGCAGAATTTGTTTTGGACCTATGATGGACTTGGTTCGGGGGCAGAAATTGGTCATCTCTTTGCGTTACTTGCTCTTCTGGCCTTATTCGGAGCTTTACGAAACGCTCAGCTAAGGCCTTGGTTTGGGCTATGCGGATTTTATTTGCTGCTTTGGGCCTGTTTTGCTCAGAACACCCGTTTCATTTATCCTATTTTAGGTGTGTTGGCGCTTTTGGGTGTGCGGGAACTGTTGTCCTTAGGTGCAAATCGGCAACCGATTCAAATTGTAGCCTTCATTATTGTCGGTGGATTTAGCTTATATAATTATACGAACTTTTTAGGCTTTGCGAATGCATATTATAATCGCAATGTGTCAGCGATGGATACGGTTTTGGGGCAAGTTTCCTCGGATGAATATTTGCGAAAAAACTTACGCTATTACGAAGGAGCGCAGTGGGCGAAGGAAAATTTGTCGCCAGATGCACAGCTCTTGCTTATTGGAGAGACCCGAGTCTTATACTTTTCCCATAAGATACAATTTTCGTCAGCTTGGGATTTAAATGAATCCTATCAATGGCTCCAGGAGAGTAAGAATACGGCGGCATTTGTGCAGAGGCTTAAACGGGAGGGGATAACCCATCTTTTTATTAATCATCATGAGCTGCAACGCTTAAGTGCGACTTACGATTATTTCCCAATGTCTGACTCCGTGCGTGAGAAGTTGCGCCCTATAATGACATCTTGTGAATTGGTTTTCGACAAGGCCGGTATTCAAATTTGTTCGCTTAAGTCCTTATAGGCTTGAGCAAGATTCTCATTAATGAAGTATAAGGCGGGGCCACCGGGCTCTTTTCTAAGGGCTGGAAGGCCATGAATAAATTCCTTATAGAGTTTAATCTTTGAGTCATTCAGATCACGATAGAAATTGAAATCCTTAACTAAGCGTTCCTCCTCGCTTGGTACATGCAGGATAGAATCGATCTGATGGTTTTCGAGTTTTTTCCGAATGCATGCGGGCTCGGCACATTCGGCGACGTAGGTGATCAGGGGGTTGGTGTTCCAGCCCGTAATAGGAACAAAATGGCGGTTCATATAATAGGTGCGGGTTTCGCCCAGCAAAAGGGTTTTTTGGCCATTTTTTGGAAGCCTCTTGGTAAGTTGTTTAATGGCAAAAGAGGGATTGTGGCTGCGGATATAGTTGTCCTGTGATTTCATATTGAGGACCGCTTCCCAGGCAGAGAATCCACGCTCACAGGCATTAAATCCTGAGTAAAAACCGTATAGAGCGATGCAGGATAGCAGTGCAAAGGTTAACGCTTTGAGCCTTTGTGGTATCTCCGTTGTAAGAAAGCATTTACAGGTGGCAATAATGAGCAGAACTTCCACGGGCAAAAGCAGTCGGGTTTGTTGCGAGCTTATGGTCCACAGAATGGTTCCCCATAGGGCAAGAAGCCAGTAAAGTTGCGCTTTCTTCCATGGAACTTTTTTTGCAAAAAGAAGAAGCAGACAGAGGAGAAGAAAGGGGGCTTGTCCGAGTGTTAAGCCTTGAAAGGTCTCGGCGGAAAAGAGTGCCTGAAAGACTCCACTTGTCTTTTCCAGGAAAGTACCGTCACTTAAGCCAAAGCGACTTAGGTGCGCTTGATAGTTTTGAGTTTCGTTAGCACTCCATTGCGGATAGCCCCAAAAGAGTGGGGCTGCCGGGTTGCCGGTTAAGAAGAGGTTCCGTAGATACCATGGAGAGGCGGATAGTAGCAGGGGCAGAGTAAACATGATGAACCCGGAACGGGACTTTTGCTTTATAAGCTGGAACACAAGCCAGAGGCATAAGGGAGCGATCAGTGCGGCTGCATTATATTTGCTTCCTGCAACTGTCCCGAGAATAAGCCCTAAAGCGACCCAGTCCGTTTGTTCATGGTTGTTCCTGGTTTCCACAATAAGAAAAAGTCCTGCGACCAGGAGGGCAGCCAGAGCATTTTCAATGAAGACCATCTGAGTGCAGATATACCAATATGGAGTGCCCATAATGAGAAAGAGGGGCAGGTATCTGCTGGAGGGATTTGTTTTACCAGCGGCGGATTCCCAAAGCAGAAGCAAGACCAGGACACCAAAAAAAGCATTGAGTAATCTTGGCGCCAGTTCTCCTCCAAGGCCAAGGGCCAGGAGGTAGAGCATTTCAATGGCCTGTGGGAAAAAAGAAAAGAAATTATGTGGTGCCTGGGTGAGGCCGCCATGCAGCCAGTAATGTTTGGGTAGGGCCAAATGGTAGACCAGCCCGTCGTACCAAACAGGGTAGAGGGTGGCGGGGCAGAGAACGACAAAAAGAGCCAGGGCAAGAATGCATTGCAGCAGCAGTGTGGCAGATGGTTTTTTTGTGTCGCCAGCACTAAAGAGAATCTTTGCTTGTGTGCCCATATACTGAAGGGCAAAAATCAAACCAGGCAGAAGCACCAGTAGAAATGAACCCACAGAAAGCAGATTTAAGAAAGCCAGTGCGGTTGTGCCGAGACTTAAGAAGACAAGGCCTAAGGTGAGGGCTAAACCGATTCGTGACGGGGCTGGGAAATCCTGTGCTCTGTTAAAATATTTGGCACCATAGCCAAAAGCGGCAGTGATCAGCGCAAGGGTGGCAATGGTTGCGCGAAGACTTGGCCCATCTAGAAAACGCTCGTGGCTTAAGAAAATAAAGGCGATAAGGCCTATAGAGCCGAGCAGGATTGGAGGTATGGAATTTGCCCGCAAGTTAATTTCCTAAGAGTTTCGGTCCGATAAGGATAAACCAATAGATATCTAAAAAAAAATAAATGGCCAGGTTAAATGGCAGAAGAATTTTTCCAATGCGAAATATTTGCAAGCGAGCAACGAGGAGAAATGAGCCTAAAGAGAAAATGTTTTTCACTAAAACAAAGAGCCATGGATGATCCTTAATTAAGGGCCGTAAAACCGGATTGAGTTCAATGACATCACCGCTGCTCACAAACCAGTAGGTAAAGCAGGTGTCTATTGTTGAGAGAAAAATATAGATTACCAGCAAATAGATGACCCAAGGGGCCATGCGGTCGACAAAAGCGCCTTGTCCTTGTTCAATAACCTCCGGAACAGTTTTCCTCTTACCCGTATAAGAGTATTGATTGAGAAAGGGAGTTGGTTCACTGCGCCGGTCCGGGCCAAGGTAATTATGGGTCATGACCCAGTCGTATTCGGAAACATATTGGGGCCCTTCCATGTCCTTGAGGTCACCAATGCGTGTAGGAACAACAAATTGAGAGACTTCCTGGAAGGCGTCTTGATGAATTTTCTCAAGAATCTGAGTGTAAGGCAGCTTGATTTCTGTTGAGTGGATGCCCAAAATCAACGTCAGTTTTGGCTTCTGCTCCCAGGGTAAGACGATGAGATAAACATAGGTCTCCTGGTCGTGGACTTGTCGCAGATAGAGGGACTGGGGTTTCCAAAGAGTACCAATATGTTTGACCACTGGATGCTGTTTGTTCATCAGGGAGAGAGCTTCATTGGCTTGCTTAAAAGGCGCTCCCCAGTGCTCTTCAAGTCGATTTAATAGTGCGTCCGCAGCTTCACCTTGCTTGAGAACGAGTTGCATTTGGCCTGCCTGTAGATCTGTAGGCAAACAGCGGATGACACAGCCACTGATATGGCATGCTGAAGTGGTAGACCAGCGCAGCAATTTTTCCGCGTTCAACCAGTCAAATGCAACATGGGTTTGCTCGAAAAAGGTTGTGTCCTCCTCACGGATGAGAGCAGGCGTAAAGAGCTCTGCAATAACTCTTTCCAGGGTTTGAGGTTTGGTGGTTTTCGACATGATGCGGTTTAATTTTTCGCTCAATGGGGTGCCGATAATCTCGTGGAGATGAGCATAATCGGTCCAGAGAATCTTTTCAGCCAGCGGGATATGTTCGTTCGCTTTATTGATGAAATCGAGTGTTTCTTCTGCGGGGGTATTAAGAGCAATAAAGAGTGCGCTGACTGACTTCTCTGCGATGACCTTTAGTGCTTGCGGATAGTCATCAACAATTTGATGGGCAAAACTCGAGCATATATTTGAGAGGAGACTTGTATCCGCTGCATCTTTGGCGATGATGAGCAGGAGTGCATCTTTTGCTGAAGTCATGATGACTCAGGCTAAAAACACATGGAGAAAACGTCAAGTTGTACTTGCAGGCTTAAGCGGTTTATTTCTCTGAACTTTGCCCTAAAGACTTGCGAAAAGACCAACTTCATTATAGGCAGCCACCTGTCGGTGCCGGAGTGGCGGAACTGGTAGACGCGACGGATTCAAAATCCGTTTGAGGAAACTCAGTGGGGGTTCGAGTCCCTTCTCCGGTACCAAGATTCTTACTCGAGCAATCTAAAAAGTTGGCCTGGCTCTAATAAGGGCGTAGGTGCCTGCACCAGGGGCTCTGAATTTACAGTAGCGGCCACGTTTGGTTGCCCACTGCCGTGGATAGGGAATCATGGCAGCCTTAGCGTTATTAGGCTCCATGGGGCGTTTTTCCAGCCAAGAGCGAACCATTAAAAGATCCGGCTCAAAACCACCTTTGGCGGACTCCTGCGCCGATTTACCCGCGACACTGTCTTGCCCGTGGGTAACCTGGCGAACTTGATTCGCATGGGCTTGGGTTTCGTGATGTTTAGTGCGTTTGTCTGGCCCAAGCGCATTACTTTGCGGTGGTCTTAATCCCTGCTCGTCCCTGCGCTGGTTCATGGATTGCTGATGCTCGTGGGATCATTCGCAAAAATGCTAATGGAGCTTAAATCAACTCCAGTATCGGTGAAATAACGTTTGTAGGTGCTGGTGTAGAGTTGGTTGTTGTGGCTTTGAACGTTGATATAGGAGCCCAAGGCACCTTGGGTTGCAATGGATGTTGGCGTCCAGGTGTCTCCATCCTTCTTGATGAGTACGATATCGTTGTTGGTTTGATCCGCATAGAGGATATAAAGTTGATTGTTCAGGTAAATGGGGTTGGAGTATGCACCAACGAGTATCTGTTGGCTGGTGCGCGCGCCTTCATCAATGGTTTGAGCTGTTCCTGCAAAAAGATTGTTCAGCCCGCTGCCTTGGTAAAGCTCCAGAGTTTCGCCACTTGAGCCTTGGTATGTGATGGCGAAATCACTGCCGTTAGTAGCGATATTGGGGTGATAACCTGTTGCGCCCGTATCCCCACAGCCAATCCCTTGCACACTAAAGCCTGCGGACATATCGCCGCTGCCACTGAAGTTGGCGTAGGCCGCTTGTAAGGTTTTGCTGGTGTTGTCATAGAATACAACAACCGGTGTATCTTCTAAGATGGCGATTTGGGAGAATAGACCATAGCCATAGGCCAGGCCACCGCTGCTGGCTTCAACCGCATTTAGTCGGCAGACCAAATTACTCGTACCATCATCAACACAGCTTTCATTTTCCGCACAGGTGGTGGCACAGGATTCGCTTATTGTCAGACAACTTGCCCCATTTGTCCCGTCTTCAACACAGGATTGGGCAGAAGTGCAGCTGCCGTCACAGGGGACGTCGAGAAACTCCGGTTGTTTTGTGGCGCAAACCGGGCTGCCATTTTGCTCAACGCATTCTTCTCCGCATTTACATGGGGAGGCACAGGCCGTACTCACGGTCGCGCATGCGGCAGAGCTACCGTCAGCGACACAGGCGGCGTTTTCCGCGCATGGAGTCCCGCAGCTTTGCACTGAAGCCAGGGTGGTTGTGTCCCAATCATCACTGCTGCTGGGGGTCGAGCTTTTGGCCCTGGCATATCGTAAGCCAGAAAAGACCGTTCCATCGACGGTGTAGCGATGCGTGTAGTAGCTGACATGGGCTAAACCGGTGGAATCAACGACCATGGAAGTGTATTGACCTATATCATCCGTATTGCCGTCGGCCCCTGTGTCGATATGATCAATGGTCCAGCCGTCCCCAGAAGCGTTGGCTATGGCAAATTTTAGGTTCTTCTGATCCTTATCGCGATAAACAATCAGAGGTCGGCCGTCGAGAATCTTCATACTGGTGTGGGTACCGATATCCGGACCAGGGGTGGAAATGCCTTGTCGCGGTCCATCCGGTGCGCCGACGGGAGTCCCGGAGGCCGGTAAACCATCAATATACTCGATGGCGCTTTGTGTGCCGTCCAACTCGTAGGTTGCCAGTGCCAGATCTCCATAGTCGGAATCATAACCTGAAACCAGGAGTTGATTATTGTGCACCGCCATATCGGAATAGCGTCCAAAAGGTCCGGGTTGCAGTGGGGGGAGGTCGACACATTCGCAGCTGATGGCGCAACAACTATGAAAAATCATGTTGTTCGGATCGCTAAAAACCAGAATTTGATTCTCGCCACAGCTTTGGGAGCAGGTGGCGTCAGCCGCGGCGGTTGTTGGTGCGGTTTCACAGTTGTTCGTATCGATATTACAGACACTGCCTTCGCTGCAGGTGCCGGTGCAGGGAGCACTGCGCACACAACGCTGGTTGAACGCACTTAAGCCTTCGGGACAAGCACCGGAGGCATCGACGGGAATAAAGCCGCAGACTTTCATTTCAGAGAAGTTTGCCGAAACCGTTGACCGATCTAAGCAGTACTGATCGCCTTCACAATCACTGTCTTGTTCACAGTTGGTTAGGAGGCCCAAAGGCAGCTCACATACGCCGCCGGCGGTGCAGTAGGTTCCAGGGCAGCAGTTCGGTGCAAGATCGCCCGCATCACATCGCTCTTCCATACAGGAGCCTTTGACAAAACGTCCGCCGTTGGGACAGGCTTCCGTGCCGGGCGCCGGTCTACCGTTAACCGTATCGTCCTCAACGCAGGCCCATTCTGGTTGCTGATTGAGAGTGGCCTTCTCTTTGCAGTTACATCCGGAAAATAAGGAGGTGGCCAATACCAGAGCTGCCACCACATGGGGTAAGTTTCTCGCTATAAAAGCGTTTAGATGCGTCTCTTTTGCCATGGTCTAATGTCTTAGGTGCTACCACCAAATGCCCTGAGAATACCAGAGATAAGTTTATTTTCCAGCACTTAGAGGAGTTTTATCCGCTGCGCTTAGAGGCTGTTTTTTGCTTGACGTTTTTATTCTGCTGCGGGATATAGGCGACCGCCCGGTTTTGGGGCCGGATCGCACTCTCCTGCTTGTGGTGGCGATCCAAACGACATGAGTTCAATTAAATTTGTAAGAGGCAATGCATTGAGCCGATGCATGGCCGGTGAGGGATAGAATAAATCATGGAAAAACAAGAGGAAAAACAAGAGATTAGAGAAGAAACGCCTGTTGAATACACGGTCGAAGTCGATGCCTTAGGGCTCTCCGAGCAGATCTTAGAAGCCCTGCGCCAGCAGGATGCTAAGGGATTTACACAGTTTCAGGCGGATGTTTTTGCGGCAACAAATAAGCAAAAGGCCGGTTTTACACACTGCGAGCTTGGTCCAGACCGTGTTTTGGCCCTCGGATTGCCCTTGTTGGAAAAGTTATCCGAGCCTACGACCGCATCGGGCGCGCCTCAGGCCTTACTTTTAACCCCGACTCGGGAGATGGCCAAAAAGATCAATCGTGGCATTGAAGAGTTGGCCGGAGTACGCGAATTAAATCTGGTTTCCGTTTATGGGGGCGTTTCCGTTGGCCGCCAGGCCTCAGCTCTGGAAAATCCGGTGGATTTGGTGATCGGTACGCCAGGTCGTCTACTGGATCATCATGGTCGTGAGAATTTGAATTTTGACCAGGTGCGGACGGTTATTCTCGACAGCGCGGATGAAATGTATGGCATGGGCTTCTGGAAAACGGTGAACGAGCTCTTGGCCCTGATTCCAGAAGGTTTTGAGTTATTTACTTTTTCTAATGGTTTACCCAACGAGGTAGCACAGACCCAAGCCCTCTACGGTAAAGATGGATTCGAACTCGATTTTATCGAGCGTAAGAATTCCCTGGAGGGAGTTACTCATGCGGGTATTATGCTTGAAGGGGAGCGAGAAAAGAAAGAACAGTTGACCGCTTTACTCGAAGCCAAGGCACCAGAAAAGACGATTGTTTACTGCGACAATCGGGATGAGGTTATGGATGTCTTGAGTCACTTACGACAAGGTGGCTTGCCAGTGCACGCGCTTTGGGGCCATGTGCGTTTTCGCGAGCGTGAGCGAGTCAAGAATGGCATTGAAGCTGGAACGATTAAGATTTTAGTGGTTACGGATATTTCGACCCGCGATATGGAATTAGGTGAGTTTAAGCTTTTAATCAATTACAGCATGCCGCATTTTTCCGCCGTATATCGTGAACGAGCAGGGCGAGAATCCGCAGATGAAAGTGTGCAAACCGTTTTATCGCTTTTGGATGAAGACTCTAAGGCTCGGGCAGAGGAGCTTGCCAAGGAAATGGATTTTAGCCTCGGATGGGAAAAGCTTCCGGGCTTGGAAGAAGTATTGGCGAACCGTACTCAACGTATTTTAGGTCAGCTGGTAGAAAAAGCTGAAGCGCTTGAGAGCGAGGAACAAGCGGCAATGGCTAAGGCTGTGATGGAGAGTAAAGATCAAGATAAGATTCTATCTTTTCTTTTACATCATTACTTTGCGCAGATGCAGCGCGAGAGGAAAAAGCCTGCGCGGCAAGGACAGCAAACACAGGACGAGAAGCAAGAGGGCCAAGAGGCTGGAGAGACTCGTGAGCCTCGCCGTCGTCGTCGTCGCAAGGGTACTCGCCTGAGCGAAGCTTCCAACACGCCTCAGGGTGGGCGGGATCGCAAGGTAGAAGCGGCGGCCGCAAAGATTGAGGAATTAAAGTTGAGTGATGAAGAAGTTGCGAACCTGAAAGCGGAAGGCTTGAGTCAGATTACGGTGAATATTGGCTTTGAGGATGGGTTTAAGGGGCGCGGCGCTGTAGCAAAGAAAATCTCTGCTTTAGCGGGACTTAACGATGGAATTCTTAAGGAGCTCATGAGCAAACGAAACCACGCTGTTTTGGCTGCCAAACATGATATCGCCGATCTGATCATGGAGCGGGTTGATGGTGCACAAATTGGCAAGAAGGTTCTTGTCGTTGAAATGGAACAGTAGAAGCGTCGAACATGCGAAATACAAGAACTCAACGAGAGATGGAAGAAAAGTTGGCAGAACTTGAGCCGGGCTCTGAACGGTATCAGGTGTTGTTGGCGGCAAAGAGATTTAAAGCAACCTGGGTGGAGCTTGGCGATTGTTTAACCCGTGTACGCGAACAGGACCTTTACAGTGACTGGGGTTATCGCAGCTTAGAGGCCTATTGTCGAAAAGAGCTGCATATCAATAAGGACACGGTGAATAAGCTCACTCGGTCTTATGCCTATGTGCGTGATCACGAGCCACGTGTGTTGGAGCAGGAAAACTTTGAAGAGGTTCCGGCGTTAGATGTTGTGGATTTGCTTTCACGGGCAAGAGAGAAGAGTAATATTAGTCAGGCAGAACTCGATAATATCCGCACAGAAGTATTTACACCCAGTCCTTTGGAGGTCAGCAAGCAGGATTTGATGAAGCGTTTTCGCCAAGTCGATCCGAATGCCTTTCGGCCTCCGGCTCCGGCGCCGCTTTCTCCTGAGCAACAGGTGCGCAAAGCCCTGCTTTTGGCAGAAAAGCTTAGCGGCCTGCTGCAGGTGCAGGAAATCCCTGAGTCTGTGCAGGAAAAGGCGACAGCGGTGAAGGAATACCTACAGAAGCAGTTGCCCGGCGCTTAGTCTGGGTTTGGTTCATCTCAGGATTTGAACTTGCTGAGAAAACTTTCCCTTTTCTGCACTAAGAGTCTGTTTTTATAGTAAAAAATCAGCTCATTGAAAGCCGAGAAGCGGTCACTCCGACTTCTACGATGTAGGTTTCTGCCGACACAAACCTACCCACAATTGATAAATTTATCCTGGATACTAAAGCTTTCTTGTTAGTTCGGCGATTGAGTGTAAACTACTAGGTAGGCGTTTTTAGCGCCTCAGGCAGGGAGTTTGCTGATGGCACAGGATTCAGACCTCATTTTGAGTACGGATTTGGGCGAGTTCTTCCGAGAGCAGGTCACCCATGCGCGTACAAAATCCGGCCTGAGTTTGACCGAGTCGACAGAGTTTTATTTGGTGAATATGCTTTGTGACTTCTCCAAGCCCGAATGTGTGGTCAAGTTGCAGCAGGAACCATTGGCGCTAATTTATAAAGACGCGATGGAAGCGATTACTCCTGGGGAGCAGGCTGATTCCTTCAAGCGTCTTGGGGACGTGGCCCTCTATATGGCTGGTTTTTTCTCCGACTTCATTGAGCGTTCCTTGGTGGACCTGGATTATTATATCTCCATGGGCGGTGGCGCTTACTCTAATCTATCCAGCCTTGTTGGTGCACAAAAGCACGGCGAACTCTTTGTTGAACTCTATATGGATTTGGCGGAAAAATTTTCTGAGTTGGTTGAGTTACTCAATCTTATCTCTGAGGAAACCAACATGTATAATCCGGGCGAGGCGGACCTGGTGAGACTTTACGAGAGATGGTCGAGAACAGGGAGCGAGCGTATTGAACGATTGCTCTTCGAGCGCGGTCTCATGCCAAAGGGCCGTGTGCCAAAGGATTTCATTCAATAGGAGCGCCGTTGCGATGATGCTTTCCTGGCTTCAAACCTACCTGCAGCAGCTTAATGGGGTCGATATTGATCTACGTGTGGAGCACTTTCTTGTCGATGAAAAGACCCGGGGAGTTATCCCGGGCTCACAAGAGGAACTCCAGGAGCAGATTTTTGTGCGGCAAGAGGGTGAAGAGACAGAATTGGCTCTCTATATCGCCCCAGAGATTATCGAGCGTTTGGGCAGCGACAGGCCCTTTGAGCGTTTGCATGGAGGAAATCTTAAGGAGACCTGCATCGCGGTTGAGGGGGTTAGTCATTTTGTCATGCTGGTCTGGCGCGGTTGCGTAGGACGTCCGGTACGAGCCCTTGAGCTGGAAATTCAGGCAGAAGTTGATAAGTTTCTATGCGCTTGGTTTTGGTTAACGGATCAGGGTCACTGTCTGGAAAAGAGTGCGGAAAAGATTTTTGAACTCTTCTTTGAAAATTTTGCTTTGCACGATGCGGTGCCTACAACCGAGCGGGAGCGTTACTGGATTGCCCATCGCACCGCAAAACGATTTTGTCGCAAATTGCTCACCAGCCCAAAATCGCACAACCGCACTTGGGTGAATTCCCAAGCCCGCAGATTTTTTCGTTTAGGATTGTCTGAAAAGTTAAGGGCAGCTTAAGGCTGATTAAAACAGGGACATTGCTGACTTTTCTTGCTCTTCAAGAAGATCTTCCAAGTCACCTTCATAGTAGACGTGCCCGGCGGCAATTTCTCGCAGGGAGAGCACCGCAGCCTTGTTTTTCGAATGCTCAACGGTGGATTTAGCCCCCTTAAGCAGTTGGTGTGCCCGCTGGGCACCCAGCATGACCAAAGCAAATCGGTTATCAACGTTATCTAGACAGTCTTCTACGGTTACACGAGCCATCTCGCCCTCCTGTGTGTGCGTCCACTAGCATAGCTCACAACCGAAGGTCAACCACACAAGGGTTCTGCAAGAGGGCGGTTTTCGGACTATAAGATCTTGGAATCGCTAAACTTCTCAGCTCAAGAGGAGAATGGCCCAATAAATGTCGAGCCCTGCATAGCCGGCGACGTTCAGCCCTGCAAAAAACTGCCCAATTTTAAATAGTTGGAAGCGCGTGACCACAAAGAAGGTGCTTAAGGAAACACTGTTTTTCACAATCACAAAAAGCCACATATGGTCCGGAATCAGCGGCCTGAGGAAGGGATTGAGTTCGTTAAACCGTCCACCGCCGACGTAGATATAGGTTAACACCGTATCGATCAGTGAAAGGACAATATAGAGCCAAAAGAAAATCCGCATCCATGGGGTCATGGTATCGATAAATTGCCCACCAAGTTCCGTGAGCTTTTTAGGAACGGATTGTCGGCGACCACGCACGGCGTAGGCGCTCATAAAAGGGGTGGGTTCATTCCTACGATCCGGACCAACATAGTTCTTGGCAGCGATCCAGTCATACTCAGAGATATAATCTGGCGCTTTAGTTTTATTACTTGTTTGGGTGCTGCCTTCACTCAAGGAATAGTGAAACTGAGATACGGCGCTTAGACAGTCCACGTAGATCACATCAAGAGCTTCTTTAAAGGCAGAGCTATGTTCGGATTCATGCAGAACGCCAATAACCACCGTGCATTTTGCTTCTTTCTTCCAGGGCAGAAAAACAAGATAGAGATAGGTCTCCTCCGAGACCTGCTGGATATAGAGTTCTTGATTCTTTTCTAACTTGCCAAGGGCCTGTAGCACCGGGTGCTTGTTAAGTTGCTTTTCCGTTTTCTGTCCATAAAGCTTTTTGGGCCACGCCCACTTGGCCGGAAGCTGTTCACGAATCTTCGTGATGCGGTCGTCTTTTGGCATGACAAACTGCAGTTGCAAAATATTTGGGTCGGAAGGGGGCGGGCGCAAGACTGAGCCATGAGTCAGAGTAAGTTGCTCCGCAGTCCAGTTAATGAGCTCGTTTGATTTTTCCAGCATTCGGGCAAAGGATGCACTGAAGTGGAGTACGGTCGGATCATCCTCTATTTTGACACCAATATTATGGGCAATAACCCGTTGAGCAGTGGCCGGTTTGACCGGGTTGGGCAGGACCCGCTCGACCAATTTACCTATTCCTGAGGATATAATGTGGGGCAAATGTTCGAAGCTTGACCAAAGAATACGCTGGGTTGCAGGATGTTTATCCTTTAGCTTTTCGAGAAGCATTTTCGTTTGCTCTGAATTCTCATTATAAGCATAGATGACCAGGTGTATCTTTTCTTGTTCAAGCGCATGCCACATCTGCTGCTCGTCCGAGTAGACCAGGGTTTTGCAAAAACTTAGATGGGCAGCGAGACGTTGAGCCGCCTCACTTTGATGGGTGAGAACGATGACCTTTTTCAGGTAGGCATTTGGTTCTGCGGGATTGGTCATCTGATTTGCTCCGTGTGGGATTGCTCTTTTCTCATGCGTCCGCTTTTCAACTCCTGTGCTATGATATACACAACTAAAAATGCGCATTCAATACAAGTGTGAATTTGATGGTGCGGAACTTGTACTTTACGAACATGAAAGTAAGGTTTTGCAGGGAAACCCCTTGGGGGACCCAACACGGCGTTATACTCCGGTTCTCGTTCCTAAGGATAACCCGGGAGGGTTGCCGCTGGTCTCTGTTTTAGTCGGTTTTACCGGGTCCGGATTGAAAGTGATATCCCAAAGTCTATGGAAAAAAAATCTGCCTGAACGCATTGCTGAGCTTTTGCGAACGAAGCAAATACCGCCGGCGGTTTTTGTCTGGCCCGCCTGTGAAACCCAATTAGGGGGGAGCCAATATGTCAATTCGGGGGCAACCGGGCAATATGAAGATTTTCTCGTTGAAGAGCTTTTGCCTGCCTTGGAGAGTGAGTACGAATGCGGCGGAAAGAATGGCCGTATCGTTGTAGGCAAATCGAGCGGTGGTTTTGGTGCTTTGCATTTGGTGATGAACAGGCCAGGCTATTTTGATGCTTTAGGATGTCATTCGGGCGATATGAATTTCCAAATGACCTACTTTGCCGAGTTCGCTGATGCTTTGACCTCTTGGCAGAAGGCGGGAGGGCCAAAAGCTTTCCTGGAGAGTTTTCCGCCCAAGCGTCTGGGGCGTCAAGCCCATGCGGGCATCAATATTTTAGCCATGAGTGCTTGTTATTCACCGAACAACGAGTCTGACCTCGGGTTTGACCTGCCGGTGGACCCTGCCACAGGTGCCCTTAATGAAGAGGTTTTTGCGCGTTGGCTGAGCTTTGACCCATTAGAGAAGATTAAAGCTGAAGAAAGTGTTGTAGCACTAAAGGCCCTTAAAGGGTGTTATCTTGATGCAGGCAATGAGGACGAATTCGGTTTGCAATGGGGGCTGCGCCTCTTTCGCGAGCAAGTGCAAAATCTTGGGATCGAGCACCATCTTGAGTTTTTTGCGGGCGGGCATTTTGATACGGATTGGCGTTACGAGCATAGCCTACCTTATTTGTTAAAGAGTCTAGAATGAGCTTAGGAAGAACAAAGTGAGTTCCTTTACTGCAGCAACAGTGAATTTGCGCTTTGATAATGATTCTGACCCTTTTACATGGGCAGAACGCAAACTTGTTCTCAAGGATTTTATCCAGGAAAAGCAGCCGGACTTTTTTGGCACTCAGGAAGGTCGGCAGCCGCAACTTTATGATTTGGCTGAAGCACTTAAGGGTGAGTATCTCTTAGTTGATGCACACAGGAAATATGATCCTGCAAGAATGTATCCATGCCTCTTTATAAGAAAAGATTGGAAAGTGAACTATTCACAAGACAGGTGGCTTTCTGAAACACCAGATGTTGCAGGTTCAAAAAGTTTTGGCAGCCGTTGGCCGAAATTGGCTGTCTTGGCCGAGATAGAGCAGGAGGCTGAATCTCAGCGCTTGGGTGTGGCATCCTTTCATTTTGATAATGAAAGCGCACAAGCTCGCCCAGAGCAGGCGAGAGTTCTGGCCAACGAAGTGAATGCTCTTCTGTCAGCCGAAAGTGTTTTTTTGCTGGGGGATGCGAATGACAGCGTCGATTCGGAAACATTAGTGACTTTGCGTGAATGCGGTTTTATGGACCCTTGGGCAGACAAGCCTGCTCCCGTTACTTATCATGCGTTTGGTGAGCCAGAACATTTTGCACGAATAGATTATGTGCTCTATAAATCCGAGAGCTTTGATGTTGCTCAGACATTTGTCGACAACCGAAAAGAGAATTTCTATTCTGACCATTACTACGTTTCTGCTGAGTTTAGGGCGAGGCAATAGCGAATCTTTTATAATTATTTGAACTTAACTACTTTTGTCAGCGGAGAAGCAGTCACCTCGTCCAGCACCATATTGCGGGGTGTGCACAGCATATCAGTTATAAGAGTAGCAACGTCTTTAGCCTCAAGGTGCTGTTCCGGTTCTTCTCCCGGTTCAAAATTTAGGTTGTGATAGAAATTCGTCTGCGTCATGCCTGGCTGAATTAGCATGACCCGGACGTTTCTTGAAGCACACTCCTCGCGCAAAACCTTAGCAAGGGTTTGCACGCCTGATTTCGTGGCAGAGTAGAGGGCCCCTCTTTTTCCTGGGTGAATGGCAGCAATGGAGCCAACAAAAATAAAATCACCATCCCCTCGGGTTTTGAGATGGGGTGTTAAGGCTTTTGCCAAAATGACCTGGCTGGTGAGGTTTAGATTGACTGTTTCAATGAGCTCCTCATCACGAATTTGTTCCAAATGACCGAATGTGCCACACCCTGCATTGGCGACGACCGTATCGATATCCGGATGCTCCTTAAGAATAGTCTGGATTTGTTTACCCACCTTATCAACAAGAGCCAAGTTGACGCTGAAATAAGAGAAATTGCTGTTTTGTTCGATTGCGGAGGTTTCTTTTTTGCTGATGCCTACAACACGCGCGCCTGCATCAAGGAGCATCTGTGTTGTTGCCAGTCCAATGCCACTATTCGATCCGGTGACCAGCACAGTTCGTTGTTTTAGAGGTTTTATATTGCTCATGCGGCCTCCGGCATGCATGTGAAAAACTTTTCTGAGTCTAACCAATCTTCCAGTTGTTTTCGAACAAAATCAACTAAAGCGCGCTCTCTTTGGGCGCTATAGGAAATCAATTTGTCCCGTTTCTCCAATCCGCAGGCAAGAAGCTTTTCTTCGGGATAAAGCTTAACAATCGCATTGTACATTGAGCTTGGAAAACGGACCGGACCAATACTGACAGAGTGTACCGAGTCCGCAGGCAAGGTGTTCTTAATTTGTTGAATGTATCCGCCATAATTATCTTCAAATCCCAAGTGGTCTATAAGGGGGTCAAAGCGCAGGCCGATTGACCAGCCATGGTTTGCAAGCTTCTGCATTGCAGCGAGTCGTTGGGCTGCATTCGGAGCCTTGTGTTCAAGAGCTTTTGCCACAGGCTCAGGATTTAAGCTAAAGGCTACGATAACATTCTTTATGGGCGGGTGTGCCAAGAGGTGCTTTATATTGATGCTCTTGGTGCGGAGTTCAAAAAGATGTTCCGGATATTTTGCAAAGAAGGGTAGGAAGCGCTCTGCGAAATGGGTCACGTCCTCAAGGGCAAGTGAGTCACAGTCGTAGCCGGTGAAGAATGTCATGGCGGTGTTGTTCTTAGCCGCAATTGTGTTTTCTATGTCGCGCATGAAGTCATTATAGTTAACAAATAGTAGATAGTGAGCCGAAGAATACATCCCTTGGAGAAAACAGTACCTGCAGTCATAGAGGCAATTCAGCATATGGGAGAAATAGTAGTTTTCTCCTGAGTCAACGCCGTAACCGCTGGGGGCAGGGAGAACAAACTTGTTTTTCTTTTCAGCAAGTATGAGGGCTGGGTTTCTTTTCTGCAGTCGAAAATTTTGTTTCTTCCGGTTAAATATCTCCCCATAGTGATTTATCGGAATGATGTTTTTGGGTCGAAGTCGATCGATGATTGCAGCACATTCCTCGTGCTTCTGGATGTTGTCTTCTATGTAGATTGTTTCAATCATAGGATTTAAATTTGCAGTTGGACTCGAGCCAGGTGATTTTCAAGGCTGAGTAGGAACTCCCTGGCGCTCTTGGCATCTTTTCCGTAAAGTTCGAGAGGTGACTCTTTCTCTTCAAGGGCTCCCCATCGTTCCAGAAATGCGCGCACCTGGTGCGCTTGGGTTTGAGTGAATTTCCATTCCCGCATGACTTCCTGAAGGAATAGAGGTTCGAGGTTTTGTTGTTGCTCTATGCTGGAGAGACTTAATAGTTCTTTTGTGAATGAAGCAATTTCGCCTAGGCAGGGGGAGAAAAACTCTAACATTTTAGTCTTATCAAGCTCTTGCCATGGGTGATTTTCATTATCTGATATGATTTTGATACAATGGATAAGCTCTACATTGGCAAATCTCTTTGCGCTTTGGCAGAACGTTGAGGCCTCCATATCAAGGCAGATGTCATCCGGATATGTGCGCTGTGGTGATTCTACGGACATGATTGTTGAATTAGGAAGTTTTTGTTCCCGATGCATGGTTGGGTAAAAGGAGTTGCTCATCGTTTCATCGACAACTTTTCTTGCGAGAACGAGGGTGCCAAGCTCATATGTGCGGTGGCCGGCGATACCAATATTAAGCCAAGCGCTGTGCGGGAATGACTGTCGGAGTCCGGCCAAAAAGTTGACTGCGGCGGCAGAGTTGCTCTTGCCTTTGCCGCTGACGATAAGCCATATTTTTTCGTCTGCACTCCTATAAAGAGGAAATGATTTGGTGTTTTGAATGCGTTGTAGAGAAAAATGTGAAATTAAAGGTTTGGCTTCTTCGTGTAGGGCGACAACAATGTGAATGGCACCCTCAGGGATAGGCGGGGGGGGGTTCATTCTGGATAAGATTCCGCGAAGATATTTTGCCATTTTTCACAGTAGAAAGCCACATCTTCAAGTTTCTCCCGCTTGCGCGCCCCTTCAATATAAATGCGCATCTTTTGGGCGAGCATTTCCCGTGTAGCCGTTTCATGATCTTTGCTGAGACCACCTTGCTGGAGAAGCTTCTCCATGGATTGAATGCGAAAACGGTCCATGCCCCAATACTTTCTGGAGAGTTGGTCCTCATGTCCGCCATATTTAATGGTTAATGCCCGATTGACAAAACAAACCTCTTCTTTTTGAGTTAGTCGCAACCAAAAATCATAGTCTTCACAAGCGGGAAGAGCTTCGTCAAAATAGCCATAATCGTCGAAGATTGTACGGTGCAGCAGCACACTGGATGGTGAGATGCAGCAAAGAGGTAGGCACTGCTCAAATATCTTACCGCCAAATTTTGCGTGCTTGTTCATTTGATTAACGCGCCGACCTTTGCGCACCCAAATTTCGTTGGTGTGACAGATGCGCCACTTTTTGTCCTTTTTCAGGCTTCTAATCTGTGTGGCAAGTTTTTCTGGGCTCCAGGCGTCATCAGAATCGATGAGTGCAATCCACTCTCCCTTGGCTTCCTTGATGCCGTAGTTGCGTGCAGCACTGACACCTCGATTTTCTTGATGCAGAACACGAATGTCAGGGTATGCTTGCAGTAATTCTTTCGTGTTGTCTGTAGAACCGTCATCGACGACAATGACTTCGAGGGGAGCTCTTGTTTGGGCCAGTGCGGAATCAAGTGCGCGGCTCAGCACGTGAGCGCGATTGTAGGTTGGTAATACTACTGAGATTGAATTTTTTATTGTATCCAACGTCTTTTCCTTGTCAATCGCCCTATTTGTTATTTAGAACCACAATCTAATCCGCTGTTTAGCGCAATTTAAGGTATACCATCAAGAGGAAGAGTGAGTTTTTGTCTTTAAACATTGGGCCCACGAAGGAATAAGAATGCTTAACAAAATTAGCGCTCAGATTTTTATTGTTTTTTGTCTCTTTTTGCCTAGTCATTTTGCGAATGCAGAAGACTGTCAGCTTTTGCCTGATGAGTGTAACACCATTTCGGTTTTTGATAAGACTGCTCCTTCCGTCGTTTATATCGAAAGCATGGCTGTTCGCAGAAGGCTATTTTCCATGGACGTGTTCCAAGTGCCACAAGGGACGGGAAGCGGTTTTGTTTGGGATAAGAACGGACATATTGTTACCAATTACCATGTTGTAGCGGGCAGCTCGTCTTTTAAAGTGACGCTACAGGATCAGCGCTCATTTGACGCTAAATTGATTGGCTTTGAGGAAAGTAAGGATTTAGCAGTCTTAAAGATAGTGGCAACTGAGCTTGGATTAGAGCCTGTGCAGCAAGGTGATTCTACAAAACTTCGGGTGGGGCAAAAGATTTTATCCATTGGTAATCCCTTTGGGCTCGACCATTCTCTGACAACAGGAGTGGTCAGCGCCTTAGGCCGAGAAATTAAAGCGCGAAATGAGCGAACGATTAAAGATGTAATTCAGATGGACGCAGCAATTAACCCAGGAAACTCAGGTGGTCCGCTTCTGGATTCATCCGGGCAGGTTATAGGCGTTAATACGGCGATTGTTAGTCCAAGTGGTGCCAGCGCAGGAATTGGTTTCGCTGTGCCGATGCAGACCGTGCAAAGGGTCGTGCCACAATTAATTCGTTTCGGAAAAGTTATCAGGCCAGGCTTAGGGGTTGAGGTTGTTAGTGATGCGGTGGCTATGCGCTACGGTATAAAAGGAGTTGTGATTGCAAAAGTCTTTGGGAAAACACCGGCGAAACGGGCAGGGCTTCGAGGATTAAGTCGCACCAGGCGTGGTGAGGTGCGATTTGGGGATGTGATCGTTGGCCTTGGGGGAGAAAAGGTTACGAGTGCGGATCAGCTTGGCCATGTGCTGGAGAATTATAAGGTGGGAGACAAGGTGTCTGTTAAGATTTCCAGGGATGGAGTTGAGCGTGATGTCATGATAACTTTGGTTCAGCTCAATTAGATATGGCAACATTAGCGCGTCTTTCAGGTTATAGATTTTTTCGTTTCGATAATGAAGTCGACAAGAGGGCAGTTGTGCAAGCGGTGAAGGAGGGAGAAGAGTCTTGCTACGCAAGGCTCGTACTTGAGCCGCTTATGATACTGGATGCGGGAGGTCTTAAGCGCGAGGAATTACGGGGGCTTGCTGATACGGTCAGAGAGCATAAGCGAACTTTGATAAGAGGGCTGCATGTCCAAGGCTAAATTTTTTAAAGTTTCTGCATTCGCATTTGAAGCAGAAGATTTAGTCCTTAAGGATCAGGACGATAAGGTTGTACGCTTGGCTTTGTCGGAGATACCTGAGTTGGCAGGGCTTAGCAGTACAGAGTTGAGTGCGGGGGAAATTATTGCTGGGGGCTTAGGTTTGCGCTGGAGTGAGTTTGATTTGGACCTTTTCCTTACCCCATTGGCGTCACCGGAAGTCATATCTTCCGCTCTATCCCTAAACTAAGACAGCGGCCTTTTTGATTGTGGAAGATAAGCAAACCCTAATTTACGATGGCGAATGCGGCTTTTGTAAAATTTGCGTTAGGGCTTGTAAGGCGCTGCTTGGAGATCGAGTTGAGTGTGTCCCATT
>CAXGWX010000010.1:0-38427 GCA_964013445.1 uncultured Bdellovibrionales bacterium | reverse complement strand
AAAGCATTGTGGGTTTCAACACAGTTGTTCGGATCTTCAACATCAAGCTTGAGGCAGTAGGCGGTAAGATTGTCCGCATTTAAATTATCGATGCTGGCTTGGCCACTGTGGTAGAGCGAGGCGCCAACGGTCGCGTTGATGTTGGTTGTAAAAGAGGCATAGCCATCTTCTTGCGTACTGGTCATGGTGACTTGTGGTGCCTGCGGGGGAGCTACGTTGGTTTGCGGTATATTGGTGGCGCTGCTCGTGGAACCAAGGTCAAAAGAGTTTAAAAGGGCTATTTCGGTTGCCGCACTGGTTTGTTTGGTCGCGGCGCTTGAAGTGGCCTGTGATTCCTGAAATTGACTTTGTAGATTGGGGGTGGTTTTGATGTTATTTCCAGAAATATTGCTCATTGTGGTGCTCCAGTAGTAATTTTAAGGCTTCTTAGGGGACATACACAAGTGCTATCCGATCAGGGTTAAAAAAGTGGTATTATTTCTAACTAAATTGCTGAATAAGAGCCTGTGCGCGAGCCTTTAGATTATCGGAATCCCCTTGATTTTCAATGGCTTGCATGGACTCCTCCAGCATTTGTAGGCCTTCGGCAGTTTTACCGTTGAGGATCTTACACTCTCCTAAATAGACCTGGGTCATGATGTTTTCCGGCTCAAGGCGCTGCGCCAGCCCATAGAAGTATTCGGCGGTTGGATATGTTTTAACCCGCTGTAATGCGATGCCAACCAGTTGATAATACCGGGCTTTATAGGGATCGATGAGAATAAGCATGCCCAAAAGCTGGGTGCCTTGGGCAATTTGATCCGTATTGATGTACTGGCAGGCCGCCGCATAGGCGCCGTCGAGTTCGTTATCCGTAAACCCGCCAACCTGTGCAAAGGTGAGTTCTCCCTTACTGACGCTGGTGCTGAGCTCCTCGATAATTTTACGCAGCTTCGGGTTTTTCATCATATCTTCCGGGGTAATTTCCCGTTCCGGATCGAGTTCCACACCGGCGGCCAAAAGATCTTCGGCCCGGTCCTGCAGTAAATTCTGTCCTTCCCGCTGCAAAACAATGCGGGTGGGAATGCCACCATCCGCGCCGATAATGGCTCTGGCGCGGGTAACATAGGGAAGATAATCCTCCTCCTCTGTACTGTCTTCAATAACCTGATTAAGAATGGCGAGCCCTTCGTCTTTCTTTTCTTGCAGGCAGAGGCATTCGCCCCAAAAAACCCTTGAGGCCACATCCTCAGGGTCGAGGGTTTGGGCCATTTGATAGCAAGCGCCCGCCAATTCATATTGCTTTTTCGCTTGATAACAGGCGCCCATGCCGCGCCAGGCCCGACTGTAGCGGTTGTCCATATTGGTTAAAAAGGAGAAGGCGAGCATGGCCTTATCGTAGAGGCCAGAGGTATAATAGCTTTGGGCCATTTGCTCGATGGCGAGGAGCGATTCTTCATCAAAGCCCATGGCTTCTGCCGGACTCTGGGCGCCTTGGGAAATTGCTTCGATTAATTCCACGAGCTCTTCGTCGGGAATATTCTCGAGATGAGTCAAATCATAAAAATTTTCTGTTTCTTTATCTGCCATAGACCACCCCCAATAAGGCTTTAGAGCCTGACGATGCCATAAGCAGAGATTAAGTCAATGCCAAATAGATTGGACCGGGTGGGTAAAAAATGCTTTTTTAAAGCATATTTCGGGTGGTACCCATACGCATTTCACCCATGCCTTTGAGAACACTCGAAAGCAGGTTGTAGAGCTGGTTGCCCTTCTGGTCAAAGTTTTGAAAGGCAGTGGATGCCATTTGCCGTTTGTTACGAACGGTCTCCTGCATGGATTCCACTTCTTTAATGCGATTGCTTAATGAAAATTGATTCATATTTTCTGTTTTGGTCGGTCCGATTTGCTGAAGCTTGCCGTCGGCACCAGTGGTGGTTAAGTCAAAATTCTTGATATTGACTGAAACTGTTTGCATACCAGCGTCTTCACTTTTGGCTGCAGCAATCTTTTTACCCAGCTCGTCCGATGCGGGGAGAAGCTCCTGTAAGTACTCAGAAAGGCCTTCAGCCATGTCGTTGTACATCATGAGTTTCTTAAGAAAATATTTTTTGTCTTCGTTGACCTCTTCAATTGAGTCCTTAAAGACCAAAAAGAGCACTTCCATGATGTTACCATGAGGAAATTCACTTGCGAGCCCGCGCATTCGACTTTGAAATTCGCTTAAGTTGGCCGGGCTCGGGTCTTCCAGATAGCCCTGTAGGGCAGACACAGTCTGACCATAGCTTTCGGTCTGCTGGAGTTGCTCATGCACTTTAGGAGTGGTTTGTGCGTTAACCGGATTCGTTCCCAAGGCTGATGTGAAAAGCTGAATTAACTCACCATCATCGGCGTAGGGTCCCAGATCGCCCCCACCTTTGGGTGCCAGTAGGCCCATATCAAGCTTACGGGTTACTGTATCTGTGCCGATCTCTTTATCGTGTTTTGCTTTCGCTTCGGCCCGGGCTGCTTTTGCAGCTTCGCTCTCTTCACTGCCGTCGACTTCCGCCGCCGCAACTTCACCGGCAACGCTCTCCGCGCTGACCTCTTCTGCAGGGATAGCTTCGCCTGATGTAGGAGGGGCGCCAGTTTTAGGGCCGCCGCCGCCAATATTTGAAGATGAAGACATGATTAAGCCTTTCTTAATGCCGTATTTTGGGCGTCTACCACACTTACACCGAAGCCTTAATCCCCGGTTGATTGAATTTAGCCCTCTGCATGCATAAGGGCAAGGGGTTGCTATAAAAGAATTTTGTCGTTGTTTTCGAGTAAATTGCCGTGCTAGCGTGGGCTGAAATTGTCCGGAGGTTATGGTGGCTTTTGAACGCTTAGAGGGCGAGATCGTACATTTAGATCTGATTGATACCTCGCGTATTGATGAGCTGGTGAAGATCTTTAAAGACAAAACGATGTACGAAGAGGCGGGTTATTCTAAGCCTTTATCAAAGGATCGTATCCTCGAGGCCATTGATGATGATGGCCAGCTTCTTATCTGGGAAGTGTTTTTGACCGAATCAGAGACGCATTTGGGATATGCGGTTTACGTGGCCTATGATGGGCCCCCCTATGTCTTTTTGCGTTTCCTTTCTGAAGAATTTGAAGATGAGGATATTGCCCGGGATGCGCTTGTGGAGCTGGTGAAGGGTTTTTTTGAGAATACGGAAGAGTCGGAACTCTACTTTTTTCTCGATCGGGCGTTATGCGAGGAATATGAAGGGCCGCTCATGGATTGTGGTTTTGATGTGGATGATAGTCTGCCAACCATTGATCATGAGGAAGAGGCGGCATTTGTCCTGCTAAGAACGACCTATGAAGCTTATTATGGTGAAGAGAGCGAAGTCGAAGAAGTTTATTAGCTAACCCTAAAGTGAAGCGATTGTGTAGATCCCTCTATGCAGCTATCAATCATAGTCGCCACCTTAGAGGGATGTGAGCCAACCCATTTAGATGATGGGGAGCGAATGTTGGATACTCTTCAAGCCGCTGTTGATGCGGGAGGATTCACCATGTTAAACCATTATGTGCACAAGTTTTCTCCACAGGGTGTGACCGGCGCCGCGGTTCTTTCCGAATCTCATATTGCTTTGCATTCTTGGCCGGAGCACGGTGTACTTTTTATTGATATTGCAACTTGTTCGGGAGATCTTGCTACTGAGCAAGCCTTTGAGGCTATTTGTGAGATGTATCCCCATGCGAAGGTTTTGCGTAAGGGCATTGCCTACGAAGGAATGCAACGTGCTGGAGCAGATTTTACTCTCGCAGAACGCACCTTTGCACCCGCACCATAAACGAAGGTGGCCCCTTATTTGATGACTCCTTTAGAAACTCAAAACGACCTGTCCCGCAGTGTTTTAGCGACTTGGCCAGGATTCTTAAATCGATTTTCAACCCAAATCGAAGCTTATACGGCGCAGTGTCTTGAGCTTAAGCCGGCGCCGAATATTCATGGCGCCTGGCCTTCGCTGCCCGCTTCCACATTTTTGCGTGCCGAACTTTTGAAGCCCTATGCGGACTCTGCGGTGTTGATCAGTGACGATATTGATGGGCTGGGAATGCTTTTGTCTGCAGAGGCGCAGGTATGTGCGATTGCGCATGATGATGAGCGTCATCGCTGGCAGGAGGAATGCATATCCGCTTGCGGGATAAAAAATTATCGCAGTGTAGAGGCTCTGCCCGTCGACAAGAGTTTTGACTTATTCATTACGACTCTGCATGCACCATCGGCGGAGAAAGAATTTTTGGAGCAGGCCTGGGCGCAATTAAAGCCTGGAGGGTATTGGGCCATTCAACTTCGTTCTCCCTGGGATGCGTCTCTCTATCCTCATCTCAAAGGGGATATGCTCTCTGTGGAAAAATATTATCGGGAAGTTAATCATAGTTTGTTGACGCCATTCTATGTGTTGGACGGTGGCGGCGATTTAATTGTCTATCGAAAAACATCAGACGCGCCTTTGGGTTTTAAGTCATTTGTCCCCGGCGAGGATTCACCTTTTTATTCTTTTGATGATTTGGACAGTTTAAACCCGGAAACTTTGAAGCACGATGGAGTGCAAGCGTTTCTGGATTTGCTTATTGAGAAATATTCCGGGGAAAAGGCCTTCGAGCATATCGTCGAGACGAAAGACGGGCTTAGTTTTTCTCTTGGCGATGCAGGTGGAGTTGGGCTCAGCGGACAGCTTAATGTTGCAGAGGAGCATTTGCTGCTGTCATTTTTGCCCTATTCTTCAAGATTTGAATTTTGTGCCTTAAGTGCGGCCATAGAAGTGTTTGCGAGCAAGTATACAAGGGTACGCTCACGGCGAACAAACTATTTTCAAGATGAAAGAATTTTTGGTTAGGCGATGAGCGAGCAAAGTGTAGATTACTGTTTTGCGGACGGCGTCTTTTACGTGCACGGCTTGCGTACCCATTATCTCATGGATATTCCAGGGGCTCGCGAGATAAAATTCGAAGAACGGTTTTTGCCTCACTTTGAAAAGTTGGCTCTTGGTTGGGATTTTTCTGAATATGAGGCCTTTGTTCCAAGGCTTTTGGAAGAGAATATTATCCGACAAGGTGCACCAGCCTTTGACCCAGAGATCCGTAAGAAGATTGATCATTCCGATCGCTACTTCTTTCACGATGAGCAATACAGTGCGAGAGATAAGGAAGTTAGGGAGTTTTTGCTCAGAGCCCATGCCTATCGAAAAAGATTTTTAGGGGAGGTTGGGCAATGTCCGGTGATTCCGGAAACCGGTTTGCGCCGTGCACTTTTGGTGGGGTACGCAGCCGATGTTGGCCAGAAGGATGTGCTTTGTATCGGTGATGACGATATGGTTTCGGTGGCTCTTGCGGCCATGGGGCACAGGGTGACGGTCTATGATATCGATCCTTATTTGATAAATCTTTTACGTACCGCCAGAGAAGATCTTGGTTTGGATTTTGAAATTGTAAATCAAGATCTCTGTAAGCCCCTAAGTGGCAATTTACAGGAGAGATTTGATGTCTTCTTGACCGATCCAATGTCCAACCGGCAGTGCTTTGAAATCTTTCTCTCCCGAGCATTCGCTTTGTTAAAGCCAGAGGGGCAAGGTTTTGTTGCGGTTTTTCCACCAGCCATGAATGTCTTTGCGGAGTTGGCTGAGGATATGAATTTTGAAATCAACCATTGGTATCGACGGTTTAACAGATATTATTCCCATCTCTTAGCCATCCATGATTACGAAAGCGATTGGGTCCATGTGCAGAAGAAGGATGGCATGAACTTACGTTTTCCTCCAGAGGTTCCTATTCCTGGCTTTGACCTTTATCGCGAGGATTACTTTAATCGGGATAGTTCCTTGTCTTTAACGATAGAGGGGGTCGAAAATTTAAAGTATGCCAAACCCTTTTATCTGGGACTTCTGCTTGATAGCGTTTTGGCTGAGTGCGGCTTTGAGGAGCGAGGCCGTGAAACCTTTGCAGGAAATACATACAGCGCAACGCATTCACTCACAGACGATGGTTATATCACGATTTATTCTTTCCCAGCTCAGGAGCGCATCCTTGTCGATTTGTATCCGTTGAATAGTGATATCGAAGCGATTGTACGGGGCGCTTTTATGAGAGTGTTTAAGGCAAACCCCAAACGGTTTCGCATCATTTCGCAGCGTTCTAACTGGGAGATTCGTTTAAGTTAATTGCCTGGCGCAGATTCTTCCGGCTGTTTTGCCGCAGGTTCTGTGGGAGTTGCTTTGGGCTCAGGTTCGGCTTGGGGTTTTTCTGCAGGAGCCGCTTCTGCAGGAGCTTGCTCTGCAGGTTTTTTCTCCGGTTCAGGGGCGACCTCGATGGCCGGTATAGGGCTTGCCGTGGTTTCTTTTGAAGGCTCTGCAGCCGGTGCGGCTGGCGTAGCGGCTGGCGCAGGGCTCGCTGGAGCAGTATATTGCGAATAGATCTGTGTTGCGGGCCTGACCTGACGAATGCGTTTGCGGGTTCTGCGAATGCGTCGTTGCACCAAAAGCGGATTAGGATGTTTGGCGAGACAGGCATAGAATTGTTCAAGGGCTTTTTGTGGCTGGTCGATGGCTTCATAGGAATTGCCCAGCTCAAAACTGATCAAGGCGCTAAGGTCAGGGTCTTTTGTGGCTTTGGCTAAAAGTTCCTCAAAGCTGGTAATGGCTTCGCTGTATCTGTTTTCCAAATAATAGGTCATGCCAATTTGAAATTCCGCATGGAGTCCGAGTTTATGGTTGGGCCACATATTCAAAAATGTCTGCACATCACTTCTTGCCTGAGCAAAATCCTTGTTTTCAATATAGAGCCGTACCAAGCCAAGTTGCATCTCTGGCGCTTCTGATTTTTTAGGAAAGTCCTCAAGAATTTTTCTGTATTGACTAATTGCCGCCTCGATATTGTCGAGTTTGTAATGATAAAGATCGGCAAGAACCTTGCGGGCTCGAAAGGCTTCATTGGTTGTCGGATAGTCGCGAATCAAAAGCTCATAATGGTCAATCGCTTTTTTATAATTTCGCAGATAGATGGCGTAAACCTTGCCAAGACGGTCGAGAATGATAAGCCTTTGCTCTTCTTGACTTGCACTTCGCTTTGGTCCTGCGCGTTCAATTTGAGCTTTAAGCTTGGTTAAAAGAATTTCCGCCTCAATATAGTCCTGTTGATAGAGCAGGGTGTTGACTCGGGCGATACCGGAAGCAATTTCGCCCTGGCATTGGCTTAGAACCAAGCAAAACGAAAGAAGAATAAATCTGCAGCACCACGCATACGGGCTCATGGCTTTAGTTGGACTCGATGATTGGAGCGATGCTGGCAATCTTTTCGCCAGGACGCATGTTGATAAGCCGCACACCCTGAGTCGAGCGACCCATTGAAGAAATCTGGTTCACTGGCATCCGAATCATCATTCCTTTATCGCTAATAATCATAATTTCATCATCGTCGCCTACGGAACAGACGTTGATAACCTCACCGTTGCGGGATGTTAATTTGCAATTGATAATTCCTGAGCCACCTCGACCTTGGGTTCGATACTCGTCTTGAGCAGTACGTTTACCGTAGCCGTATTCTGAAACCGTAAGAATTTGTTTGGTGGGCTCATCGAGGATAATTTTACCGACAACCGCATCATCGTCTTTCTTCAGATTGATGGCACGAACCCCACGTGCGGTTCGTCCCATTGGGCGCACATCCTTTTCACTAAAACGAATTGCTTGCCCCATGCGGGTGGCAACCAAAACATCTTGCTCTCCATTGGTTAAGCTTACTCCGATGAGTGCGTCATTGTCCTCAATGGTCAAAGCGATAAGGCCGGATGGACGTGGATTAGCGAAAGCCATCAGATCGGTTTTCTTGATATAGCCTTGGGCCGATACCATGGACACGAACTGTCCTTCGCTAAACTCTCTTACCGGCAAGACCGCCGCAATCTTTTCATCTTTAGCGGTGCGCAGGAGGTTAATGATCGGTTTTCCACGGGAAGTTCGACCTGCTTGCGGTATCTCATGAACTTTAAGCCAGTATACTTTACCCTGATCGGTAAAAATCAGTACGTAACTGTGGGTCGAGGCAACAAAAACATTCTCGACAAAATCTTCATCCCGGGTTGTAGCGGCAGTTTTGCCACGGCCACCTCGTCGTTGCGCTCGATAGAGGTCCACCGGATTGCGTTTGACATAGCCCATGTGGGAGACCGTCACGACCACTTCTTCGTCGACGATAAGATCTTCAGCAACAAAAGTTCCCGCATCCTGTATGAGTTCGGATCGGCGATCTTCTGAGTAAGCTTCCTGGATAGCCCGAAGCTCGGTTGTGATAACTTCTTTGAGCCGTGCTTCTGAGGCAAGGATTTCTTGCAGATCAGTGATAATATCACGCAGACTTATGGCTTCCTGATTGAGTTTTTCACGTTCAAGGCCGGTAAGTCGGGCCAGTCGCATATCAAGAATGGCCTGGGCTTGCCGCTCGTTAAGCAGCACATAGCCTCGCTCCAGAGCGGATTCACCAGCGTCGTATTTGAAGGTCAGTACATCGCCACAAAAAGTTTTAAAGGCAGAAGTGATTTGTAACTTTTCAGCCATCAATCCTTGTTTTGCTGTCTCTGTGTCTTTTGCACCTCGTATGATTTCAATGACCCGATCGAGGGAGTCGATGGCAGCAAGTAGACCGAAAACAACATTAAAGCGCTTTTCTGCTTCACGTAGTTCAAAGATACTGCGACGGGTGACAACTTCACGTCGATGGTCAATAAAGTTTCTAAGAATTTCTTTGAGGCTTAAAACTTTTGGTTGCCCATTAACAATCGCAAGCAGGTTATAACCGAACGAAGATTGTAAGGCGGTATGTGCGTAGAGTTGATTGAGCACAATGTCTCCGCTTGCATCTTTTTTCAGATCGATAACGATGCGCATACCTTTGCGATTGGATTCATCACGAATATCTCTGATGCCTTCAATCTTTTTATCGCGAACATGTCCGGCAATGCGTTCGAGCAGGGAGGTCTTGTTTACTTGATAGGGAATTTCAGTGATGACAATTCGGTCACGACTTTTTCCTTCTTCAACAATCGCGCGTCCTCGAACTTTAATGATCCCCCGTCCAGTTTCGTAGGCTTTAAGCAAGGGGCCTGTTCCGTTTACGATGCCGCCGGTTGGAAAGTCCGGTCCGGGAATGTGCTGCATGAGTTCGCGTGTTGTAAGCTCCGGATTCTCAATGAGGGCAACGGTCCCATCGATAACTTCACGAAGATTGTGTGGGGGAATATTGGTTGCCATCCCGACCGCAATTCCGGAACCGCCGTTAACCAGCAGGTTGGGAATACGGGTGGGCATGACAGTGGGCTCGTTAAGAGAGTCGTCATAGTTCGGAGAAAAGTCGACGGTTTCTTTATCTATGTCGGCAAGAATCTCGGAAGAGATCTTGGCCATCCTAACCTCTGTATAACGCATGGCGGCTGGCGGATCGCCATCAATGCTACCAAAGTTCCCCTGCCCATCAATGAGCATATGGCGCATAGAAAAGTCCTGCGCCATCCGCACGAGAGCATCGTAGACAGCCTGATCGCCGTGGGGGTGATACTTACCGATCACATCACCAACAATACGCGCGGACTTTTTATGGGCGCGACTGTGGGTGTTTGAAAGATCGTGCATGGCGAAGAGAACTCGACGGTGCACCGGCTTGAGTCCATCCCGAACATCGGGCAGCGCCCGGCCAATAATGACACTCATGGCGTAGTCCAAATAGGACGCGCGCATTTCGTCTTCAATGGCTATTGGTGCGGTACTTAATGGGTTGTTACTCTCGTCATCCATGACCGGGTTCTATAGCCTAGCTTAGGGGCGATCGGTAGTCATTCTTGCGAATAAAAGAAAAAAAATTCATGAAATAGGGCGAAGAATTTGCCTCAATTCTAAGCCCATAGGAGGATAGGAGGATGGAGCAACCAGTCAGCAACGAACGTCGCAACTTGCCGCGCTGCCCGACGGCTGTCCGGGTTCAGCCCCTTGATGGAGGCTCCTGGATGATGGCCCAGGATTTAAGCTTCGGCGGGATGCTGGTGACGACCGCTGAGCCTCGCTGGCCTGGCTCCTTTATTCCGGTTGCCTTCGTTTTAGAGCGTGGTGAAGAGCCTATTGAGGCACTTTGCCAGGTTATGGATTTAGTCGAAGTGCCCCGAGGGATTGGTCTGGCCTTGCGTTTTATACGTATGCCTGAAGGGGGCAGGGCACGCTTAGGGGATTTTCTTGAGGGTGTGGCTTAAGCCCTAAAGTTCGGGCGAAAATCTGACACCATAAAGGTATAGTTTTAGTGCATGGCTTGTCGGCGCCGTCCATCGATATAGTCGGCGATATGATCCAGATAGGCTCGGTCAATGCTGGCAAAGCGCAGCCCCATGATAGGCAGGATGGCGCTTTCTTGAAAGCTGACGACCTCCGCTTTCGCATCAATGGGAAATTTAATGCCGGGGATCTTAAACTCGATGTCCATCATTGAGTCGATGGGTCGCCCGGATACGCGCAAACCGGACAGGGAGATATTGGTGGTGGTCATCCGGTCGCCGCTTTCCGCATAAAGACTCGAGAGCATTGGCGCGCGAATGGCTCGACGACGATCTTGTTCGCCCTTAATCACATCTTCCCATTGGGCTTTGAGGAGAGCATTTTTCCAACGCTCTGGCTTATCGTTTTCGGACTCCAGATAATCATTCGCGCAGAGCAGAACGGATTGCTCGGATTTACCTAAAATTGTTGAGATATCGACGTCGATATCAAAGTCCAAAAGTCGCGTGTGCAGCATGGGTCCCTCCTTGTTTCGGGCTTACATGTGAGCCCGTGTAGGATAAAGTGTGTATTGACATTCGTCTAAGCGCAAATTTTTTGCTCCTTTTTTTCCTTTTCCCAGTGAAAAACCTTTAACTTTCAATAGTTAAACTGCTAGAAGACAACAGGTCAGAAACGATGGTGAATCTACGGTTCGAGGAGAAGTTCTGTGGCTGAAGAAGTATTATTGCCCCAAATGGGCGAGTCGATTGCTGAAGGTACAATTACCAGCTGGTTGAAGAATATTGGTGATGCGGTTGAGCGTGATGAGCCGCTTTATGAAATGTCTACGGATAAAGTGGATGCGGAGATTCCATCACCCATCAGCGGTACGCTCTTGGAGATAAAAGTTCAGCCCGGCGAAACCGTGGCAGTGAACACGGTGGTAGCCTTGATTGGTGAGGCGGGAGAAAGTACGAGCGCGGGTGATAGTGCTCCGGCTGCAGAGGCGCCGCAAGAGGCAGCGTCTGCACCAGAACCTCAAGCAGCGGCGGTGGCTGCAGCAGCACCGGTTGCTGCTCCGGCCGTGGCGGTGGCACCGGCGGCAAATATGCAAGAGAGCCCGGCGCGGGTTGAGTCGTTAGAGGCAAGGCGTCGCACCAAGAGTTCACCACTTGTGCGCAAAATAGCCCGTGAACATGGGGTAAATATTTCCTCTTTGAGTGGCACCGGAATCGGTGGACGGGTTACGAAGAAAGATATTTTGGCTTTTATCGATGGGGGCGGAGCGGTCCCCGCAGCAAGCACAGTTTCTGCCCCGGCAGCAGCTGCCGGCAGTGTGGATTCAGGCGCTTTCGAGGTCCCGGCTGCTTATCGACCACAGGTCTTTCCTGGCGATCGGGTCGAGGAAATGAGTACCATGCGTGCAAAGATTGCGGAGCATATGGTTCTCTCGAGACGTATTTCCAGCCACGTTTCCAGCGTTTGGGACGTTGATTACAGCAAGGTGGCAAAGTTGCGCGCAAAGTACAAAGCTTCATGGCAGGAGAAACAAGATGTGAAGCTGACCTTTACTGGTTTTATTATGAAGGCTTGCGTGGATGCGCTTAAGGCTTTTCCTGAACTCAACGCCAGCTTGGATGGAAACCGCATCATTTATCACCGCAATGTTAATCTCGGACTGGCAGTTGCCCTGGATTGGGGACTCCTGGTGCCGGTGGTTAAGGCGGCAGATGAGCTAAATACGCTCGGGCTGATGCGTCGCGCTAATGATTTGGCAGAGCGTGCCCGTGGCAAGAAGCTACTGCCGGACGAAGTTCAGAATGGTACGTTTACAATCACCAACCCTGGCGTTTTTGGTTCAACGTTTGGCACGCCAGTGATCAATCAACCGCAGGTTGCAATTCTTGGTGTCGGTGCCATTGAAAAGCGACCGGTCGTTATCGACGATATGATTGGTATTCGCACAAAGGGATTTTTGTCTCTCTCATTTGATCATCGTTTGGTCGATGGGGCAGTCGCGGACCAATTTATGGCGCGTGTTAAGCGTGGCATTGAAGAGTTTGATGAGGCTGAACTCGCCTAAGGACATTGTCAGGTGAATACTTTGGAACTCATAGACATGGGGCATGTTGCCTACGAACCGATGGTGCGTCTCCAGGAGGCGAGGCATCGGGATGTTGTTGCTGGTAAGGCCAAGGATGCTTTGTTTCTGCTCGAACACCCAGACGTTATCACTTTAGGGAAAAACAGTTCGGAAAAGCATGTGCTGCGTTCGGCGGAGGAGCTGGAAGATGCGGGCTTTGACTTTTTTCATAGTTCTCGCGGTGGAGATGTGACCTATCACGGGCCAGGGCAGCTGGTCGCTTACCCGATAATTCGCTTAAGGGATGATGAAAAAGACATTCGCAAATTTGTATATAATTTAGAGGAAATACTTATTCGCACTTGTGCAGATTTTAACATCACTGCAGAGCGGGTAGAGGGGCTCAGAGGAATTTGGGTTGGAGAAAATAAGATTGCGGCTCTGGGTGTACGCATAGCGCGCTGGACCACCATGCACGGGGTTGCCCTGAATGTGCATACGGAGCTTACGAAGTTTTCTTCGATTGTTCCCTGCGGCATTGAGCAGCGTGGGGTGACATCTATGGAAAAGCTCTTAGGCCGTGCGCCTTCGATGGAAGAAGTAAAGAGTTGTCTTGCCAACCATGCTGGCAATATCCTGGTTCGGGAGATCGAGGTTGGGGGCGTGCCTGAGGAGATGCAGATGACCTTAGAAGGAACTGAGCAGGCCTGATGGATAATCTGGTGCAAATCGCTTCCGTGGCCAAACGAGGCGAGGCGGCTCGCCGACCGCCCTGGCTTAAGGTTAAGGTTCGTTCAAATGAGCGGTTTAGCGAACTCAAACAGCTTATGCGTGGTTTAAAACTCAATACGGTATGTGAGGAAGCACGCTGCCCGAATATTTGGGAGTGTTGGGGAGAGCATAAAACCGCAACCTTTATGATTATGGGTGAAATTTGCACCCGAGCTTGCCGCTATTGCTCAGTGACAAGTGCTCGCCCCGAAGCTCTGGATCCTCTGGAACCGGAAAATATTGCTGAAGCGGTAGAGCAGTTGGACTTAAGTCATGCAGTAATTACCAGTGTTGACCGAGATGATTTATCAGATTTTGGCTCAAATCATTTCGCATCGACGATTCGAGCGGTGAAAACCCGCATGCCGGACTGTCAGGTGGAGGTTTTAATCCCTGATTTTATGGGTGATGAAATTTCCCTCCATCGGGTTTTAGAAGAAGGGCCGGCGGTGTTAAATCACAACACTGAAACCGTTCCCCGCTTATTTAAGAAAATGCGGTCGAAGGGTTCTTATCCACGAACGATGGAGTTGTTGGCGCGGGTTCATGATTACCGGTTAAGCCGCGGGATTAAAATGACAACCAAGAGTGGTTTGATGGTGGGCTTAGGAGAAAGTATTGCCGAGCTCATTGAAGTGATGGATGACCTGCGTGCGGTGGAGTGTGATGTGCTTACCTTAGGGCAGTATTTAAATCCAACAACAAAGCATGCGCCTATTGCTCGATTCTATTCCCCTGATGAGTTTGCTGAACTCAAGCGTGTGGCTTTGGATAAGGGGTTTAAGCACGTTGAAAGTGGCCCTTTGGTGCGCTCATCTTACCATGCTCATGAGCATGTACCTGAGAGCTAGTGGCTTAATCGAGCCAGTAGTAGTTTTGCTTTAAGAGTGGCTTTATATCCCGCGCAAGATTTTTCATGCTTTCAGGTGATTCTTTGCCGTCCATTTCGATAAATGGATAAAAGAGTTTCTCTCCGTTTTTAAACGCATTAAGCTCGTGGGCAAAGATCGGTACCGGCGTATTTTGAAAATAGTCCAAAAGATTTGTGTGTTTGGTATAAAAATCAATTCGTTGCTCTACAAGATAAGAAATAAAAAATGGAAATCGATTAACCCGCTCTTGTAAAAAACCTGAAGCCAACATCACCATGCCGATTGCAATTGCGATTCCCCATCTCTTCACTTTATTTTCAATGCCAAAAATCTGGTTGAGCAGGGCGCAAAAGAAGAGGCTTAAGGGCACGAGGCTAAAGAGGATAAGTCTCGGGCCATAGGCCCATTCACCGGCCCAATTTTCAAGACATGAAAAGAGGCTGCCAAAAGCAAAAAAGTGAATGCCAAGAAAAAAGCAGAGGAAGGGACTTTTGTTGTAGACCAGTTTTAGCCCCATCAGACCAAAAAGAAGCACTGGAAAGTGGGTGAAAATGCTGTATCGCGGGGAAGCGATATAACCCCACCATCCGGTCAAGGGGCTGCCGGCAAAGTTTGCATAGATTTGGGCGTTGGTTTCGTAGCCGGTCGCAAGCCAGGAGCCAAAGCGAATATTGTTGCTTACCAGGAGCAGAATTACACCCGCACCAAGTGGCAGGATAAAGTTCCAAAGCAAAGGTCTTATGTTGTTCTTTAATGCGCCCAGCTGCTTTTGGTGGAGTGCCAAAAGAGAAAGCATTTTTAGTGGCACGAGCAGTAAAAAATAATTCTTAAGAAGAAATAGGATGATAATATTTATGCTTGAAAAAAGGAGGTGCCGTGTTTTCATCGGGTCTCGCGCATAAGCATAGAAATGATAAACGTAAGCGCAGTAAAAAAGGCATAGGAATATTTCGAGGGACTGGGATCTCGTATAGTGCCAGAGAAAAGTAGCAAAGAGAGTCGCCAGGAGTGTGGCAAATCGAGGTGCCCTTGCAGCGAACACTTGTCCCAAAAAAGCGAAGAGGTAAATACTTAATATTAAGGTGGCTCCCAGATTAAAGATATTGAGTATGAGAATAAACCTTTCTTCAGCGTGCAGGTAGGACAAGTTTTCTGT
The DNA here is from genome assembly GCA_964013445.1 of uncultured Bdellovibrionales bacterium. GTDB lineage: Bacteria > Myxococcota > XYA12-FULL-58-9 > XYA12-FULL-58-9 > JASMKV01 > JASMKV01. Next base: position 23,295 of record CAXGWX010000010.1, on the reverse strand, counting down.
GAAAGCTTTTTCAATCAGAAGTGGCAAAGTGTAAATGAGTGGTCCAGCCGGTCCCCATTTCGGATAATAGCGGAGTTCCTCTTTATTCTTAATAAAATAACTGTGCTCTTCCAGCAGAAATTTTTCAATATGCTTTTTGTCGCGAAAAGGTACCCCGAAATGTCCATTCTCAATGATGCTTACCGAAGAAGTACGGATTGCTATTGGATCGCCGCTGTAGAGCCACTTGGGCATAGAGAAGAAGAGGGTTCCGCCCAGGAGAAGAAAAAAGAGAGCAAGAGAGATGTTCTTGTGCATCGTTTGCTGTATTTTTTAATACTTTATCGCAAAATGCAAAGAATCATCTGCATTTGCTCTGATATTTACGGTGTGGGGACGAAATTCTTGCTTAGATCTGTGCAGACACCTAGAATGCGAAAGGACAGGCTTGAAATAAACTAAGAGCACATACAATGAGCTTATTTCCCAACACTCCCCACCCAATTCTTTTTGCCCATCGAGGAGCAAGTTTGGCGGCGCCCGAGAATACTTTGGAAGCATTTGAGTGCGGGGTTCGTTTAGGTGCAGACTTTTTAGAATTGGATGCGCGCTTAACAGCAGATAATCAGGTGGTTGTTCTGCATGATGGGAGTCTTATTCGAACGACAAACGGTCGAGCTAAGGTCGCAAAATTAACCTATGCAGAAATACGCCAATTTGATGCCGGTTATCGCTTTAATCGCCGTGCAGGTTATCCTTTTCGAGATAAAGGCGTATACATCCCACTTCTCGCCGAGGTCTTACGGGCATTTCCGAAAATTGGGTTTAATATCGAATTAAAGGGCTGGCAGCCCGGGCTGGAAAGGGCGGTGCTGAAGGTTTTAGAAGAGGTTGGACCGGAGCGTGTTTTGTTGGCCGCTTTTTCGCATAAGATGATGCAGGCTATCGAAGCAACAAATCCAGGGTGTCCTTTGGGAATGTCAATGACACAGGTCCGCCATTTTATTCACGCATCTTTGACCAAAAAGTCAGTTGAGCATTTTGCAGGACGAGCCTTGCAAATTCCATTGCGCTATCGTGGGGTACCGGTGGCAACGCCTCGTTTGGTTCGCTTTGCCAAGAATAATGGGCTTGATGTTCATCTTTGGACTTTAAATAAGCCACGTTCCATAAAACGCTGGTTAAGTTTGGATGTTGACGGAATCATGACAGACGATCCGGGGAAAATGTACGGTATTTTTAGAGACTTTCGCTTGGATCGTTGACTTCCTTAAGAATTTATACACTATGCAGAATATCCTTCGGCTTGAATCGTCATAGGACATGAATAAAAAATCAATGGAGAGCTTTATGAAAAAAGCATTTGGTTTGTTTTTAATTCTTTCGCTATTTGTTTTGCCCATCCAGGCAAAACCCTTAAGGCCGCATGAGGTGCCCACGGATATTTATCTGGACCGCTCCGGGTTGGTGGAATTGATAGCCCAACAAACCATCTACGGCCCCGCCACCGGAGTTATGCTTATGGAGTTTTTGGCGCCGGGCGATGACGTGCGTCGTAGCGCAGGCATTATTGTAGGATTAGGTTTGGGGGCAGGGCTACCCTTCTTCATGAACAAGGATAAGCCGGTCCATCAGGCTGAGGCCATGTGGTATAACTTTTCCGAACTTTGGGGCTATTTTAATGGCGCATTGCTGCCAACCCTTTGGCAAAGCGACGATGAGAGGGATCAACTTGGTGCGATGAGTCTTTTAAGCTTGGCCGCTTTGGGTGGAGCTATTTACAGTTACCCCAGCACTCATTTTTCTCCAGGGCAAATTTCAGCGCTTGGCTCGGGAGCTTTCTTTGGTGCCGGTACGGGAGCATTGATTGCGGGAATGATGAATCTCAATACAAACAACGAGCAGGAGCTCGGTTCCCTCCTGCTTTTAGGTAGTAATGCAGGCCTTCTTAGTGCTTATTTGATGAAGGATGTATTTGATATCGATCGCCGACGGATGTTTTTTGTGGATTTATCGGGCGTGGTGGGCACTGCTCTTGGTCTGGGGTTAGGCTGGATGATTGTGGGTGAGGATAATTTTAAGGGTACGCAGCAGGTCTTTACCGGGTCCATGTTGGCAGGCATGTTTACCGGCCTTTATCTTGGCTTTAAATACACCGAAGATTTGGATACTTTTCGTAAGGGGGTGGGGAGCGACATACCCTCTGAAGCGACAACGTTTCGGCTTGACGGCCCCTCCCCAATGTTGGTTTCCTCTTATGACCACCAAGACAAAAAAAATGTTATGGGCTTTGGTTTGAATCTTTTGCAGGGGGCGTGGTAAAATGTCTCAAAGAATCTACAAATTAAACATTGCTTTCTCTTTGCTTTTTTTCTTTGGTGCGTGCACTTCGTCGACCACACGCATCAAGACAGAGCCATCCGGTGCAAAAGTTTATATTGATGGTGAATTGGTCGGTAAAAGTCCCACGGTTTATTTTGGCAAAAACAGCAGTGGTCGGCGCTATCACATCCAGTTGCAAAAAGAAGGTTACGAGGAAGCAGATTTCTACCTGGACAATCGTTTGAATTGGTGGGCGCCTTCGTCCTTTCTCTTTTACGCTGTAGGTGGTCTTTATATGGGCTTGGCTGGTTGGTCGTTGGCTGACGAGTATCAATTTAATTTGCGTGCCCTACCTTCTATCGAGCCGGCAGCGACGACTGAAGGGGCAGAGGCCTTAGAGATTAATGAGATAAGTGAAGAGGAAGCGGCTAAAAAGCTTGGTGCTGAAGAACCGGAAACTGCAATGGATGAACTCGATGAGGTGACCAAGGAGAAAGAATCTCCTGAAGAGCCTGCTGAGTTAACGCCTTAGATTTAATATAAGTATTTTTGCACTTGTTTTGCCTATTCCCAGCACGCTACTGTCCTTGTGAGTATTTCGTGTCATTGATTCGATAGAGTTGAGCGTGAAGGATTTAGTCGAGCTACAGCAACTTCAGGAAAAAGTTGATCGCGGTGAGGCGTCGGCGCCGGAGCGCCAGGAGTTTATCACCCTCCTGCAAAAGGCTCAGCGTCACGGGGAAATTGCCCATTATCTCGACCGTTGGGAATCTGAAGTGCGGGAAGAGCATGAAGCAAGTGTCGTCGTTGAGAATAGAGTAGATCGCGGCCCAAACGATGCTGTGCCTGTGGAGGCGCCATCGATAGAGGATGATGTCTCTCGTGTACAGCGTTATTTGGGTTTGGCCGACGTGTATGCCCATCAACTGGGTAAGCTAGAAGAGGCTCAGCGAATTTTACGTCGCGCTTTAGAATATCATCCTGGAGAGCCTAAGCTAATTCGCCGCCTTGCGGATCTCTTAGCGCTTAACCGAGCATCCTATCCGGAAGCGGCTAAGTTTTATAGCTTGGCTTTGCAAAATGACCCCTTTGAACAAAGTATTTTGCGCATGTTGGGGCGAATTGCCGGTCATTTACAAGTGAGTGACCGGGCCTATGGGTATTATAGTGCGCTGCTTGCCTTGAATCCCAAAGATACGGAAGCGGCTAATTTTGTCAGGCACTGCCGCTCGGAAAAGCCATGGGTTTTAAACCGCCAGGTTCGCTCCGCATCCTGGACTGAATATCTTAAGCACCCTAAGCACGAAGGGATTATGGGCGAAATGATCGAGGTGATGCGACCAGCCTTGCGGCAGGCTCAGCCCGGTGATTTATCGCGTTGGGGCATTCAGGCCAGCGAGCGCCTAAGTTTAATTCACCCTAAGCTATTATCCATTCGCTTTTTGTTTGATGCTTTTGGCCTGGACACGGTTGATACCTATCTCTGGCAAGACGGGGGCTTGAGTTGCCGCTTTGAGGAATGCACACGCCCAACCTTATTGGTTGGTGGGGATCTGCTTGCCCAATGCACGGATCGGGAAAAAAGTTTTCTGCTTGCTCGCATGAATTATCTTTATGCCAAAGGCTACGAGATCTGTGAAAAGCTGGATACGCGGGCCCTTGCCGCGCTTTTTGCAAGTTTTTGCGCTTTGGTTGGATTTGATGATGTGTATGGGGCCAATGCGGAAACCGAGGCCTGGAAGGCCTTGTTGGAGGATCATATCTCTGCTGAAGCAAAGGAAAGTTTAAGGGCCTTAGCGCCAATTTATGCCGGCGCGGTTGATGAAGAGATGCTTCAGGATTGGCGTCAAGGGGTTTTAGCAAGTGCTGACAGAGCGGCTTTGCTTGTCAGCTGTGATATTGATGAGGCTCTGGATACCCTTTTTCGCTATCGCAATATTCGTCTCGGCTCTATGGGGCGCGAAAAAGTTTTTGCCAATTATGGACCCGCTAAGGAGCTCTTCCGTTTTGCACTAAGTGAGGAGTATTTTACTTTACGTGAGCGGTTGGGATGGAATCTTCGCCCCCAATATTAAAGATCAATGAAAGGTCTTTTTGTCCGGAGGCACGACGTAGAAATCTTTGCGTCGTTTTTTGAGTTTTTGTTGCCAAATAAGATGGGCCAGCCGATTCCGGAGCCGTTCGGGGCGCCAGTTGCCTGTGGTTAAGAGATAGCCCATGGCCATTCCTCCAAGGGAGATGCTCAAGGTTGATGCACCGGTCATTAGGGCACTCAAGAGTTCAATGGCGATGGCAATATAAACAATGGTGCGGGCGCGAATTGGAATCACAAACCCCAGCAACACATTGGCATTTGGTGCGGTGATGGCGAGCGCAACCAACATGGCATCGATAACAACATTTGGCCCTTGGGCGTAACCCATATCTTCAAAGAGCATAAAGACATTGAGGATGTAGCTTAAAGGGATAGCAATAATGCCTGCACCAATAGAGGTTAAAAAGAAAAAGCGGAGAAAATCTTTTGAGCCATAGGAGTTTTCGAACCAGCGCCCGAAAAGCCAAAAGATTAATGTGCCCAGCAAGAGGCCAAACATGCTTGTTTCGACAAAGGGGTAGGTGGCCAGCCGCCAGATTTCCAGATTAAGAACATTTTCCAGGCGATAGTCGATGAGACTCGAACCAAAACCAGTTTTTCTGCCAATAATCTGCCCCAAGACGGAAGTGGCTACGATCGCAATGCATATGCGTTTTGTGATGGGGCCTGTTGGGGGCAGGGAGGAGAGCATATTGCGTCGATCATAGGCCATCGGTTGAATTCTCTCCGGTGTCGGTTTGTGATTCCTGGTGTTTCGGTGGCCGAGGATCGCCCGCACGTCCACACCAGCAGCCTTGCACCACAAAAATAAGCAAGATCGCTAAACGAAGTTGTTGCCAAAGGCCAGTCATATTCCCTATCATGGATGAATCTGTGCTTTTTAGCAAAATTTGTGTAGAGGCGTTGACAGTTATAGGGCGGCTCGTGTAGCAGCTCATTTCGACGGTGGCGGGCGTGGCGGAATTGGCAGACGCGCTGGATTTAGGTTCCAGTGGAGAGATCCGTGGGGGTTCGACTCCCTCCGCCCGCACCATGAGGTCCTATCATGACCAAGCGTGTCCATTTTGTTTCCTTAGGTTGCCCGAAAAATCGTGTTGATAGCGAGGTTATGCTCGGAAAATTGGTTTCCGACGGCCATGAGCTTAGCGATAGTCCTGAAGATGCGCATGTGATCGTGGTCAATACCTGCGGTTTTATCGATGCGGCCAAAGAGGAATCGGTTCAGGCTATTCTCGATGCAGCGGATCAGAAGGAAAATGGTCGCTGTGAACAGCTTATTGTCAGTGGCTGTTTGTCACAGCGCTATGCGCCGGAATTAGAGAAGGATATTCCGGAAGTCGATCATTTCCTGGGCACAGGGAATTTTATGGAGATCGATGAGGTTGTTGGCAAAGCAAAGTCCACGAAGAAGTCCCATCCCCGCTTGCCTATCGTTTGGTCTGGTGAGGGGCAGGAGGATGCGAAGGATTGGCAAAGAAAACCGCGTAAGCTGGGCCGCAACGCCATCGAGCCTTATCATTATGGAGATCCGGACGGTGCGGATGGTGTTTATATTCCGGACCCGGATTTTACGATTTCGGCGAATATGCCGCGGGTATCAACCTTGCCCAGCTACAGTGCTTATTTGAAAATTTCGGAAGGCTGCTCAAACACATGCTCTTTTTGCATCATCCCCAAACTCAGGGGACCGCAACGCTCACGCCCAGTGCGGGACGTTGTGTTGGAGTTTGAGGCTCTTTTAGAGCGTGGCGCTGTTGAGATAAATTTAATCGCTCAAGATCTTTGTGCTTACGGTCGAGATCTGGTGCCACGGCAAAACCTTGCTCAGCTTTTGCGGGCTCTCGATAAGCGCGCTCAAGAGCATCCAAAGCCCGTTTGGATTCGCTGTCTTTACGCCTACCCCCGTGGCCTAACGCGGGAAGTGGTTGAGGTGCTGGCCTCCGCAAAGTGTATTGTGCCCTATTTAGACATGCCTCTGCAGCATATTTCCGATGGCATTTTACGCCGCATGCGCCGGGGACGAGGCGGGGATGGTACCCGTAAGGTACTCTATCGGCTGCGGGATAATATTCCAGACATTCATCTGCGAACAACTTTTATCACCGGCCTGCCTGGTGAAAGCGAGGCAGACTTTAAGGAGCTCTGTGAGTTTGTTAAGGAGATGGATTTTGCCCATATGGGGGTTTTTGCCTATTCTCCGGAAGAAGATACGCCGGCGGCCGCCATGTCGATGCAGGTGCCCAAAGAGCTTGCGGAGGAGCGCAAAGATATTTTGATGGCGATTCAAAAAGAAATTTCGGCGCGTCGACAAGCTGCAATGATTGGTCAGCAAGTCGATGTCTTGGTGGAAGGAATTTCGGAAGAAAGCGAGCTTCTGGTGCAGGGGCGCCATGCGGGCCAGGCTCCTGAAATTGATGGACTGACCTACATCACCAGCGGTCACTTAAATCCGGGAGATGTGGTGCCGGTGCAGATTATGGAGAGCAGCGAGTACGATCTGGCCGGAGAGTGCCTGCTTGAGCCTTAGATTTTTGCGGGTGGATAAATTCCATTTTCCTGTAAAGTGCTCAGAACCTGCCAGGTGGCTTTTGCCGCTTCGGGAAAACTGGCGTCTTGATTGTCTTCATAGTTTTGGGCTTTGGCCACCGCCTCTTGCACTAAATTCAGATTTGTTTCAGTGATTTCAAGGTCTTGAACTTGCCCATTAAGGCAAAAAAGCAAGAGTTTCCAGAGGGCAGGTTCAAGCTCAGCCTTGACTCCGGCAACCTTGGGCAGCAAACGGGCCTGGATCTGGCGTTGCACACCCACCCTAAACTGGGGCGCTTGCTCCAGGAGTGCCTGGGTGTTTTCCAGGTATTCATGAATAATATCTGCGCCGATCATTTCCTGAACATTAATGCCTATTCTTTTGCTCTAAAACCAGTTAAAAAAGCAGCCTCAAAACCCAGCCATAAAGGGAGTAGGGCATGTTGGAATCGAATATTGGTGCGGCACAAACTAAGCCGAAAAAGGCCAAAAAGGCCGCGAAGTCTAAGGGCAAAAAGTCCATGACTCAGGCCCAACGCATGGACTTTTATCGCACCATGTTTTTGAGCCGCCGCCTTGACGATCTCGAAATGCAGATGAAGCGGCAAAATACGGTGTATTTCCAAATTAGTGGGGCTGGCCATGAGGCCACCTTGACCGCTGCTGCCATGCATCTAAAATCCGGACACGATTGGTTTTTTCCCTACTATCGAGACAGGGCTTTGGGTTTGGGCTTAGGCATTAGCGCTTTGGAAATGCTCTACCAGTCCGTGGGGGCGGCTGAAGATCCAGCTTCCGGAGGCAGGCAAATGCCTTCTCACTGGGGGCATGCGGATCATCATATGACATCCCAGTCGAGTCCAACCGGAACTCAGTTCCTTAACGCGGTGGGTTGTGCGGAAGCGGGAGATTATTTTAATCGCCAGCCACGTTCAGCCAATGGCAGGCCTTTTGCCGAAGATGAGGTTGTATATGTGTCTTCTGGGGAAGGAACCACCAGCCAGGGGGAATTCTTTGAAGCTTTAAATACAGCTTGTAATAATAAATTACCGGTCATCTTTCATATTGAAGATAATGGTTACGCGATTTCTGTGCCGGTAGAGGTACAAACCGCTGGCGGGTCCATTTCCAAACTCGTGGCCGGCTATCCGAATCTCTTAATTCTGGAATTTGATGGCTGCGATCCAGAAGCTTCTTATGCGGCTTGGGAAGAAGCTGTGGCTTATGCGCGGGCACGCAAAGGACCAGTGCTTTGTCATTCTCATGTGGTACGCCCCTATTCCCATTCGATGAGTGATGATGAACGACTCTATCGCCTGGAATCAGAGCGGGAAGAGGAAGCACAAAAGGATCCTTTGGTCACCTACCGTAAGGCTTTGCTGGATGAATATGGTGTGAGCGAAAAGAAAATTGCGCAGATCGAAGAGGATGTGGCCAACCTCCTTAAAGAAGCAAAAGAAGCAGCTTTGGCTGCACCAACTCCTCCACCAGAAAGTTTCTCGGAATATCTTTTTTCTCCAGACATCGATCCGTGCTCCAGTGAATTTGCGACGGAGGCGGAGTTTTCCGGGGATGAGCGAACCATGGTGGATATGATCAATGTTTGCTTAAGCGATGAAATGGCCCGTGATGAACGCATTGTTTGTTTTGGAGAAGATGTAGCCGACGCATCCCGCGAGGAGGCTTTGACTCAGGTTAAAGGTAAGGGCGGTGTTTTTAAAGCGACCCATGGTTTGCAGCGTAAGTACGGCTCTCAGCGTGTATTTAACTCCCCCTTGGCTGAAGCCAATATTGTTGGCCGAGCTGTCGGGATGGCGTTACGCGGTTTGAAGCCCGTGGTCGAAATTCAATTCTTTGATTATATTTGGCCAGCGATGATGCAGATTCGTTCAGAGTTAGCTTTGATGCGCTGGCGCTCGAACAACAATTTTGCCTCACCGGTGGTTATTCGCTCGACCTATGGCGGCTATCTTAAAGGTGGCGCCGTATACCATTCTCAGACTGGAGAATCGATTTTCACCCATATTCCAGGTTTGCGGGTTGTTTTGCCTTCAAATTCCCTGGATGCGAATGGACTTTTAAGGACAGCAATTCGTAGCGATGATCCGGTGCTCTTTTTGGAGCACAAGCATCTCTACCGACAGACCTACAACCGAGCCGCCTATCCAGGTAAGGATTTTATGATTCCTTTTGGCAAAGCAAATCGACTTGTTGAGGGCAACGACATAACCTTGATCACCTATGGTGCGGTGGTGAAGCGCTCATTGGATGCGGTTAAGAAGGTCGCAGCGGAAGGTGTCTCCGTCGATGTATTGGATTTGCGCACTTTGAGTCCTTACGATTGGGAAGGCATCGCAGAGAGTGTGAAGAAAACCGGTAAGGTTATTATCGCGCACGAAGATTCTTTAAGCTGGGGCTTTGGTGCTGAGATTGCGGCACGCATTGCTCATGAGCTTTTTGATTATCTGGATGGTCCGGTAAAACGAGTCGCTTCGGAAGATACTTTTGTTGGCTATCATCCGGATCTGGAAAACCGAATTTTGCCACAGACGGACGATATTGCGGATGCGATTCGTGGTCTCACCGCCTACTAAAGTGATTCAGGGCTAGCGAACAAAGAGATCTTCGAGTCCATCGGAGATAAATATCTCTCCTTTGGCGTTGACGATTATCGCCTCCAGGTCGTTATAATATTCCACTACATCGATTGCGTCTTTTGGCTCCATGATAAAAAGCGCAGTGGCCCAGGCGTCCGCTTTGACTCCTGCATCCGTGACCACCGTGACTGAGCTGTGATGTGGGGCAGGAAAGCCGGTTCGGGGATCGAGGAGGTGATGATAGCGTTTTCCATCCTTGATAAAGAACTTTTCATAATCACCGCTGGTGGCAACTGCTCCCTCTGGAATATGCAGTACACCAAGAGGGGTCTCGGACCTTGGATCTTCGATGGCAATTTTCCAGGGGCGAAAGCCGGGCTCGCTTCGGGTGAGAATATCTCCACCGGCAAAAATCAGCGCATTGCGGATGCCACCGTCGACGAGAATTTGCATGGCTTGATCAAGAGCATAACCCTTGGCGATACCACCAAGGCCCAATTGCATACCGGGGCGTTTAAGACGTACTTTGGGCGAGCCTGGCGTAAATTCCCATTGTCGCATTTCAATATCTTCGTCACCAATCAGAGCCAGGCGTGGCTCGATCTCCTCTTTTGTTGGTATTATGTGCTGATTGAAATTCCAGAGCCCACGCAGCGCCGCCCAGGTCATGGCAAATGCCCCACGAGATATTTGCGATATCTCTCGTCCAATCTTTAGGACTTCGTAGAGTTCCTGACTTACGGCCAGAGGTTGTTTGCCTGCCCTGTGGTTGAGCTGGGACACTTCCGAATCACTCAACCATTCGGACATGGTTTGTTCTGTTTCGTCCATTCGTGCCAAGGCTTCTTTGAGGAGGGGCAGATCCTGCTCTGGGTTTTGGCTCCACACTTGAATCTGAAAAAGTGTGCCCATGCCCTTTTTCTGCTCTTTTAAGAGCCTGTAACCTGCCTTCTCTGACCGCGAGAGGTCTGTGGCTTTTGCAGGAGGTGCAGAATGGGTGCAACCATTGCAGAGAAGCAAGAAGCTAAGAGTTGCAAACACAAGGGGTTGTCCAGGGCGCGGCATGGCCGGATTGTAACAATTTTCCCTTAAATAGGCTAAAATTAAGCAGCGAAACCAAATTGATATGGTAAAAAGCTTGTGTAGGAGCCTTATCCATAAGACAATTGTTCGTAGGTACTTGGTCGTAAATCGTCAGATATTACGATGTTTGTTATCCTGGTAGCCAGGATCAAATTATATTCTTAGGGGAGTTCACATGGCCAAGCTGGTCGATAAGATTTCAATGTTTCAGGATATGAAGGAATACCAGGATCTGCATTGGGAAGGCACCTTTGAAGAGTATCTCGACATTGTGCGCAAAGATCCTAAGGTCACCCGAAATGCATTTCAGCGTGTCTACGATATGGTTATTTCCTATGGCCGTGAGGAATATGTCGATTCCAAGAAGAAGCTTGTGCACTATCCATTTTTTGATGATCCTTTTGGCGGCGGTGCGGACGCAATCTACGGCTTAGATATCCCGCTGATGCGCCTGGTGAACGTCTTTAAGAGCGCAGCTTTTGGTTACGGCACGGAAAAGCGGGTTATTTTGTTGCACGGCCCAGTGGGTAGTTCAAAATCTACCATTGCTCGCCTTTTGAAAAAAGGATTAGAGCATTACTCCCGCACTGACGATGGCCGTCTGTTTACATTCGAATGGCAATTGCCCGAAGAGTTGCAGCATATTTCCGGAGGGCACGCGGTTCTGCCCGATCCGATGCACGAAGACCCCTTAAAGATTATTCCGCCTGAGTATAGGGAGAAAATGTATCAGGATTTAAATCCTAAAGATGCGATGTATCCCTTTTCTATTCGAGGCGATTTAAATCCAGCCAGTCGTTATATTCACCGTTTGCTGATGGAGCATTATAAGGGGGATTTGGCCAAGACTCTGGATCATGTGCGTGTGCGTCGCTTGCTTATTTCGGAAAAAGACAGGGTGGGGATTGGAACCTTCCAGCCCAAAGACGAGAAGAACCAGGATTCAACCGAATTAACCGGTGATATCAATTATCGTAAAATCGCCGAATTTGGTTCCGACTCCGATCCGCGGGCTTTTAACTTTGATGGTGAATTTTGTGTGGCCAACCGAGGTATTATTGAGTTCATCGAGATTTTAAAGCTCGATGTGGCTTTTCTTTATGATCTTCTTGGCGCGACTCAAGAGCACAAGATTAAGCCTAAAAAGTTTGCCCAAACCGATATTGATGAGGTGATTATTGGTCACACCAATGAGGCAGAATATAAGAAACTGCTTTCCAATGAATATATGGAGGCTTTGCGTGACCGAACCGTTAAGATTGACGTGCCTTATATTACCAAGCTTGGTGAAGAGATTAGAATTTATAAGAAGGATTACAACAATAAAAACATAAGGGGTAAACATATTGCACCCCATACGGTTGAGATGGCTGCGATGTGGGCGGTGCTCACACGCCTTGAGGATCCAAAAGATCCTAATCTCTCCACATTGCAAAAGCTGAAGCTCTACGATGGCAAAAGCTTGCCCGGATATACGGAAGACAGCGTCAAGGAGCTACGAAAGACAGCTGATCGAGAAGGCCTTGAGGGGATTTCAGCCCGCTTTGTGCAGGATAAAATATCCAATGCCTTGGTCAGTGATAAAAGTGACACAAGCATCAATCCATTTTTGGTGCTTAATGAACTGGCTTCTGGTTTGCGAACCCATTCGTTGATTACCAACGAGGATGAGCGTAAACGCTTCCTCGATTTGATTGGCGTGGTGCGGCAAGAATACGAGGATATCGTTAAGAATGAGGTTCAAAGGGCGATTTCCGCGGATGAGGATGCGATCTCCAAGCTCTGTGCGAACTATATTGATAACGTCAAGGCGTACACCCAGAAGGAGCGGGTGAAGAATAAATATACAGGCCAAGACGAGGAGCCGGACGAGCGCTTGATGCGATCGATTGAGGAAAAGATTGATATTCCTGAGAGCCGCAAAGATGATTTTCGGCGGGAGATTATGAACTATATTGGTGCGCTGGCCATTGAAGGTAAGAAATTTGATTACCGAACCAATGAGCGTCTCCATAAAGCCCTTGAGTTAAAGCTCTTCCAGGATCAAAAGGATACGATCAAGCTTACAACTCTGGTTTCCAACGTTGTTGATAGGGATACGCAGGAGAAAATTGATATCGTCAAAGAGCGTCTGATTAAGAATTATGGCTATAATGACGAGAGCGCTTCTGATGTCTTGAATTTTGTTGCATCGATTTTTGCGCGCGGCGACGCTAAAGAATAGGCCGATGTCGGTATGGGCGACAAAATAAAACAGGACCACTCCCGATTTCGACAAATTGTCAGGGGAAAAATTAAAGACAATTTGAAGAAGTATATCTCAAAGGGCGAAATCTTCGCCCGGCAGGGGGATAAAACGGTCTCTATCCCGGTCCCGCAGATTAATTTGCCTCATTTTGAATTTGACTATCGTGACAAAGGTGGCACGGGCCAGGGTGAGGGCGAAGTTGGTGACGCGCTACAACCTGGTAATGTTGGAGACGAACAGGAAGGTGCGGGGCAGGCCGGAAAAGATCCTGGTCAGCACGCTCTTGAAGTTGAGATAAACTTTGAAGATTTGGCACAAATCCTCGGTGAGTCCCTTGAATTACCGAATATTTCGCCCAAGGGGCGGGAAAAGCTTATCGCCGAAAAACCGCGCTATGTGGGCATTCAGCGTACCGGTTCAGAGTCTTTGCGGCATTTTAAGCGCACCTTTAAGGAGGCTTTGCGTCGTCAGTTGGTGACGGGAAGCTACAATAAAGAAAACCCGATTGTGGTACCAACACGCGATGACCGGCGTTATCGCTCCTGGAAGGTCAAGAGTGAGCCGGAAGTAAGCGCGGTGGTAATTTATATGATGGATGTTTCAGGCAGCATGGGCGACGAGCAAAAGGAAATTGTTCGCATTGAATCATTTTGGATCGATACCTGGTTGCGCTCCCAGTACAAAGGGGTGGAAACCCGGTTTATTATCCATGATGCGATGGCCAAAGAAGTTGATCGGGATACTTTTTTTAGAACCCGTGAATCTGGCGGAACGATGATTTCCAGCGCCTATAAACTTTGTCAGGAAATCATTGATAAGGATTATCCTGTGAGTGAGTTTAACATCTATCCGTTTCACTTTTCTGATGGTGACAATTGGTCAGCGGATGACACCAAGCTTTGTGTGGATTTGCTTAAGAACAAGCTTTTACCCACATCAAATGTGTTTTGTTACGGGCAGGTTGAAAGTCCATATGGGTCGGGACAGTTTATTAAAGATCTGCGCGAAGCTTTTGGTGATGAAGAGCGCCTTTTGACCAGTGAAATTGCCGACAAGGATGCGATCTATAATTCGATCAAAGATTTTCTCGGCAAGGGACTTTAAGGCAGAGCTCTCTGAGCTTTTAAGATCGTTTTCATAAAAAAAGTACAATCACTTTTTGAAAAAAAGACAATCAATTTATCTTATGCTTGTTCTTTAAGCCTTTGCGCTTGATCAGTTTTTTTTGCAAAAAATTAGTGCAATTAAAAAAGTTCGAGTAACGTGATCGAGGTGCGCAACATATCGGTCATAAGACCGATAACGCCAAGTACTGGAGGGGACCATGCACGGCGTCATTACTACACGTCATCTTGTGACGAAAGCTCCAACGATCATTATGGAGTTCGGTTTACCTGTTTATATGCGTTGTGTCTTTGCAGTTTTGAGCCGGCGCAAGAAAACAACTTTCCTTGAATGTGTAAGTCAAAAACAGCAAAATTTTATTAGTTTTTAAAACGAGACTTTTAAGGTCGAACCTTGAGCACCTGGCCGACGCTTAAGCGGTCAGCATCTTTAATTTTATTCCAATTTTTAAGCTGAGTGATGGTGACACTGTGTCTTCGTGCAATGCGCCATAATGTGTCACCGGGTTTGACGGTTATTTGAGTTACCTGCGTGCTTTTTTTCTTGCTCGCGCTTGCTCGTATCACAAGCCTTTCGCCGATATCGAGGTTATCCGAAGTTTTGTTGTTGAGCCGCTTTATTTGTGCCACCGTGGTGCCGTGGCGGCTGGCAATTTGCCAAAGGGTGTCGCCTTTGCGAACTGTATACTGGGCTGCTCTACTTCTCTTAGGTGCGCTTGAAGACCTTTTCTTTTTAGTGGTTTTTGTCTTGGGAGCACTGTAGGCAATTTTCTCATTGCCACGCAATTTGGGAATTAAAAGGGTTTGCCCCAAGCGTAGGGTCTTTACATTGTTAATCCGATTAAAATCTTTAATAACGGATATGGTTGTTTTAAAGCTCTTGGCTATTTTCCAAAGACTATCGCCGGAGCGAACTTTATATTTTATATAGGTAAATTTTTGTGCTTCGGGGGTAACCTTGAGCCATTTGGCCACCTTTGTTCCTGAGCCTTTAGGGACACGTAATTTCCAGCTTCGATTGGGTGGAGTAATATCATGGCGCAAGGCCGGGTTAAGCCCACGGAGTGTATTGATGCGAATGGCAAAGTGCTTGGCCAGGTGACGGAGGTCAAGAGCCCCATCGACAGTGACCACATCGTAGTAGAGGGGTTTGAGTGAAGGAATATTCGTGAATCCATATTTTTCACGATTTTTTGCCAGAATCGCAGAGGCAATAACCCTTGGCACATAATGTACTGTTTCCTTAGCTATGGCTTTGCGCACGGCAGACAGTTCCCAATAGGTTTCCACCCCGTGTCTTCTTAGGGCACGCCGAATCCGCCCTTCACCCGCATTATAGGCTGCCCATGCAAGATGCCAGTCACCAAATTTCTTCTTGAGCTGTTTGAGGTACTGAGCTGCCTTTTGGGTGGATTTAACAAAGTCACGGCGCTCATCGAGCCAGGTGGTCATTTTTAAATCAAAATGGCGCGCGGTGGAGGGAATAAATTGCCAGAAGCCTCCAGCCGCCGAGATGGAATAGGCCTTGGCGTTAAAGGCACTTTCAATCATGGCAATAAAGACCAGATCCTGGGGTACGCCGTAGCTCTTTAGGATGGGACGCATCATGGGGCCATAACGGTCGTAGCGTTTTAACCAGGTTCGAAAAATAGAGCGCCCGCGCCCGGTGAAATAGTCAATATATTGTTTGACCATCGGGGCGTATAGAATTGGGATATCGTATTTGCTTTCCTTGATGGGGCTCTCTGGTTGAGCAAAGAGTGCTGCTCCATCTTGTTCGACCATGGCAAGCCGAACCGATTTTGAGCTGTGCCAATATCGCTTTGTTGTGTTTTTGTGGGCGTGGTGAAAAATATTTTTAACTTTTTGTTTGGCTGAGAGGGTTTGTGCGAAGTCTTGCCGTAATTTTTGTCGTGTACCCCAAAAAAATAATTCTTTTTTTCGTAGTACCTCCGTTTGCACGTAGAGCTCACCAATGTGTTCCACTTTTGTTTCGTTGGGGATGTTTTGCGCATATATTTCGCCCGACAGCGAAAGGATACTAAGCCCTGCGAGGGCTTGAATTATGATACGCCATTGTTTTTGCATTTATGCGTTTCGTTTAAGTCGAGTTAGAAAGAAACTATCCCCACCGAGAATATGAGTCCAGAGATTAAGGCCGTATTTTACTCTGCTTTGTACATTCTTAGGTGCGTGCTCTTGTGTCATGTGGTCGAGTACTTCCTCTTCGACAGAGAAGTTCGGATTTGCTTTTAAAAAATGCTCGATTGTTTCTGGACCCTCGGCGGCGGTGAAAGTGCATACAGAGTATACGAGTGTGCCGTTGATTCGCAGGTAGGGAGCCATATTCTCCAGGAGAGTGCGTTGCAGCCGTGCAAGTCTTTGCCAATCCGGGGCTTCGCGTAAAGCTATTTCTGGGTTTTTATTGATGGTGCCCAGGGCAGAGCAGGGAGCATCTAAAACAATCAGATCAGCCTTGCCCTGAAGTGCCCCCAGTGCGGATTTTTTTATGGCATCGGGTTCGCTGAGGTCTAAAACCAGCGGCTCTACAATATCCAGACAGAGCCGCTCAGTGTTTTCTTTTATTTTGCTAAGGCGTCCCGGATGAATATCCACGGCGTAGATTTTGCCATCGTTTTGCATCTTTTCAGCCAGGTGGGTTGTTTTACCTCCAGGGGCGGCGCAGCAGTCGATGACTGTGTCGCCAGGCGCCGGAGCGGCGCATTGCCCAATCCATTGCGCTGCAACATCCTGGACCATGAATTCGCCATCTGAAAACCCTGGCCAGTACTCTGGGGAGCCACCTTGATGAACGACAAGTGCGCTTGGGACATTGGGATGGGGCTCGCAGCGCATATTTGCTTGTTGAAATCTTGCAACAAGCTCGTCCACGCTTGTCTCCATGCTGTTGATGCGAAGATGGATCCCTTTATTTTCTTTGGTGACCCGGAGCCAGGCAAGAAGGCCATCCTCGTCGAGGGTGTTTTGTAGCTCCTCGATCAGCCACAGGGGTAAGGCATAGTCATGGGAGAGTCGTTCAGGCACCTTCCAGTTTTGGTAGGTTTTGGTTGCGCGGAACTCTTCCGGCGTATTTTCGTCGAATTTGCGTAAAACCGCGTTGACCAGGCCCTTATGCGCAGGGTGTTCACGGCCAATGAGCCGTAAAGCTTGATCTACAGCAGAGTAGGCCGGCGTACGCAAAAAAGAACACTGATATGCGCCCATGCGCAGGGTATTTTGAACCTGGGCAGGAAGCTTTCGTAAGGGTTTTTTTAAAAAACCATTGAGAAGATTATCAAGGAGAATGCGCCAGCGTAAGGTTCCAAAAACAAGCTCGGTACAAAAAGCCCGGTCTTGCTCGCTTAAGTCCAAGCGAGCAAAGCCGGTGTGCAAGACTCGTTCGGCAAAGGCATTGTCCCGTTGAACCCGCACCAGAACTTGTAGCGCCAGTTTGCGGGCTGGACTCAAACCTTTCGCCGCGGGCATGATTACTGCTCGTCGAGGGCAGCCTTTCGTGAAAGACGAATTTTACCGCGGTCAAAACCAATGCATTTAACCACAACTTCGTCCTTCTCCTGCAACACATCTTCAACTCGGTTGACCCGATGATGGGCTAACTCTGAGATGTGCACAAGACCGTCCGTGCCCGGGAAAATTTGTACAAAGGCACCAAAGTCAGTGATCTTTTGTACAATGCCCATATAGGTTTTACCGATTTCAGGTTCTTGAGTGATATTTTCAATCATGCCGATTGCAATAGCGGCAGCTTCACCGCTGGTGCTGGCAATGGAGATAATACCATCGTCGTTGATATCCACCTGACAACCAGACTTGGCAATAATGTCCTTAATAACAGCGCCACCTTTACCGATGACGTCGCGGATCTTGTCTTGCTTGACCTGCATTGTTGTAATGCGTGGCGCAAAATCAGAAAGATCAGCGCTGGTTTCGTTGATGGTGCTGCTCATGCATTCAAGGATGTGGAGTCGACCTTGACGTGCTTGCTCGAGAGCTGTTTCAAGAATTTCACGGCTTACACCGTCAATCTTGATATCCATCTGGATGGCCGTAATACCTTTTGGCGTACCGGCAACTTTAAAGTCCATATCACCGAGATGATCTTCGTCACCAAGGATATCGGAGAGAATAGCAATATCATCACCTTCTTTAATAAGACCCATAGCAATTCCAGCACAAGGTGCTTTCATGGGGACCCCGGCGTTCATCAGTGCCATGGAGCCACCGCATACGGTTGCCATGGAAGAAGAGCCGTTAGACTCAAGAATTTCCGAAACCAAACGGATGGTATAAGGAAAGTCATCTGAGAACTCGATCAGGCTTTCTAATGCGCGATGAGCTAAAGTACCGTGACCAATTTCACGTCGTCCAGGACCACGGGAAGGGCGAGCTTCACCAACACTGAATGCTGGGAAGTTGTAGTGCAACAAAAAGTTAACGAAGTAGTCACCGTAGAGCCCGTCGATACGCTGCTCATCGGTTTTGGTTCCCAGAGTTGCAGTAACCAACGCCTGAGTCTCTCCACGGGTGAAGAGAGCAGAGCCGTGGGTACGCTCAAGGAAAGAAACCTCTGAGCTGATGCCACGGATATCCGCAGGGCCTCGGCCACCGATTCGAACATTTTCTTTAATGATTCGATTCCGAACATAGCTCGATTTAAGCTCTGAGAAAATTTCGCCAATTTCACCTTTGCGCTCTTGTAGAGTTTCGTCTTCGGCGTAGAGAGTTTCAAGAATCTCTTTTTTGGCAGCATCGAGAGCCGCATAGCGTGGCAGCTTGTCGTCGATGCTGTAGGCATGGGCAATCTTGTCCATCGCCACGGCTTCAACCTTAGCTTGCAGTTCAGCATCCACACTTGGTGGCTCAATCACACGATTATCTTTGCCCGCTTGAGCTCGCATTTCATCCTGTAGAGCCAGAAGAGCCTGGCTTTGGTCATGGGCAAAAAGAAGCGCATCAATAACTTCTGCTTCGCTTGCTTCTTTAGCGCCGCCCTCAACCATAACAATGGCATCTTTGGAGCAGGCAACAAAAATATCCAGCGTAGCTTCACCTTGTTGTTCAAAGGAGGGGTTGATGACCATTTTGTCGTCAACTTTACAGACACGTAATCCGGCAATCGGTCCCTGGAAAGGGATGTCCGAAAGTTGCAGCGCCATAGATGCGCCAGTCAGTGCCAGAGCGTCCGTTGGGTTTTCAGGATCGGCGGAGACTACAGTTGCGGCCACCTGAGTTTCGAAATACCAGTTTTCGGGGAAAAGCGGTCGAATCGAGCGGTCGATGAGTCGGGAGTTCAGAGTTTCCTTGTCTCTTGGCTTAGCCTCTCTTTTAAAGAAGCCGCCAGGAATACGTCCTGCTGCGTACATCTTTTCAATATAGTCGACTGTGAGTGGGATAAAGTTTGCACCTTCCCGCATTTCACTGTTGGCTTGAGCGGTGACTAAAACCGCAGAGCCCCCAGCTTTGACGAGTACGGAACCCGATGCTTGTTTTGCTATTTTTCCTGTTTCAAATGTGATCTCTTTACCGTCAATAATCACAGATTTTTCTATTACATTCATTTCTTTTACCTAAACCTTTCCATTTACCTTCATGGAGTACCAAAGCAGTAGCTAGCGCCAATTTGAATTTGCGCTTATTTTCGGATACCGAGTTCTTTGATCAAAGCCTGATAGCGCTCGACATTTTTACTCTTCAAGTATGCCAGTAGACTTTTTCGTTGACTGACAAGCAAGAGTAGACCGCGCCTCGAGTGGTGATCTTTCTTATGTGTCTTGAAATGCTCGGTTAAGCCGACAATTCGCTTGGTCAATAATGCGACCTGTACTTCCGGTGAACCCGTATCTGTCGGGTGCAATCTAAATTTTTCGACAATTTCTGTCTTTTGTGTTGTTTCCAACGCCATCATTCTATCCTCGTTCAAAATGTTTCCATCATGCTTCCTCCCCGGCGTGGTGGAGATAAGAAGCCCCTAAATTTGCCGCCTGTTTATGGATTTGCGGCCACCGAGTCAAGCTCTTGATTGGGGTTTTTTTTCGCAAAAATAAATACTTAAGGCGGATTTTGGGCATTTTGGGCGGTCGGATAAGGGCTGTCCATTGGTGGCCACAGCCGGCCTAAAAACCAATATATGCATGTAAAATAGCTAGTTACCCCTTAGCCGATGCGGCCCAGCAGGCGTGGTATCAAGCTTTTCAGGCTCGGTTCCGGATGGGCTTGCTTGAAAGCTTGATAGAGTCGGCCGATCACCGCCGATCGTGAGTTTCCGGGCAGATAGTTGCTGGCCAATTGGGCAATAGTTCTTTTATTTTCAATAGCTAAGGCAAAGTGGCCGATGACCTCCCGGGCCAAGGGACCGGCCAAGGTGGCACCAAGTAGGCGCCCATAGCTTTGTCGATCCACATAGATTTGGGCAAAGCCTTGGTTGTCTTGCGCATAGGGCAGCTGGACAATATCCACTTCATAATCCCGCCTTTGGGCTTCGGAGACAGTCAGTCCCACATGGGCTATTTCTGGCTGCGTCAAAATGGAGCGGGTCAGGGAGTGTTGGGTAAACTTTGTTCGGGATTTGCCTAAGGCGTTGCGTACTGCCAGATAGGCCATCATATCATCCGCTTGTTTGATATGAAAAGCGGTGCAGGCTTCGCCGGCGGCAAAGATATTTGGATTGGTCGTTTGCAGATAGTCGTCGACTAAAATTCCATTGCGGCCAAAATCGATACCGGCCATTTCAAGATCAAGATTGTCGTGGTTGGATAAGGTTCCCCAATCAACGACCATTAGATCGCCTTGCAGGGATTCAACGCCTTGCCCTCGATCGAAATGGGTTTCTATCTGAGCGTTGATCTCTTCGACATGATGTACGCTTGCTCCCAAGTAAAGATCGATTTCCTGTTGAGCGAATAACTCCTTGAGGAAGCGACTTGTTTCCTGAACCTCTCGAGGAACGAGGTAGGGACTGAGGCTAACGATACTTACTTTGATGCCGAGGCTTCTGCAGATCTGAGCCTGTTCACAAATAAGTCGGGTATAGCCGAGAAAGACAATATGTTCCGGTGCTTTGGGCTGTTCAAAGAGCTGATGCGGGGTAATAAAATTGATTTCTTTGAGCCCCGCTATCTCTGGGATAATTGGGCTTGAGCCCGTGGCAATAAGGGCTTTGTCAAAGCCGAGAAAAGCATCCCCCACCTCGAGTCGATCGGTGCCGGCAAAGGTTGCATTGGCAAAATATGTATCAATATGAGCCGCATCAAGATTTTCCTGGGCATAGTTCTTCTCGAGCTCTTTTCCGTATTCCTGGAGCCATTCGCAGGCTTGCTGGTAGTTGAGACCAGGAGTCTGGGATGCGACATGGGCATGCAGATGGGCAATAAGTGTGCGTCCTGATGAGAGTTCGTGCCCGCCAAGTTGGTTTTTTTCTATGAGCGCCGTGTTTGCCCCTTCACGTTTAGCGCATAGGGCTGCACGATAGCCGGAACGTCCGCCGCCAATAACAATCAGGTCGTAGTGGTTTCTTCGAGGAGACATAGGGTTCAGTGCTCTTCATAGCCTTAATTGTGTGAATTAGGCAAATTTCTTAATCCAAGGCTAAGTGCTTCCATATTTCTGCAACAGCTTTTTTAGTAGCTTCGAGGCTACCGGAGTTATCAATAACCCAAGTTGCTTTGTCTCTTTTTTGATTAAGGGGCATTTGCGCCCTTAGGCGAGATTCAATCTCTTCATTTGTCAGGCCGTCTCTTAGCTTCAGTCGCTTACCTTGAATTTCTTCCGGCACCCAAACCACAATCGTTGCATCAAAACTTTCTTCGAGTCCTTTTTCAAAAAGCAAGGGAACGCTGTAGATACAGTGAGTTGCACCTGCTTTGCGGCTTGCTTCGACATGCTCTGCAAAGGCGCGAGCGACTTCCGGATGGGTCAGGGCTTCGAGTTGTTTGCGGGCGTTTTCATCCTGAAAAACGATACTGCCAAGCGTCTTTCGGTCAAGCGTTCCGTCCGCCTGCAGTGCCGAGGGGAAAAGTGTCACAATACGTTGAGTCAGAGGGCTGGGGTTTTGCTCTTCCGGCTGGAGAAGTCGGTGGTAGAGCTGATCAGCGTCGACAATGTTAGCTCCCAGGGCACTAAGCATTTTTTCTACCGTGCTTTTGCCACTGGCAATACCACCACTTAGACCGATTAATTTCATAAAATGGGTATGCGTCAATATACACGGACTTGACAACAGAAAATGTGCGAAATACGTGCTTTCCTATCATGCAGGAAAATGCTCATAAACGTGCGGATCGGGTTGCTCAGCTTATTAAGCAGGAGTTAAGCCAGCTTTTGGTGGATGGGGTCAAGGATCCCCGAGTCGGTTTTGTGACCGTGACGGAGGTTAAATTAACCGATGACCTAAAAAGTGCAGTGGTTTATGTTTCCGCACTTGGCAATACAACCCAGGAAGAAGAATCTTTGGCTGGTTTGACCTCAGCCGTTGGCTATTTGCGTAAAGAGATCGGGCGGCGGATGCAATTGCGTTATACCCCGAAGCTTATATTTAAATCCGATCAAAGTCTTAGAGAGGCAAACCGTATTGAGCAACTCATTGCGGTGATTGAAAATGGCGCCGAGGAAATACCAGAGCGTACCGTTGATGACGAATATGTGGAAGTGCAAACGTTGCGTTCTCGTATCGAACCGATGATTGATAAAGTACAGCCTTCATCCAAACGTTCGGGTTCCAAAGGGCGCAAGAGACGTCGCAAGTAGGTTTATCCATGGATGGCGTATTGGTCGTTGATAAACCAGCAGGCTGGACATCCCACGACGTTGTCTCTCGTATTCGTCGAATTTCAAAAGTGCGTCGAGTTGGGCATGCGGGGACTCTTGACCCACTGGCAACAGGGGTTCTACCTATATTGATCGGTAAGGCCACAAAATTATCCCGCTACCTGATGGGCCACGATAAGGTTTATGAGGTGGAAATGCATTTAGGCATAACCACTGACACTTTGGACGCAGAGGGAGAGGTGCTTGAGGAGTGTGTTCCTGCCCTTGAGCAAGAAGAGCTGCTTGGGATGCTGCAACCCTTTCGCGGTAAGATCAAGCAAGTACCGCCGATGTATTCAGCAAGAAAGGTCGCTGGAAAAAAACTCTACGAGCTGGCGCGGCAGGGTAAAGTGGTTGAGCGCGAAGCGCGTGAGGTTGATATTTACGAGCTGGAATTACTTTCTTTCGAGCTGCCGAGAAGCACACTGCGGGTGCGCTGCTCGAGTGGCACCTATATTCGCACATTGGTGGATGATATTGGCAGGGCCCTTGGTTGCG
>CAXGWX010000009.1:0-41923 GCA_964013445.1 uncultured Bdellovibrionales bacterium | reverse complement strand
GCGTCACCAATCCGTCCTAAGGCAACATAAACACGAGCTAAGTTAATGGCAGAACCAATATTCGCAGGGTCTGCTTTAGCCGCCTCTTCGAAAAGTGCGGCTGCCTCCTTCATATCACCGCCACGCTCTAAAGCGATTCCGTGATTAACCTTACCGGAGATAAGTGTCGCATCCAGCTTATATGCTGCCGCAAAATAATTGGCCGCTGCCTGCCAATTATCCTCACGCCCTGCCTTTAAGCCCTCGACAAATTTTGCCTCCGCCGGGGTCTTGGCCTCAGGCAAGGGCTCGAACTTCTTCTGAGAGCCTGCACATCCCCACAGAAGAGAAGCCGCTGCTATGCCTACAAGCTTAACGCCAATCTTATTGATGCATTTAATTTTTTTCATTATCGCATCTCCACTAACTCCGGTGAATCGAAGAGCGATTCATCGGCTATAAGTTCAAATTTATGGATTTCAGGAAAACGCCCCGGCTCATAAACCGCGAGAGCCTCTTGAGTTTTCTGCAGCCAATCATTGTAAAGCCCCAAGTCGTAGGCCTTTGTCAGCGCATTATCGTAAGCTTCAATGGCTTTTTCCTCCAGAGGGAAGCCCTTTTCCTGCAGAGCCGCCTGGTAAATAATACATTGATCTTCAGTTAAACGTGATGGGCACGGTGCTTCAAAGAGCTCATTGGCCAAATCCTGGTAAATTGAGCCAATTCGGTAGAGTGAAGCAATACCGTAATCTCCCTGCCCAAGCTGCAACACCTGGGTGTATTTACCCTGCAATTCCTCAACACGCTTGAGCTTGTCCATCAGATTCTTAGTAATCTGCTTCTCACTGCCTGTTAACTTAATTGCCATATAGGAATCGTAATCACCCTCCAAAAGGACAAAGGCTGCCTGGCCCACCGCATCGAGAGCACAAACATCTGTTTTCTTATCGTCCGGCAGCGCTTGATAAAGCTTAACCAGATTTGTCCAGGTGCCGGAGTCCGCACGACCCAATTCAACTTTTGCTTTCGCAATCTTGTATTCCGCACAAATATAGCGGGCAGGGTCCGTCGACTTCACTTTCGACTTGAAGATATCATAATGCTTGACCACGACGCTGTAGCTCTTCTGCTTCTCGTGAATCAAACCAATACGCCAGAGAATATCCAGCGCATCTTCCTTTTTAGGGAAGTCCCGGATGTAGGTGTCAAAATCAATAATCGCCTCTGTATACTGACCTAAACCTTCACGGAAAAGTCCCGCATTAAAAAGTGCATCCGCCCTCTTTGGACCTTTCTTGAACTGTTTCGCATAGGACTCATAATACTTGGCGGAGCGCTCGAACTCAGCGAAGCGTTCGTAAAAGGAGGCTGCGAGAAAAAGAGTCTTTTCACGCAAGAGATCAGGCTCCGGCAAGGAGGTCCCTTCCTTCTTCGTTTTCTTGATTTCTGCCTCACTAATTTTAAAGGTCGCATACTCGTTAAGCAGCTTCTCACTACTATCGATTGCTTTTTGCAGAGCTCCAGCTTTGTCGTAATTAATGAGCGTGTTG
The DNA here is from genome assembly GCA_964013445.1 of uncultured Bdellovibrionales bacterium. Taxonomy (GTDB): domain Bacteria; phylum Myxococcota; class XYA12-FULL-58-9; order XYA12-FULL-58-9; family JASMKV01; genus JASMKV01. Next base: position 40,394 of record CAXGWX010000009.1, on the reverse strand, counting down.
TACAAACCAACCATCGCATACTTACTCTTCGGAAACTCTCTCACAAAGCCATTATAATAGTCCGCAATTTCCATCGGAGACGATTTTGGTTCGAAAACGTAGAGGATCTCGTTAAAAGAAGCCCCCTCAACAAGTTCACTAACCTTCTTCTTGAAAGCTTTGTCCGCACTCAAGGTCGCATTACCCTTAAACTTACGTGACCATTGGTTTAACTGTGACCAGTCTTCGCGAACATTAAATGACTGCAAAATAGACTCAGCCCCCAGTCGCGCCAACTTATCGTTAGGCCAACGGTCAATAACCTCTCCAAAACGTTCCGCTGCTTTTTCAAACTGATTGTGAATATAGTAAAGTCGAGCACTCTTAAACTTAACCTTCACGACTTCTGCATCTTTAGGAGCAACCTCAACAAAACGGTCATAAGCTTCCGCCAAACGCAGCTCGTTCGCATCGAGCTGCTTCTCAGCATAGCTTTGACCTTTCTTGAGTACCTTAAGCTTCTCAAGCTCTTTTAGGGCCCCTTTTGAGCGACCTTTCTTAGACTCTCTAATCTTCTTGCCCAAGGTTTCCTTTACTCCGCTAACAACTTTTTCCAAAGCCAAGACTGCTGTGTAGGCTGCTGGAGTGGCAAATTCGCCTTTCTTATTAGCGTTAATAACCATGGTGTACTGGACAGCTGCTTCATCAAACTGTTTGAGTTCGAAGAGAATTTCCGAATAGAAGAAACGGAATTTATAACTGTTCACGCTATCCTGAAATTTATCTAAGTATTCTTTGTAGATGTCGCGCGCCAACTTATAGGTGGCCACATCCTTCGTTCTTTGCGCATCACGGTGTTGCTCCGTAACCAACGCTGCCAGCTCCTGCTCAACAACTTCAAAGGCGGACTCGAGAATGCGGTTGTTCCCCGCATTCTTTTGTGCCCAGATTCCATTTGGAGAATAAAGGTCAATCAAACGACGCACTTCACGACGAACCTCATCGGTTCGACCAAGGCGGGCGTAAGCCCCCATGATTGCTGTTTGGTTCTGCGGAGCCTCTGCCGCATAAGGAGCCTTATCATTCAGCTTTTTAAAGGTTTGAATTTCAAGGGCTGACTTGCCTTCCCGGTTATAAAGACCAGCTAAGCGGTGCAAATACTTATAGGAACGCTTCGCCCCAACTTCTTCCTCGTAAAACGTAAAAGCCTCATCCACCGCATCCAAGTGCGAGTAGGTGCGAACCATATCGGATAAGGATTCACTCATAAGCTGAATACGGTCGCGCTTGCCAAGTTTGCCTTTGCCACCCGATGATGACTGCTTTTTGGCGTAAGCAATCACCTGGCGAAACTTCTCGAGAGCCTTACCGTATTCCTGGAGATTGTAATCACACCATGCCAATTTATAGAGAGCAAAAGAGTAGATACGAGCTTTCTTTGTTTTAGCCGCCTTCTTGTAAGCCTTAATCGCATTGCTCAATTTATTCGCATTAAAGAAATGCTCGCCCAACTGCAACCAAGCGTCAGCCACATAAACAGAGCGGGGAAATTGCTTGATCAATTTCCAGTAATACTTCACACCCTTTTTCTTCTGCCCCGCCTCGTAATGGGCTGTTCCCAAGGTATAAAGGACCTCATCCTTACGTGGATATTTGCGATACTTGGAAAGAATTTTGCCGTAAAGCTTTAATGCTTCGCGGCGATAGAGACCGCTTTGCTTAAGCTCGGCCATATCCTCCAGCTTAGGCTGCCGCCCTTTAGAGCCGCCCTTATGCCAACCGTCTAAGGCCTCATCCCATACCTGCATGCCGCGCAAGTGTAAAAACTTGCTCTTGGCCCAGTACATTTCCGCTAAACGAAAAATCAATTCCGCCTTCTGCCCACCTTCAGGGATCGTTCCCATCAGCTTTTTGAGCTTAGCGATGGCTTCATCACGCTTGCGGTCTGCGCGCACACTCATATCAACCCCATCACTCGATGAGAGGTCAAATTGTGCGGGAGCGGAACGCTCTTCTTGTGCCTTGGCTTGGCCACCGCCCTTGGTCATCTTCGCTGCCTGAACGGTCAGCGGTAGACTCAACATAACCAACGACAGAAATACTCTGTATATAACTTTTTGCATCATACTTTTTTCGTCCTAACCCCTAGAAGCACTCGCTGCGAACGGCGTGCTCAATATAACCCAACTCGTCTTTCCAGTATTCCCTACGAAATCCCCAATGTTGCCATTGGTCGTTTGGAATAGCGGGGCGCGGTAAACGAGCGCGTCGACCTTTTAAAATTTCTTTACCCTGCTCGAGCCACTTACGCTCAGCATCCGTCACCTCAAAGTCGAGGATATTAATTTGGTTCTGGAAGTGCTGCAGCATCACTTCACGGTTACGCAACTGCATGCGAACCCAGTTTCCAACCGCCGGCTCCAGCTGTTCTTGCTGTGAACTAAGAATTGCAAGTAAGTCATCCTGCAATCTTGTAGAACGCCAGGTTTTCATTTCACTTACGGCCTTTTTCTCCCAACCAATATGGGTCAAAAGATAATGGAAATCCTTGAAACGCTTCGTATTACGAACTGATCTTGCCAGCTCGATGGAATAATTTGAGTTCGTATCACCAATAACATGCTGGTAGTATTCAGCAGGGGCTCGGGAGCCTTCCAAATAGCTACGCAGGTCCGAAAGCATCGGGTCATAATTTTCCTTGAAGTAATCCACCGCTAAACGCACTCGGTCCCACTGGCACAGGACGAAATAGGTGGTGCCCTGGACAACATAAGCTTCCGGCATATGACGCTTGGAGAAATATGGAGCGGTGCTGCTTTGTAACTCCCCTAAAGCTTTACCGTATTCCCCTAGGCGAAAATACGCCCAGGAATTTTCGTACATCGCCGTAAACCATGACTCACTAAAGCGAGGAACTTCTTTAAATTGCGCCGCTGCTTCACGATACTGTCCCAAGCCATACTTAACTCGAGCCGCCGCCAGCTTGGACATATCCCGAACATACTTGTGGTCGTCATCCCCCGTATTCTTATACATCTGAGAAATAGCTCCGAAGTGTTCCAAGGCTTTTTCTGGGTTACCGCGACGAATATTAAGGATCCCCAGAAGGTAACGTGCCCTCGGATAATAATGACTGTCATCCGCCACATACTCCAGGAATGCTTGAGCGTCCTGATTCTTACGCTGCCTGAAGGACAGCTCCCCGATCATATAGTTAATCTGAGCAATCGATGCTGAATCCAGCTGACCAAAAGAATCCGGATTCAGACCATCATTAATAAGATTGGGCACAATCAGATGGTCATGCAATTTGCGCTGAATATCTAATAAACCTTCAATCGCATTAAAGTAGTAACGATTCTTCGGTCCAATCCGAAACAAATCAGAATAATAAAAGAGAGCCGGTAGATAGAGCTCTAATTTGCGTAGACCTTCAGCCAAATAGATTTGCGCCTGGTCCCGGTTATCCGGATTCGCATCATTAAGCAAAACGTCATAAAGGGCAAAAACCGCCTGCTCGTATTTATGATCCTTATAAAGGGAAAGCCCTTCATCCAGGGATTGAGCCTGAAGAGCGAAAGGTGCCAGAAGCAACCCAAAAACAACTATATTCTTTTTCCAAAGTGTCATCATTGCACCTACAGTAAAAAGCTAACGCCAATGAGCAACATTAAGCGGTTTTGAATATCGGTGTATGTCCAGCCCGCTTCCGTCGCCAAATCAGGATAAGCAACATCACGAACTTCCACCTTGTACCCGAGAAAATCACTAAAGAAGACGCGCATGCCGCCTCCTAAGTGTCCAGCAATCTTAAAGCGGTCGCTACCGCCTTCTGGGCTGCGTAAACCACGTCCGATGCCTACATCCTCACCACAACCGTCCTGATTAGGCACACAAGTTTCCAGTGTGCTTGTTAAACCAAAGCCTGCAGCAAGATAGACATCATAGTCCATCACCCAATCATAAAATACCATTTTGCCGTAGAGGGCGGAAAACTGAACGCTCATGGCCCCGAAGTAGTTCATCTGCTTCAGGTCAACCACTTCCGGCGTCAGAGATTCATACTCATAAACGTCATAGACCAGACCACTATAATAGGCGCCAAAAAGGAAAGGTATGGTGGTGGTCAAATCAATCGCCAGGTTTTCACGCAGATGGTATGTGGCTGAAAACCCCAAGCCATAATGACCAACAAATTTGTTATTCAGCGAAAACACACCCAGGGGAGTCAGCTCAAAAGCACTTTTCTTGGAGAAAGCGCGCCGCTGAATAAGATAAATAGATTGATCCTTGGTGCCACGCAGAACAGGATCAACGTGGGTTCCGGTCGGAATGATTTCTTCCTCTACTGGCTCAGCAGCCAGCTCATCCTCTTCAACATCCGAACCCTCTTCTTCTGCCTCACCAGCATCGTCTTCTAACAAGTCCTCAAGATCGGAGAGATCATCAGCCCAAACGAGCTGCGGGCTACCTATAAGAAAGAGTCCCAGACATAAAGCTATTAACAATCGCATCTCTTAATCCTTCTAGAAGAGCAAAAAGCTCAAACCAAACTGTCCAAACCAATGATGAGAAGCGTAGGAGTCCTCTGTCCCATCTTTGTCAAAATCGAATTTGTCGAAAAACACCAAATCCCGTACTTCAGCCCGTAGCGCAAAACGGTCTCCAAAGAAAAACCGAATTCCAGCACCCGCCAAACCATTCACCTTCATGCCGTCGAGAAAACCACCGGCACCAAATCCTTGCTGCGAGAGCGTATAATCTGCAGCAGACACCGGATTGGATGCCTCAATATAGCGCGTACCGTTCACCCCTAAACCAGCCAGATAGTAGATCTGCATCGAGGCATCCAGCTCTGAAACCATATTGATTTTGCCGTAGAATGGTGACCACTCAAAAATAGCATCGATCACACCGGTGATTTGCAGATAGTCAGGTAGGTCCGGGTTAATGTCGCAGCTGCCTTCACACTTGGATATCTTGTTCCCAATAACACCAGCCGGATCGGTCACAATATTGGTCAACTGCCCATTGAGCATGCCGACACTCAAGGCCGCCGCCATGGTCTCAGAAAAGTGATAGGTGAAATCTAAAACACCACCAAGATGCTTGGTGTATTTGTCGATCATCGATGTTGCAAAAAGCAGCGATAAATCACCTCGCCCTAAAGTGGGATAGGAAGAATCTTCAATTGCAGGCGCACCTGCAAAATCACTATCACCAAAAGGGTCATTCGAATATTCCGGTCCCGCAGCAAATGCCGAACCTGCCATTAAAGTCCATAGCAGAACTAGTGTTATACGCACACCGCACTCCTTCTACGAAGCATGTTTATCAGGCCATTTACAGAAGATTTTGAGCTCAGACACGCACACCGACTCACATCAGTATGAGTTACTTTTCTCACGATCAAATGACTAGGCCACGTCAAGGCGGCGCCTATAGCAAAACTTATGTCGATCTGCAACGCTATAACACTCGCTATCCACCTAAAATTCATGCAAAAATTCCGGAATGAACGGGGGAAAAAGATCAAAATGCCTAAAAAACTTGCCTGAATCGGCATAAATGGGGCAAAACCCCCTGCAGGGAAGATGTTTGTCGGCGTCGATCGCCGCCCCTATTCCCATCAAAAGGAGTTAAGCACGTGTCACTCAAGGAACAGCTTTTAGAGCCGGGGCGCTTTAAAGACCTCATCAAGGACTGCCTCAAGCTGGTGGAAACTCAGGTTGCCAGCAAAAAGGGACTGGCTGGAATGGCCATTAAAACCACCTTCACCATGGTTAAGCAGATCAAACCCGGGCTGATTGAAGAGGCCCTAACCCAATTGGTCCCCAAATTTGTCGAAAAACTCGAACCTTTCTATGCAGTCTTTGAAAAGGAAGAATGGGACAACTTTGCAACTTTCCTACGCGCAAAAGCCTCTGAGGTGGCCAATGCACTCTTAAGCGTGACGGACCAACGGGCTGCCCAAACCGACATCACCGCACTCAAAAAAGCCTACGAAAAACTAAGACCGGCGGCAGCAAGACATGTTCAGGATGCTATCCCTGCCCTGTCTGAACTTCTTGCTAAGTACCTCAAAACCAACGATAAGGACTAAGCGATGGCTGAAGAATCAAAAGTCCCACAGCGTTTTGAAGTCAAATTGGCCAGCATCGATCCAAAGATGCCACAATGCTGTACCGCCTGTCTAAGCGAAGATATCGTCAAGGAACGTCGACACGCTTTCCGCCGCGCGGACGGCACAGTGGAACGGGTTTCGGTGGTTTACTGGCCCTATTGCCAAGGCTGCCATGATGGCTTGGCCAAGCTTGATCGAGCCCAAAGTATCCTAACCCTGATTGGCTTTATCCAGATGTGTTTGGTCATCTATGCGATTGGTGCATCGATGGACTACTACGATTTTTGGATGCCGGTCAGTCTCCTCTTCGTCCTCTTTTTCTGGGTGTTTTTTCACTTTGGCAAAAAAGCCCGCAGCCTTTGGGCTTTTGAATGGGCCCGTATTGAGGACGTCTATAAGGGTGGCTTTGGCGCCAACTACAGCTTTCGCTCTCGCGACTTCGCTGAAAAGTTTGCCGACACTAATCGGCAAAGCGACGTCGCCGACGACGCATCATAAGTGCAAGAAGTGCCACGACAAGAAGATTGAGGGCCACCTGCTCGAAGCCGGTAGACTCCCCTACATCACAAGAACAACCGCTGGAACTCGGGGGCTCAGGAGCACTGGGCTCAACATAGGGCCCATCACTGCGCCAACACTTGCCTTCCCCCGACAAAATCAAGCATTCAAAGGCGTCATTCTCGCCATCTTCATCCAAATCAAGCTCTGGACAACCTTCTGCGGTCACCACATTGCAACTCGAGGTACAAGCCGCCTGCCCTCCATAGCGTAAACAATCACCGGAATCGCAATCGGCGTTGACATTACAGGCCTGACCAATTTCGGCGAGGTTAACATCCATAGGTGGCTCACAGAGGCTAAACGAATTACACCCATCGCTGTAGGTATTGCAGGACTGGCCGGGACGACAATCGGCAACGGAAGAGCAAAGTTCATAACATTTCGAGTTTTGCGGCGCATCGAGATAAAAACAGCCCGCATCCCCAGAGCAAATGCTCTTCTCACTTGTTACGCATGATTCATTTTCCTGCCGCAAATCGAAGCAACCGCCGTGCTCGAGAATACTTGTATCCGTGTTACAGTTGCCAGATTCATCAATTCCAAAACAGCAGGTGTGATCTGGATTCGCGCAGGGCTTATCGTAGGCATTGCAATACTCGACGCAGTTTCCTTCCTGACCAGTCGAAGCTGGATTGTTATAGTCATAGCAACGTAACCGGAAGAGGAAACAGACGAGGCCTCCCGCGCACATCCCATAAGCATCATCATCAACGGAGCCTGGATTATAGCCAAGATAGCAGACATCATTCTTGCTAATCAAACTTGTATTCGACCCGCCGCACATCGTTATATCGTCGGGCCAGCATACGGAGGTGTTATCATCTGCAGCCAAACAGCTAAAACCGCTTGGACAAGTGCTGCCTAGATCGTCAGAGTTAACACAGGATTGGGAGCATATCTGATTGCCCTGATCATCGTGCACACAAAGCCCACTCGAGCAGTCCGGACCATCACTGCAAGGTGCGCAGAGATCGATCGCAATGCCATCATCATCCGCAGAGTCCGCAGCCACCGCCCCCGTATCGTTCACACCTGGCTTACAAAAAGGCACCGCACCACAATCCTCCAAGGAACCGTTACAGCAAACAAAACCCGCATCACAATCATCGGTGGTCGAACAGGTCTGGGCACACCAACCATAACCGGCCTCTGCAGCCCCGTCGACAACGCATGCATGATTCTCCGGACATGTATCCGTTCCCTTTGTGCATTGCTCCCCTGTAAACCGATCATAGGAACCGGAAACCCGTGGCGGATAAATTGTACAGATCGCAGTTTGCTCATGCACACTCATCTCACTGATTTGATTATTTGCGGATCCTTCTGGGTACATGACTGCATCCGCGCACTGTACATGATCAAAGCCGAAAAAGTGCCCCGCCTCGTGAAGCGCCACCGCATGAATGTCGTAGCAGTCATTGGCGCCGGCGGTACAGCCCGAGCTTCCTGCACGCCACTGATAGTCGATGCCATTGAACTCCATATCGCCAGTGACCACAAAACCCGAATCGTTAAAATGTAAATTGGTCGTCAACCCCACCGTGCCGCTGTCCAAGCCCGTAGGCCTCTCTGACTCATTCTTCACCCAATAGATGATATTCTGCATATCATCGATTGCGGTCAATAACTCTCCATCATCGTCATAGCTCTCCCCTCTGTCCCGGGTTGGGTAATCCGCATCAAAAACCGCATAGCCATCTTGCATACTGATATTCGGTGTTTTACCGGAGCCAAAACAATCAACAGTTAACCACTTATTAAAGGCATCATTCACCGCATCTGCTGCGGTGGAAACGGTAATATCCGATTGCTCCGGGCCATCTTCCTGGTAACGAATTATAATTCGATTGTCTTCAGCTGGTGGCACGACCGCCCAATGGTCGCCCCGAGGATAGTAGGTTGCGCTTGTGCCGCATTCGAGAGCATGTGCATCCACCTGAGCCCGCAGGCTCCCTGCCGGCAAGAGAAGCAAGAGTGCAACAATCAGCCTTACCATCCACGCACCTCCGTCGACCAAGGTAAGACTGGCTGCGCCGTAATACCTTCAATGCGTTTGATATAGGCTGTCAGAGGCTCGGGAGTGGTCAGAAGATTAAGAGTCTTAGGGCTGGGCTCAACTCTCGCCAAATGTAAGCCATCAAGCTCGCGGAAAACAAAAGCCTTACCCTTGCCATCCAGCTTGATGCGCAGCAGGCCATAGGAAAGGCCCAGTGGCCAAAACACATCACCGTGGCGCTCAAAATAACCCAACACCATATCTCCCACGTTCAGTCTTGGTGAACCTGAAGTCACTGCCTTGAGTCCATTGGGTAATTCCCCACCCGGCACTTCCACCGTCAAAAATCGGGTCGCTTCCGCACCCAAAATATGCTGATTGATTTGTAATACGGCCCGGGTCACAACTTCCCGCTTGTTCTTCACATACACGGAAGTGTGCACCACGCTGCCCATCGCAATCACATCGGCACGGGCCACCAACTCCACCTCACTTAAGGCCAGAACCGTAGAGCCAAGAGCAAAATTGGGCAGGGCAAAAACAACAAGAAATAAAATAGACCGGTACAAGCTAAGCTCCAGACATGAATGACTTTCCTTGAAGTATTCAAGATATTAGGGGCGAGTGCAAGATGAACCTACGCCCGTAAACCAAGAGCGCCGCAAATACAGAAAAAACAAAACTCAATAATTACAAGGTGTTGGTTTGCAAGTTCGCCGCAAGCCGACAAAGCATAAGGCCGATTAGGACTCCGGCTCCGCCTCTAATTCAACACTCTCCTCCGGGCTCGACTCTGGGGACTCATCTGCTGCAGCATTATCCTCTGCATCGCCGCTGCTCTCCTCAGGCAAGCTCTCCTGCGACTCACCCGCAACAGCTCCCTGGTCACCAGCACCCTGTACTGGCGCTTCAACAATCTCACCGTTCGCATTGACGACAGGCAGCCCCTGAACCGTCCTGTTGAAGACCCGAATCTCTTCAATATGATCATCTTCCATTTCACCTGGACCAGAGATTTCGATCTGCTGCATTTCCCCCGTATCTTTGTCCGTAGCAGAAACCTGGACAATACCATCAGTGTCGACTTCGAAAATAACTTCTATCTTCACTGCGCCGGCGGGTAGAGCTTTAAGGTTAGGCAAAAGAAACTCACCTATAGGCTCAAACTCGTCAAAGCTTAAATCCGAGGACTGGGCTATTCTAAATCTTAAGCTCTCTTGGTTGTCCCGTGTTGTCGTAAATATTTTCCTGGCGCGGGCAGGCACGGTCGTATCTTTCTCAATCACGGTTTCAAATTTATTCCCCGAAATAACCAACCCCAAATGCTGTGGAGTAACATCAAGCAAGAGCGTATCCAGCTCGCCTTCCTTGAGCATATATCCCTGCACCGCTGCGCCGCATGCAACCGCTTCGTCCGGATGCAACGCTTTCGACGGAGGCACCCCGAAATAGTCTTCAACCGCCGCCTGCAGAGCCAACATCCGACTCATCCCACCGATCAAAATAACCTGATCGACAGCACCGATTTCCGTATCTGCGGCCTCCATAGCTTGCTTGCAAATATCGATGGTCTTCATCACCAGATCATCCACCAACTCCGAAAGCATAGCTCTGTTTAAACGCATATCCACATTGATATAAGAGCCATCTTCCTTCTGGGCGAGATAGGGTAACGAAATTGTTGCTTCGCTCTTGCCTGTTAAGTCGACTTTAAGTTTCTCAGCCGCCTGCTTAATGCGAGGGCGCAAATCTTTTTTATCACGCAGATCAACTCCATGATCCTTTTCAATTTGCTCATAAAGCCAATCGACAATTCTATTGTCGAAATCATCGCCGCCCAAATTCGCATCCCCAGCCGTCGCCAAAACCTCAAACACACCATCAGAAATATCTAAAATCGAAACGTCGAAAGTACCGCCACCAATGTCGTAAATCGCAACCCGCTGCCCCAGCTTTTTACCAAAGCCATAAGCCAAAGCGGCTGCCGTTGGTTCATTAATGATACGCACAACCGTTAAGCCTGCTATCTTCGCCGCATCCCGCGTTGCTTGGCGCTGCCTGTCATTGAAATGAGCAGGTACGGTAACCACTGCGTATTCGACTTCTTCTCCCAAAGCTTCTTCCGCCAGGCTTTTAAGTTCCTCAAGAAGCATCGCGCTGATCTGCAAGACCGGTACCTTCTTGCCACCAAAATCGACCTCCACCGCATTACTCTCACTGGCGCTCACGGAAAAGGCCACCTTGCCCGCAAACTCTTGAGTATCACGGGAGTTCCAACGCCGACCAATGAGGCGTTTAAATGAATAAAAAGTATTCTCCGGATTTGTTATCGCTTGCTCATGGGCAGTGCTCCCTGCGATGCATTTCCCTTCAGCGGTGAGAGCTACGACAGACGGTACGGTGCGCTTATCACCGGCTCCAGAAAGCACCCGCGGCCCGTCCTTATCAACCAAAGCAACACAAGAATTTGTTGTCCCTAAATCGATGCCAATAATATGCGTTAACATAAACTACCTTTTACCGTGCTTCTTTAGCCAAACGTTTCACCATTTTCTTCACGTTGGCATCTTCCTTATCAATGCTTTGCGCCATTTCCGCATGAACCAAGGCTCCCTCATAGTCCTGCTTGGCCTCAAGTACACTGGCTGCCACCACTCTGGACTTTTTCGACCTGGGCGCGGCCTTAACCGCTCGGTTGGCATAAAACCAAGCCGCATCATAATCATCGACTTTAAAGTATTCTTCCGCCGCTCGCACAGCGAATCGTTCGTTCTTTTGTACCAAATCAGAAGCCTGGGCATATTCCCTTGCGGCCTGTGCCGGGTTACCTGCGGAGGCATCAAGGTCTGCTGTCTCAGCAATCCCCAAAGCTTTCTGCTCGACTGCTTTTTCCTGTGTTTCCTTAAATTGGTGTCGATATTCACCATTATGCGGTGAAAAGGTACTCGCCAATTTAAAACTTGCAGCCGCTGAGTAAAGATCGCCAGCACGTATCTGCTCCATACCCATTTCATAGAGATCTTTGGCCTTCTTGAGATTCCCTTCTGCAGGCACACGAGAGCGTCGCTGATCCTTGATTTGTCGTCGTCGGTCCTCCAGCCTTTGTCGCTTTTCATCCTTTTCACGGCGCTGCTTTTCGATCAGCTCCAGTCGCGCCCTGCGCTCAGGATCCAGCTCCTCTTCGATTGCCTCTTGCGCTTCCATATCCTCTGTCTCGAGCATGTCATCAGCCAACCCCTGCTCTTCAAGAATTTTTCTTGCATAGACTTTACGCTGTTCATCCTCCGAAAGAAAATCGTGAGCCTCCTTCATGGCACGAAAGATGATCTCCATACGTTTGCGAAAGTCCCCTAGCTTCCGGCCGAAATACATATCGGGGTGAAAGCGTTTCGATCCGGCAAGAAAAGCTTTACGAATTTCGGAACCACGAGCAGAAGGAGTTATGTTTAGAATTTCAAAGTAATTTCCTTCACGAAGCAACTCTTCCTGCGCCACAATCATATCCTGCTCTTCTTGATTCAGGTCACATTTTTTTTGCGATTTGTTTTCGGTGACCTGCACCGGGAATTGAATAACACCGTCACGCTCAAGGCTATCGAAGTGGGAACTTAAATCTTCCCAACTCCCACCCATGGCCGCGACGATTTGTGCACACTCGGTTTGCCCGTCAACTTTGTTCAGAACCGCTCGAGCCTCATCCGCAAGCTCGATGGTCTCAAGGTCAACCCCCGCAACCAATTCCGGTTTTTGCTTTAAACGGTCCATAGACTTTATCCAAGGCCTAAACTATTGAGGATTTACTCAGAAGTTGCAAGCACGATTCCCACTACGCCACCAACCTCAAACATCATTCTGTATACTTTGCGATGACCTTTTTAACCTGCGCTGTATCCACATGTTCAGGCTCCAACTCAACAAAACGCTTATAAAAGGATACGGCCTGCTCAATATTTCCCTCGCGCATATATGCAATACCCAAGGAACGAAAAGCCAACCCATAATGTGGATTCTCCGCGATAGCCATTTCTAAAGATGCTATGGCTTCTTTCACTCTATTCTCATTCAAGAACTGGTTTGCGGCCAGATAATGGCTGCGGGCCTTGTCTTGATCAACAACAGAAACAGTCTTCACATCGCTATTTTGCGGCTTGGAATCATTCTCATCTAACTCAACAGGTACCGCATCGACCTTTGCTTTGTTGGCAAGAGCTTCTGCTCCATCGGCGGGCGCAGCCTGCTTATTTGACGCGCCATTATTCTCGCTTGCGGCTTCCACCGCTGCTGTAGCAACGGAGGTCGCTTCCTGCTCCGCCTCGGCCTCCTCGCCCCCCAGATTCATTACAACGACGAGAACCAATAATAACGCCGCACCACCAAACAAGAAGGGACGGCGATCCGCCTTGGGTCTGATATGCACGGAACGGGTCGGCCTTGGAACCTGCTTAACCGGCGTAGGCGGCCGTGACTCAACATCAAATCCACTTCGGGTGCGGCCAAACACATTATCCCCTTGGGAAACCTTCGACCATTTGTTTGGGCCGCCTTGAGCCGACTTCACTCCTGCCCCTGCCTGGCTTGAATTTGCATCCGGTTCTTGCTGTTGACGATAGCGCTCCTTGGCCTCATCCAAAATGTCTCGTCCCTCAGGATCCGCAGGTGGTGGAGCCGTGTTGATATCTCCCGCGGCTAAGCTCTCCGAATCCTCCGGGCTCCCCTCTTCATTCTCCTCCGCAAGGACTTCATGTGCATGCTCATCCTCATCGTCGTGAGCCACATCCTCCAACCCTTGCATATTTGGCTCCAAGCTATGCTCGCCAGCAGAATCCTCTCCTGATTCCCCCGCATCCGCGGTCTCGGCCAGGGAAGCTGCTATAGCTGCCGGTGGTGGCTCAGCATGCACCGCCGATTCCTCCTGAGACTCCTGACTCGACCCTAACTCTTCTTCTGCTGCAGCCTCAACTTCTGACTCGCTGGCTTCGTCGCGCTCCGCCTCCTCCTGAATATCGCTCCCATTGGCGGAACTTACATCGGGGCTTGCTCCGTCTGTCGCATCCTCGCCAAGCTCCTCCCCATCAGCGGCAGCAACATGTTGATTGATAACCACACCATCTAAATCAACAAAAGTATCCGCATCACAAGCTTTACAAGGAATTGCATTGCGCTCATCAATAAGGGCAGATGAGCGTACAAAAATGGGTTGAGAACATTTCGAACAGGCTACTAGCATAAGGGTAGCAAGCCTACCATTGCGCCTCTATACAGGCAAAATAGCTGCAAATTTTAGAAAATATTTCTTCAAATGATAGCCTTCACCAACTTATTGCGCTATAGCCGCCCTAATCAGCAGGGAGAATTCCCACAAGGTCTATACAGAGAGAGCCATGATGAGTACAACTTTGCAGACATTGACGAAAAAATTCACCATTTTTATCGGCTGCACATTATTCTGTTCCGCCCTAAACGCTGCAGAGATTACGGATGTGGCGGATGCGGCAGATTTTGTACAAATTGGCAAGCAGCGGGTGATGGATCCCTTCGACCTATACGTCAACACCACCTTTAAGCTCGAAAGCATGTCTGGAATCATCGCCCGGGAATCAACTTTAGAAGATAACTGCTCGGTCGCAAATCCCCGTTCCTGCACCCCTAGAGATGAACTCAAATGGTCCAGATCGGTGCAAATGCTTAATATTGGTATGGAAACCGGTCTCTATAAGGATTTGGCCCTGGTCCTGGATTTCGACCTTGTGCTGGGCAATACGCTTGAATTTGATTATGCAACCGGCATTGATGCAGGTTCAAGCTCGATTGACCAAGGGGATACGTCCACCGCCCTCTTTGACCATGATTATGCCGCCTATCACAAAGGCATGCGCGGCATAAATTTTGGGGTGCGTTATGGGCCGTTAAATGACGAACGGGATCCGACAAAGCCCATGTGGGTACTCTCCTTTATCTGGAAAACGCCATATCTTTCGACAACTTACGACCCTGTCGATGCGGCGAGCAAGAACGACCCGGGCCCGGTTGGTGACGGCATTCATCGCCTGACCTTTGGCACCGCCTTCTCCAAACGTCTCGGCTACTTTGGTGATATGCTGCTCGAGCGCAAGAACCTCTATCGGCGCGGCTATCTGGAACCCTATGTGGCCATCAACTACGCCTTACCCATTCCGGATGACTCAAAAGCTCTTTCTCCAAATAAACCGTCCACAAGCAATGAGTTTCGTCGACCACCATCCCATGAAGTTAACCTTAAAGGTGGGCTCGAAGTCATCGCCGTTGAAGATATCCGCTATGGACGAAAAATCTCATTCGATGTTGGTGTCGACACAACCTACTTCACCGAAGGTAGAAATCTTTCAATCCTGAGTAACCCGCTCAAAGAACTAACATACACAGAACAATTTCTGCGCGTTGCTGGTGTATTGGGTGCCAACCTGCAACTTGCACCTTACTTTCGCTTAAGAACAGGCTTACACTTTGGAGCCCAAACTCCATACTTCGTCACCTATGAAGATGTCGGAGAAGACGGTGCCAACGGTACGCCTGACGGCCAGGTGCTACCAAATGATCCAAACGATAAACTCAATCCGTACTTTTGCATGAACGATGAAAACGACATTTGTTACGAAAAAAATCTAGCTTCATCTTACGACCAGGTCGGGTTTCGCTTCCGTAATACTTCGACGAACTTTTTTCGCTGGTTTATTTCCTTAATTCTGACTTTCTAAGGGAGAGCCCCATGATTGGTGTAATTGGTGGCAGCGGCATCTACAATCTCGACAATTTTGAGATCAAAGCCAACGAAACAATAGACACACCTTTCGGCGCGCCTTCTGACAAGGTCATGCTTGGCAGCCTCAACGGAGCCGAACTGGCCTTTATTCCGCGTCACGGACAAGGACATAGATTACTTCCACACGAAGTTCCCTATCGGGCCAATGTGTTTGCCCTAAAGAAATTAGGTGCAAAAGCATTAATCTCTGTTTCCGCTGTTGGCTCGATGCGCCAGGAAATTCATCCAGGAGATATTCTTATACCGGATCAATTTATCGATAGAACCATGGGGCGAGCTTCAACCTTTTTTGGCGATGGCTTGGTCGGGCATGTCTCGGTTTCAGATCCGGTTTCCCCCACCCTCGTCACTCATTTTAGCTCAATCATCAAAGAAACAGACGTCCAGTGCCACACGAATGGGACCTATGTCTGTATTCAAGGGCCCGCATTCTCAACCCGGGCAGAGTCAGAACTTTATCGTGACTGGAATGTTCATGTCATTGGCATGACAGCTTGCCCGGAATTTAAGCTCGCACGCGAAGCCCAGCTTCATTATATGACGCTTGCTCTTGTTACAGATTACGACTGCTGGCACAGCGAAGAAGAGGACGTAAGTGCTGAAAGCGTTGTCCAAACCGTAAAGAAAAATTCCAAGAACGTGAAAAAAATTCTCAGTGAAAGCCTGCCCGGGCTAAGTGAAAAACTTGAGCCGATCGCTTCCCTCGACAATGCGCTCATGAGCGATCCCGCCTTACTTACCAGCGAACAAAAAGAACTTCTCGCTATCCTGAAAAGTTAGTTGTCCTAAGGGACAACAATCGGACCAAGTCCAAAGTTTCGTACCGGCGATGGTGTTTTCGCGGGAGGAAATTGCCACAACAACATGCGATCACTAATACAGGAAGGCACGTTTGTAATCATTACATTATCCGCCCCTTTAATCGTCGGCTCTGAAACTCTGCCATTGACCCCAATAAGCCAATCTAAATTTAAGTTATAAGAGCCCGCCGCAAGCTGCTGGCGGTCGTACGATTGCCTAAAGCAGCCCT
Organism: uncultured Bdellovibrionales bacterium; assembly: GCA_964013445.1. Taxonomy (GTDB): domain Bacteria; phylum Myxococcota; class XYA12-FULL-58-9; order XYA12-FULL-58-9; family JASMKV01; genus JASMKV01. The sequence goes on along the minus strand of CAXGWX010000009.1, from coordinate 23,905 downwards.
CTACATCTCCCATATAATCTTTTGTCGTCGAAACAATTTGCTCGAGAGTCAGACTATTTTGTGCCCCCTCCATATTGTCAACGATGGGCTCAAGGGCCAAAACCTTTGCTGATTTTTGTTGCTTCACAGGGGTCTTAATAGGCTTTATCGGCTTCGCCTCCTGCACCTGCTTAAGCACCTCCTCGACCCGCTTATTCACCAGACTCTCCACATCGTTTGCGGCAGGCCGGGTAACCAGAACAAAAACGAGGGCGAGCGCAAGTACAATAACCAAGCCACCAAGAATAAAAAGTAAACGATTCGGCTCTGTCCCAACCGGGGGTAAAGACCTTTTTGGCACACTCCAGTTATTGCTCAGCCCCGTATCCACACTCTCTATAGACTCACTGGCCTGCACCGGAGCAGGCTCCTCTACCGAAGCAACCTCAGCAGTAGACTCAAAATCTTCATGTGTTTCTGGCTGTGAATCCACAGGAGCGGACTGAACTCCATCCTCAGCATGTGCGGACTCCATTTCTTCCTGCACCAAATCGCTAAGCTCACTACCAAGAGCGGTTACTTCAGTTTTTTCGTATGCGCCAGGAATGACCACCGTGTCCCCAGCCTCAGAAAAGTCCTCATCCTGATCAGAAATCTTATCAGCCCCATCCGCTTCCAGGGCACCAAGCTCCTGCTCTTTCAGCCCTGCCAAATCCATCCGGCTATCATGCTCTTGGCCACTCTCTTCAAGAGCAATCCCAAGATAGCTGGCCAAGCCGGCGACATCCTGCAACACCTGCCAATCCGCCATCCCGGTCGACCAAACCAAGGTTTCATCATCAATTTCCTGAGCCATATAGCGAACTTGCAAGGTTGGGGCGAGCATCGGACCAACCTGTTCCCCATCGATAGCCACATACCACTGCCTGGTTTCGATATCGTTGTCCTGGGTCGGCAAACCCTCTTGCGTTAAGCCATCCTCGAATCCACTCTCTTCGTCGAGCCCTGCCTCAGAGTCTGCCCCAAGCTCTTCCTCATTGGGCTCCTCGCTTCCTCTGCCTGAGCCCAGGGACGCGAGAGCTTGCGATTCCAGATCTTTTTCTTCGGCCAAACCTGTCATTGGCATTTGCAAAGTTTGACCGTCCTCAAAATCCCCTGCGGGCCCCTCGGCGCGTAAACGCATCGCCTCGAAATCCTTTGGACTAAAAGCCTCCGTTGGCGGGTCAAAATCTGCAATCACAGTCTTGTCGTAATTTTCTACGGCTGCATTCGCCAAAGCACTCAAATCTGACGCTTCATCTCTAGTAAGCTCAGGCTCTGCGCTATCGCTCGAACCATAGGCTAGATCTTTTAACTCCGAACTCTGCATCACTAATGTGGCCGCAGCCTCTGAAAAGGCATCCTCAGAATCAGCGTGGTTTGAAACAAGCTCAGATTCCTCAACGGTCTCTTGCTCAGGCAAAACAGTAATTGGATTGTCGCACTTCTTGCACTTGACCTGTATACCGTGGGAACCAAGTTTTGAGTCAGCGACTCGATACTCTGCTCCGCAATTATCGCAAGAAAAATTCATGATCTCATTAGTTGCAAAAGTTGGAGTGCACAGCAAGCGCAATCCGCACCCTAGGCGACCGAGGTTTTCCTATCCACATTCTTAATTTCAAGTCCTAAACTCTTACGCAAACGTAGATATTGCTTGGATGCGGCAAACTTAATTAAAGCGTCAACAAACTGCTTGGATGGGAAAGCTGGACCTTCAGGCAGACCCACCTGTATTCCACGGGCCGCTGTTGCCAGATCGCCCCCCAGAATAAAGCCACCGCGGACAAGCGTATGCTCCACCCCGGCGCAGTATTGGCCCATACCACCGCTCTCACGCACGCTTCTATAGGCTTCCTGAGCACAGGGCTGCAACTGCTGCAGTATACGGGTCGGTAAGGAGCGGAAAATGCGCTGCCAGTTCTCAACATCTTCCGGATCCGCATCAATTTCCACTTGCGGATTATACACCGCACACAACCCAAATAGGATATGACGCAATTCATCTACCCCGTATACACTCGACAAGAAGAGTTCTGGTCGGGCACCGGCCAAAACGCGGCCAATTTGAAATCGTACCCCCGGCTCATCCGGCTGCCTGAGCAACTCATTATGCTCTCCAACGACAAGCGCTGGCGGTTGGGAGTGGCAAAGACGCAAAGCCTCCATAGAGCCACGCTTTTGATACAAGCCGACCAAAGGAAGATTAAAGATGTCTCGTCCATATGTAATCAAACTCGCCATCGGAGTGGATTCACGTTCAAGCTCCACTTCCTCCCGTGGTTTTAAACCAAGGCGCTTTGCTGGAACCGTTAGAGAGTCGGGTGCCAAGCGACACAACATCGCAAAAAGCGCACCCACCGGATTTTCTACATCAGGGTGTAAAAGAATCTTCCATTCAGTTTCTCGCATCGATTCCTGTGGGCGCTTTGGTGACTCAGCCAGCAAACGCTCAAAACGTTGTCGCTGCGGTTCATCCAGACCTTCGCTAAAGGCAATGATTTCACTCAATACAAAAACCGCATCCCAGTCCTCAGCCTTTTCATACAGCTCCATAAGCTGACGGATAATTGGTAAGGGCTTGTCTTGGTTGGCAAGAACCGCATGCAAGCGATTTATCGCCTTGTCCCTGGTTGCTGGATTTTGCGCATAAAGGTCTGTGAGCATAGCATAATCCGCAGGCCGCCCTGGCTCGAGGCTCTCAATAACCTCATAGGCCATAATCCCGTTCTCTGGCTGCTCCAAATAGTGATGATAAAGCTCGGCTAACTTACGCCACAACTCTACCCGCTGACTCACAGGAAAACCTTTCGAGCGCGCTATCATGATGCGGTAGTTATACTCTAAAGCCTCCCAGTCCTTTTGCTCGCGCAGAATACGTTCAATGGCCGTAAAAGCCTTGCTGTTGTCCGCAACGTGCTCAAGGCACTGATTGTACTTCTGCACCGCTAAACGTGGGTTGCGTAATACGGTCTCATAAAGATGACCAAGTCTGTAATTAAGCTCCGCAAGAATTTCCGCGCCCGATGCGACCTCTATAGCTTGGTCAAACACCTCGGCGGCACGCAACGTGTCACCACTTTCAATATAAAGCTGAGCAATATGCTGTAGATGCTCCAGCTCGGGTGATTTCATTTGGCGAATAGGCAGCAATATGTTGATCGCTCGCCCGATATCACGCAACTTGAATCGAGCTAAATCTGCCATCTCAAACAGAACTTCAACACGCGACTTCTCGGGCAAAGCATCCGCAAGTCGGTTCAAGCGTTCGAGTGCGGTCTCAAAGTTTTCCAGATTCTTATCCAAATCAGAGAGACAACGTAACGAGTGTACATGTCGTGGATCGATGGTTAAAGCTTTTTCAAACTGGCTATAGGCACGATCGGACTGCTGCTGCTTAAGGCATAAATCACCGAGCTGCCAATAGATATCCACCGCCTCCGCATCTGTAAGACTGTCTCGATGATAGCGTAGAATGGCCTGAAAAACTTTTTCAGCTTCCGCCCATAATCCCGCGTTAAGCAACGCCTGCGACAACCCTTCACCGGCTGGCAAATAAGTGCTGTCCGCATCAAATGAACGACGGTAATAGTCTAAAGCCTCGTCTGGTCGGTTTAGGTGCTCGTAAATTGTTCCTAAACGATAGCACTTTTGACAGAAGAGTTGACGCTGCTTACCCGCATCTAAGTCGGTTACAACTTTGCGATAAAGCTCTTCTGAATCATCCCAGCGCTGTGAGCGGTAATAAATGTCCGCTAACGCATCGGCTGAGCGCAAATGATGCTCATCAAGAGTTAGGGCTTGTTGATAGTAACGCACAGCAAGGGCCTCATCATCACGAACATCTTGATAATAACGTCCCGCCTCATAAAAGAGTTCAACTTTATCTTCGCTTGGCTCAGCGTTTTCCAGTTCCGTTAAAAGATAAGTTCCATAGACGTCCCACTGTTCGGTCGAACGAGCCACTTCACGTAAAGCCTTAAGCGCCTGTGGGCAATGGGGATCGATGGCTAAGGCTTTGGAATAAGCCTGACGCGCTGAATCCCTGTCCATAACAACATCGTTCTGAATTTCACCAATGCGTACCCAGAGCGGAACCGCCTTCGGGTTCTCCTTTAAGACCGCTGCCTCTAACTCTAACATTTCGATTGCTTTGCGCCATTCGCCTGTTCGTTCGTAAAGTTCACCCAAGCCATGCAGAGCCACCACGTTGGTGCTATCCAGTTCTCGTACCCGCGTATAATATTTTTTAGCTGCCAAATAGTCAGACAACTCTTCTTCAACAATAGCTGCCGCACGTAAGTAGATCTCAATCGCTTTATCGCTGTCGCCAATAAGCTCAACATGATGCTCAAGAATCTCAACCAAACGTTGCCAAGCTCCCATATCAGCCAAAAGCCCTTCAAGCTTTTCAATGATAGGCAAATACTTGTCGTCAAAAGTCAGTGCTCTTTCATAACACTCAACCGCTTCACCGATACTATCGAGGCGATATGCGAAAACCTCTGCCATTTGCTCGAGGAGGGAAACTTTGTGTCCGCTTTCCTCAGAGTATTTCAAACGAAGTTCCAGAACTTCCAAGAGTTCTCCCCAACGACTGGTTTGATTGTAAAGCCTCTCAAGTGCATCCAAGGCGGCTGCATGGGTTGGGTCAATCTCAAGAATGCCACGATACCAATCGAGGGCTGTTCCACGATCCTCAAGCTGCTCTTCGCAAAGCCGGCCCAATTGTAAGCGAAGTTCCGCCGCAAAATTAGGATCGGTTGTCAGCTCCAGTTGTCGCACATAGGTTCGACTCACATCATGCCAACGCGCTGCCTTCGTAAAGATCCCTGCCATCAAATCGTAGGCCTGTCGGTCGTGACGGTCCAGCTCTACCACCCGGTTCAAGGCCTTAATAGCCTCGTCCACATGGTTTAGATTCTCCTGCCAAATATTAGAGATTTCAAAAAGCGTTTCCTTGCGCTTTTGGTCATCATCCAAATGGGAAAGACGAGCCTCCAACACTGAAATCTGTTTATCGTAGCGCTCTGTTTTTCCATAGAGTTCAACAAGCAGGTCCATCGCCTCCATACGCAAATCGATATCCAAAATTCGCCGTAAAATAACTTCAGCGGAGGTACGATCAAGAAGGTGATCCAAATAGCAATGTACCATTCGCCAATAAAGGCTCAAGCGAAATTCCGGATCAGGTAGCATTTCAACTTCATCACGCAGGACATGGACATATTCTTCATGCCCACCAGTCTCGTCCGCCAATCGCTCCAGTGTCTCTAACGCGTCCGTGTCAATCGGATTGTCTTTAACAACTCGCCCCGCTGCTAAAAAGGCCAACTCTTTCTCGCCAAGCTCCTGGTCGTAGATGTCACGAATGGAAGTGAGCAAAGCGCCACGTGTCGTAACATCCGCATAAGGCATAAAGCTTTCGTGCAAGGACAATAGTTTGCGCCATTCCTGACGTGAACGATAAATTGCAACCAATGCTTCATAGGCACTCAGGTTAGCCGGCTCGGTCTGCAAAATACTTTCATAGGCTGCTTGAGCCTTGCCACCATCTTTAAGTTCTTCACGATACAGCTGGGCCGCATCTAAAAGGCAACCAACCTTTTCCTCCGTATCACTTTCCTCAGCGGCGACAGCTTCGAGAGTTTCAGCCATATCTCGGAAAGACTTCAATTTGCGGAAATTTTCGACAAGGTCCTTACGTTGTGAATTTAAAAGATGCGGGCTGTCCCGTAATTCCTGGGCCAGAGACAATGCCTCTTCACGACGTCGGAGATGCTCAAAAAAGACAGTAAAAAGGTCGAAGCGCATCAAATTTTGGTCTGCGTCATTTAACAAGGGCAGCATTCGGTAGGCGGTTTCAACAAACTTATTCCACATGCGACGGGCACGGTAAATTTCTAAAACCGCATTAAGGGCACGCAAGTTGCCGGGCTCTGTTTCTAAAACCTCTAGCCAAGACCGTAGAGCCTCTTCAGAGCGTCCGAGTTTATCCCCGAGAATTTCCCCCAGCCGCGAACGAACTTCCTGCGGACCACCTTCAATCTCCTCGCCGTTCTCTAATTGCCCCTTATAGTGCTGGGCCAAATCTTCCCAACGCTCTTCAGCCGTCAAAAGAACCTCAAGGGCTTCGCGACAATCTTTACGGGTTGGTTCCAACGCCAAAACATTCAACCAATGCTCAATCGCCATGCGATTGTTGGACAGTTCCTCAGAATAAATACGTGCCAGCTCACAATGAATCCTGACCTGCTCTTCTGGCCCAGAAAACACTTCTCGCTGTATGTCCAAATTGTCTCTGAGTGACTCCCAATCCGCAACCTCAGTATAAAACTCCTCCATTGCCCGAAGAGCAATTGGATTACGTGAGTCCACATCGAGAATACGCTGATAGCAAGAGATTGCATTCACCCGGTCACCTAAATGCTCAGACTGTGCAGCCCCTAAACGCAGAAGCAGTTCAACCCGTTTGTCCCCATCCTTTTCATTTTCGATGCGACGATCCAGGAACTCAGCTAAACTTGCCCATTTTTGATTTGACTCTAGAATATTATCGATAGCATCAAGCGCAGCAACGTTATCCGGCGCATAGCGCAAAACCTGATTATAATAGCCCAAGGCACGATCCGCATCGCCCAAATGCTCATTGGTCAGTGCACCCAAACGCTCAAAGAGGGACTGGCGCAACCGCAAGTCACCAAGTTCCTCCACGTCCGTATCAATAATCTCGATCAGTTCTTCCCAAAGGTCGTATTCTTCAGCAAGAATTTCCATTCGGTCGAGCAGTGTTAATTCTGCCCGGTTCTCACCATAAGCACGGGTCAGACAAAGGAAAGCCATATCCCCAACCCGGAGTTCCTGGGCATAAGTATCGGCCAAGGCCAAATAGATAGCGTGGCGCTTATTGCCGTCCGAGGTGAGATTAAGTTTAGCATCCAAGAGCTTCACATATTTACGCCATGCACCCTTGGCCCGGTAAACCTCTTCAAGTACACCAATGGCTTCGACGCTGCCTGTGGCAGCACGCTTTTCAAGATAATGCAGAGTCAAAGTATGCTCTGGGTTCTCCTGTAGGATAGCCTCAAAAAGATCCGTGGCTGCTGGTAGGTCATCAAGTTCTTCCTCGAGTAAACAGGCCTTGCGAAACATGAGGTCAAGCCGACGCATCACAATATCCCGACCCCGCCGCTCGCCCAGCCGACGTATTTCCCCTTCGAAAAAGTCAGCCAGTGTTTCCCAATCCCCTAGCTCTTTGAGCAAGCGTTCAACTTCACCAAAGACAATAGGGTCATCGGGTGTGAGCCCTAAGAGCGACCGTAAGGTGATAACCGCCTCTGAATACTGGTGCAGTTCTACTGTCTGCAGCTCTGCGATTTCATTCAGGTACTGACGCTTGCGCTGCTGGCTCGATGCTAAAGAGAAGCGGTGTCGCAATACCTCGATAAGATCGATAAACGACTCACCGTCACGGAAAATAGCCTCTAAGCCACCCAAAGCTTTTTCGTCACGCGGATCGAGTTCGAGAATCGCCTGGTACACCCGCACCGCTGCTGCCGTATCCGCCAACTTGTCGGAATAAATCGTTGCGGAACGTCGTAGAAACTGTAAAGCAAGCTGCGGATTTGCGCCCGTTGCCTCTTCTACATAAGCATCAGCCAAAGACCGTAAATCGCCGCTGTCGCTGGCAAGCTTTTCGATCCACATACGCACACCCATGTCTGCCGGATCTTCACGCAAAGAGATGCGTGCCATTTCAAAAGCTCGATCCTTACGGTCAAGACGCTTTTCAAAAATATCACCAATACGCCGCAGCAGGCCCTTGCGCTGGTCAAGCTCGTTGGTGCTCTGTAGCCTCTGCTTAAGAACCCAAGCCAACTGCTCCCAGTCCTGATTGACCGTATAAATCGGCTCAAGAATTTGTGCCACGTCACTCTTGTGCTCGAGCTGCTCAATCAGTCCTTCGAGCCCAGTTATGGCTTCACTATGATTACGTTTCTTGAGCAATACAGCGCGATAATCCTCCAAGGCTTCACCAACGCGCCCCAAGGCCACAAGGGCTTCAGCTCGTTTTACCTGATCTTCAAAACGTTCCGAATTATTCGGTCCTAAATCAATCAGCTTGCCAAGAACATTAACCAATCCAGCCGATGGTCCTTCTTGTTGCAGATGGCCAGCCAACTCGCGTAGGGAAGCCAAATCATCGGAAGGAGTTGGTAAATGCTGGCGCGCATAGGTCAAGGCACTGCCCGCCGTCACACTCGGACTCAGCTCTTGACTCGGTTCCGTTTCCTCTACAGTCCCCGAATCCTCTGCAGCCCTTGCACCCTCTTCATCCATATTTGCCGCAATCAAGGGCTCACCGCCGGTGTTCTTTAGCTCATCGGTGGCCAAAGATCCCAGCTCGGAGTGCTCTTCACCATCCTCAGCGCTTGCTTGCGCTGTCTCATCAGCGAGAATCGATTCATCCTCTTCCTCGCTTAAAGTGGCTGTTTCTGAAACATTCTCGTCCCCTGCAAGGTCGGTGCTCTCCACCTGCGCCTCGTCATCAGCCTTTGCTTCAGCCTCTGCCTCTGATGCGGCAACTGCATCTTCTAAGGACTTAAGCCAGGAAGGAGGAGCCACCAATTCGTCTGACGGCATACTTTCCGTGTCCTCCAACTGCTCCTGCAATCGATCAATGGCTCGACTTGCTCGCTTGTCTTCCGGTGCCAGGGACAAAATGAACTGGTAGGTTTGTAGTGCGGAAAAAGGATGGTTCTTAATGCCATCGTAGAGCATGGCCAAGGTATGCAGCGCTTGAATGCGCTCCTGTCGGTCTTCAATGCGATTAACGCCGTTTTCTAATATCCCAATAAGACGAGTGAATTGATCGGTTCGGGAGGCAAGCTCCTCAAGTTGTTCACAAAGCTCACCGGTCGGCTGCAACTCAAACAATTCGCTCAAAACGCTTAAAGCTTCTTGTGGCTTTTCTAAAGGTCCGGCGTAAAGTTGACCTAACTCAGCCAAAACGCCGGCACGGTCGTCACCCTGTAATGCGGGCAACTCATCCCGCAACTGATTCGCTCGTGAATAAATATTATCTTCGACGCTCATGCCTTAAATCAATTCCCCACTTTTCCCATAGGACCTTGGCGCACCCCCGTTAAATTGGCGTACAATGGTCCGGTAAAGCAGCCATATATGCCTGTCTGGAGAAAAATTTCAATCCTTTTAAGGTCCCCAGGAAAATCTCTCCACCAAGCAGTCCAAGTACCTAAATGGGCCTATGAAAGCTGTATTTCCAGCGCAAAAGAGGTAAGATATGGACAAAATAGTGAAAAAAAAGGTAAAGCACACGGATATGGCTGAGTTTAAAGGAAAAATAAAAGTACTCTCGATGCTTGCGGGTGGATTTTTCAGCGCCGCTTGCGGCCACAATCACAATGCGAAATCCCAAGCAATTTCGTCTGCTTACGTGAGTTTACAGGGCGCTACGGGGGAACACAAAATCACCGTTGAGGTCGCCGATACCATGACCTCGCGAGCACGTGGGCTAATGCATCGTAAAGAACTTGGCAGCGATAAGGGTATGCTCTTTATCTTTCCCAGCACTGCACTTCGCTCATTTTGGATGAAAAACACCCATATTCCTCTGGATATGCTCTTCATCGATGAATCACAAACGATCGTTGGCATCGTCGAAAATGCGGAGCCAGAGACTTTGACCCCACGCAAGGTGGACACACCGTCACGCTACGTCCTGGAGGTCAACGGAGGCTTTTGCGCGGAGCATAAGATTTTGCCCGGCAGCCAAGTCGAATTCCATTTGCAACACTAAGCTAAGAAAAGTCTTTGACTACCCTGTTGAAAAATTACCGAATATTGACCATCTGCTCTCTCCTACAAGCGAGCCTCACCCTGCTTTTGTGTTTTGTGCCGCTCTTTGACCTTTTAGCTTTCGAATATTGTTTTGCCACCACCTGCCTTAGTGCCTTCACCGGTACCTGCATTGGCTATTGGCATCGGTCGGCGCTCAAAGAAAACAACCCAAAGAGCCAAATCGCCTCAATCTTAGAGCAGAGCTTACTCCACCTGGGCCCCAGCCTGGCCATCATCCTTCTCAATGCGCTTCGCGTTCGTAATTGTAATTTTGAACAAGGGCTCTTGTTCTTTGCTGCTCTGCCATTGATTTCAAGTCTCTATGGTGCAGCCCTCGGTTTGTTTTTTAAAGCACTCACTGAGAAACTCCAACGTCCCTATCAGGTGCTTTGTTTTTGTGCTCTGGTGTGCGGCCCACTCATCACTATTCTCTTCGACCTTTATAGAGAACCGACCATCTTTGCCTTCGATCATCTCTGGGGCTATTTTCCTGGAAGCTTATACGACGAAGGGCGCAGGGTTACACAAACCTTGGTTATCTTTCGAGGCTTTACTCTCTTAAGAATTATTGTTCTATGTCTCGCTTTTCGCCTCGTCCATCAGAACATCACAAAACAGATTTCACGCAAAGCCTTAGTCTTCGGCCTTACTATCCTCTTTATCATTCCCTTTGGACTGGAGCGAACCTACAGACAAAAACTAGGCTTTTACAGTGATCGCGCATGGATTGAAGAGAATCTCTCAACCCGTGTGGAGACGGGCGAACTTGTGATCCACTTCCCGGAAACCATATCGGAAGAAGAACAGGATGAATTGGTTGCAGCCCATACATATTATTTGCAAGCGCTCAAAGAGCAACTCAAGATCACAAACCTGAAGCCTATTCATTCTTATGTCTATGAAAGCCCAAAGCAAAAAGAACAACTGATGGGTGGCTCGAACACGATGATTGCAAAACCCTGGCTTAATGAAATCCACATTCATCAAACTGCACCACCGCATCCCATTCTTGCGCATGAACTTGTACACGCCATCGCCAGAACGTTCGGTTCAAAACTCCTTGGGGTCAGTGCCAAATTTGAAGTGCTCGTTAACATGGGCATCGTCGAAGGGCTGGCGGAAGCCCTCACCCCTGTGCGCGGTCCGCTCGACCTTCATCAAGCAGCCAAGGCTCTTTTTCTAAGCTCTAAGGCTCCCCCCCTGGAAAAAATTATTGCCTCTCCCTTCTTTTGGACCCAGTCCGCACGTCGAGCCTATAGCTTAAGTGGCTCTTTCATTCGCTTTCTTCTTGAAAATCATGGCGCTGAGCCCCTCAAACTTGTCTATGCCAATGCGGATTTTGACCGAGCTTATGGCAAGCCTTTGCAAACTCTGATCGAAGAGTGGCGCACCTTTATCGATAATGTTGAACTGCTGCCGCACGAAGTACCGATGGCTCAGGAGCACTTCAAACGCAAAAGCATCTTCAATCGTCCCTGCGCCCATGAAATCTCATATCTCAAAGACAAAGCCAGAAACTGTACGCCAACCAAAGCTCTGCAATACTATAGAGATATAAACCAACTGCTCGACGATTCAACCAGTTCCCGCTACGAGCTGGCGCTCGCACTGGCACGAGCCAATGCAGATGAGGAGTTTAATAGATTGGCGACAGAAATGCTGGGCAGCGACGAGCTTAGTGCCCGAGAGCGTTACCGGCTTATGGTGGAGCAGGGAACGATACTCTGGCAGGAAGAAGAACATGAGGCCGCGCAGGAAATTTTCCGAAAGCTTCTTGACCAACACCTCAACATTGCCAGTGATAGAGCCCAATGGGTAAAGATTTGGGGATTGAGCAAACCGGTTTCTCAAAGCAAAACCCTCTTGGATTATTTGCAACGAAAACTATCCTCTGCTGAAACCACGCTCTTCCTACAGGAATCAACACAAGCCGAACCGGATGACAAAACCTGGCCCTATCTACTGGGCCGACACCTTTATAACAATCGCTCTTATGAACGGGCGCTCGAGTTTTTCTTGCTTGCCATCGACCATCCCTTTGAGCTTATTGATGTGGAGCTTCAAAGACTCCTGGCAGAGACCTACCGACAGCTTGATGATGGGGAGAACGCTCAAAAATACTATGGTATCTACGCGACAAAAGCTCCACTAAGTGGAGAGCGAGCACGAGCCGCGGCCTGGCTCAAGCGCTTGAAATCAATGGGCCAAGATTAAACGCTAACCTCTGTTGCCTTTAAGAGGCGCAGGGCAAGAACAGCTTGTAGGCGTGGCGTCATGTCTATCAATCGGTCCCTTAATCGTGCAAAATAATCCTCGAGCCTCTCGCGCTCTTCTTCTTGCTGCTCCGCAAGACTCTCCTGCTCATCCTCATTTGCCCGTGCTAACGCTCGCCGCTGTTTTCTTCCTATTGCTCTGAGGCGCTGAGCATAGACTTCGTCAATCTTCTCCACCGCTTCTTCGCGCAAATCAATAAGCTCCGCATCCATCAACCCCTGTGCCTTTTGATAATTTCCATCCACAAGAGTCCGCCAGCGGTCAATCATGCCACGCAGCGGAGCCGCGTCCATCTTCTCGAGAGAACGTTCCGCATTATCCAAGAGCCCTTCGAAAACATCCTGTCTTTTGCCACCTTCATCCAAGGCAATGGTGAAATCTTTGCCGCTAAAGTAGGTCGCCAACTCCGGCGCATCTTCCGGCACATCGAGACCAAAGCGCCAGATAAAAACAGCGCCATCCTGCTTCCAGCCACGTAATAACGCCAAGGAAGCACTCGCATCGCTTTCTTCCTGGGCCCACTCAAAAGCCTGCTCGACCAAGGGATGACCAAAAGCAAAAAACTCCACATCTTCGTGATCAAGGGCATAGGTGCGGTTAAATGTTCCCACCACCGCACTTTCGGCATCGCTGCGCCCACTTGAACTCGGCGCTCCCTCAATACTCACCAAATCCGGTCCTTGTTGATGAACTTCAAAGTGACTATGAGAAATAAAGTTGGTAACGAAATTTTCAGTTTGCGTCTCCATGTCTTCGGGAATCGTAGAAATAAACTCTTCTACCCGCTGCGGACTAAAACTCGCATGGTCCAAAATAACATCCACGCCACTGGCGATTCTTTCACGGGAATCATTGACCAGCTTTTCCGTCTTAAGAAAGAGTTTTTTCCACTCATCGGAACCACCGCCCTCAAGAATTAAAGTTGCCAATTCATCGCTGACATATTCGAGAGCATGATCAATTCCACCGACCGTACGGTCTAAAACCCCAATGGATTGCTGCATGATTTTAAGAATTGCGGCCTCATAACCAGTTTTAAAGAAGGGCACCAAAACATTCACATCATTTTTCTGACCAACCCTATCCACTCGCCCAATACGTTGTTCGACCGTCGCCGGATGCCAAGGCATATCGTATAGAACAATGTTGTGACAGAATTGAAAGTTCCGCCCTTCCCCACCAGCTTCCGTCGAAAGCATAATCTTCGGGCCATTCGGATCCCTGAACCAAGCCACCTGCCGGTCCTGGTCTCGCGGCGAGAGCCCTCGATGAAAGATAGCAACATCTTGGCCATAGAGATTATCCAGTGACTCTTTTAGGGCCTGCACCGCCACCGGGCGCTCAACAAAAACCAAAAGCTTTTCATCTTCGGGAAGACCACGAAGTTGCTCAAGCAACCATCGCAATCGCGTATCCGCAGTAGGCAGGCCAAACTCATCGACAGGCCCATAAATAACCGCGTCAACATAAGGTTCGATTTCATCGGCCAGTTCATTGGAAATCGGTCGCACCACTTCCATCAAAGCACGCGGCGTGGCCCACAAAGAGCGAAAAGACTCACCAAGAACCTGATGCTTATTTTCCATGCTCCTGAAAGCCCGCAGCAAATCCAGGATAACGCCTTCACCAATATCGATTAAATTTTCTTGTTCTGGGCTGGGCTCAAGAGGAAACAGTTGTGGCGCTCGCTCCGGGAGTCCACCTACGGGTCCGCGCCGATTACGCACAACAAAATCAGCCAAACTATGTCGCTCCCGCAAAGCGCTGATGATTCCCGGCACAAGCTCCTGACGCTGCGGGTCATCGACCTTTAAGGCAGCTAAACTCTTGAAAGCCTCAAGGTCATCAATATCATCCGAAAACAAGTTGTTCATCTGGGAGAGAATATCCTTGTCGAACTTCTGATTATTTTCCACCGCCGCGACCAAAGCTTTACCAACCTCGCGTACCAGAGCCGAGCGCTCAGTCGCCTCGGCGAAAACTTCCGGCGCATCAAAACGTTCACTGTCCAGCAAGCGCAAGAGTGCGTGATATTCCGCCGGGTCCAATGCCATTGGCGTTGCAGTCAAGAGCAAAAGGTGTTTGGTGTTTTCAGCCAATCCCTCAACAATCTGATAGGCTCGGTTCCCGCCATCGGTTGTGTTCCACCGCAAATGATGGGCCTCATCAACAATGACCAAATCCCAGTCTGCCATGAGCGCATTGTGTGCCAGATATTCATCGCTTTTTAATGCATCCATAGAAACAACAAGGTGCTGGTGCGCTTCAAAGGGATTGATTTCATCATACTCCCGTTCAACATCATCCAAACGCTCTTCATCGAGCAAGACAGGCAAATCGTGCACCTTGCGATAAATTTCTCCAAGCCACTGAATACATAATGAATTAGGCGCCAAAATCAGGACCCGATTAGCCCGGTTTTCCGCACGCAGACCGGCGAAAATTAAGGCTGCCTCGACAGTCTTGCCCAAGCCCACCTCATCAGCCAGGAGTAATCTAACCGGATCGTGGGCAACCGCTCTTGTGGACACATCCAACTGGTGCGGCAACCATTGCGCTCGGGCTCCGAGAATCGCAGAATGCCCGGGTCGCTCCGCAAACTTTGCCAGCCTTAAGCCCTGTGTGCGAGCACGTAAAATTTCCGGATGTACCAAATCCAATGAAGCCAGTCGCTCTTTAGGGCCGACAGCACGGATATCAGGAACCAATTCGTTTTCGGCACAAACCCGGCCATCATCAAGTTCATAGGTGAGGAGCCCTGCTTCATTTAAGGCATTTGCCGCCTTAATCAGCACCTCATTCCCATCTTTGTCTCGAACCTTTTCCCCCGAATTCATTTTATAGCGGACAAGGACCTGTTCGCGACCACTGACCGCATAAATGCGTTCCTCTTCCAATCTCAGAAAGCGCACCTTAATACGACGCCCTTCAATATGAGTGACAACTCCGACCCCCAAAGAAGGATCGGCGGGAGACCACACCAACTGCCCAGTGGATTGCTTATTTTGCTGCATTTGCATCGATATCTGCGCTGCCTCGCTTATATGGGTCGTTTAGAGCCGGCGCAACCTGCCAAATGTAACCCAGAAGTGCAAGCCAAGCCCGCCAAACAAGTCATAAAATTTTGCTTTTTCTTGCCATAATCTTTTGAACTCCACTCGCCGGAGGAGTAAGATCGACGTGAGAGTACACATGCCACACGTCGATTTACTTGATCTGCCTTATTTTGAAGGGCTTTCTCTGGATGATTTGGTGACCCTGGTCGACTTGCTGGAGCCACGACAGTTTTCTCCCGGCACTGTTATTCTTGAAGAACGGAGCATTGAACCTGGTCCACTTTATATTGCTACCGCCGGTTCTGTGCGCATAACCAAGAAGAATCCTAAAGGACTGGACGTTCCCTTAGCTGAGCTCAGCAGTCCCACCCTTTTTGGCGAAATTGAACTCTTTTGTGAAATGCCACCGGTCGCCACCGTCACTTCCACGTCCGAGGTCGCTGCATTTGTTCTCGATAGACGCACCTTTGATCGCTTACTCAGTGAAAAACATCCCGCCCTGCTGCGGTTCACCTACAATATGGCAAAAGTTGCCTGCCATCGCCTCGCCATTTGTGATGATATTATGGCCCGTAGCCTCGGACACGAAGACCTTATTGCCCTGCGTCGACAAATCTTTTCCAATATGGCGCCGAAAGATAAATGGGCGCAAACAACTGGTATGTTCAAGCTTCCCAATTTTAATAAGCCTTAAAGGCCATTAAACTCCCAAGCGCTGCAGAACCGCATCACCCATCTCCACTGTTGTTGTTTCCCCGCCCAGGTCCGGAGTGCGTAAACCATCCTTCAGAGTAGCGCTGACCGCTTGTTCAACGACCGACGCTGCTTCCTTATGCCCCAAATGCTCCAAGAGCATGGCCATGGTAAGAATTGCCGCGAGAGGATTTGCGCTCCCCTGCCCCGCAATATCCGGCGCTGAACCATGCACTGGCTCAAACAAAGAGACACCGTCTGGATTAATATTCCCACTCACCGCCATTCCCATTCCACCCTGCAGCTCTGCACCTAAATCCGTAACAATATCACCAAAAAGGTTGTTGGTAACAATCACCTGAAATTGCTCCGGCTTGCGAACCAAGGCCATCGCCAAAGCATCCACATAAAAATGGTTTGCTTCAATTGATGAATACTCCTCAGCCACCTCCCAGAACACACGTTGCCAAAGGTCATGGGCGTAGCGCATCGCATTAGACTTGTCGCTCATGGTCACACGTTTATGTCCGTTGTCCTGAGCATAGGCAAAAGCGGCGCGAATTATCCGCTCAACTCCTTTACGACTATTGATATCCTCATTGATGGCGATTTCATCCGCCGTACCCTTCTTAAAATTTCCACCTATTCCAACGTAGATGCCCTCTGTGTTTTCCCGAAAGACGGTGAAATCAATATCTTTGTATGTTTTATCCTTTAGGGGGCAAAACTCATCACTCAAGCAACGAACAGGTCGAAAATTAATATAAAGGTCCAATTCAAATCGTAAAGCCAACAGGATTTCTCGACCGTGACGCATATCGGGAATTCGAGGATCTCCTAAGGCCCCCAGATAAATAGCCGAAAAGTTCTCTCGGAATCGCTCTATCTCACCCTCCGGCAAGGTCACACCATCGCGCAGAAATCGCTCTGCCCCGTAGTCAAGCTCCTCAACATCCAGTGATAATTTAAAGTGTTCTTTGACTGACTCCAATATGCGTAAGGCCTGTGCCGTAACCTCCGGCCCTATACCGTCCCCCGCAATCACCGCAAGTGCTGACATTCTATTTGCCCTCCTCTTTAATAAGACCCATATATCGACCACCCCAAAGGCCTAACAACAAGACCCGTTTTGCCCAAAAAGTTCTCACTAAAATATCGACCTTTGCCTGAACCTCGATTATATAGACTGCTATGAAATCAAAATTACCACAAGCAATAAAAATTATGGTTTTTCTAAGTCTTTGCCTGACCGCTTGCGGCCATGGCGTCATTGCCGGCACGACCATAAAGGGCACAGACGATAACAAAGATATCTACAACGTTTTAACCACTGTACTGCAAGCACTTGAAGACCAGGATTCTGCAACCATCTTGAAATTTGTATCCTCTCGCTATTTTGAAAACATGGGAACCCCATCACCAGACGACGATTATGGGTATCATGAACTAAAAGAAACAATTCTTCCCGAAAGCATGAAGGCAACAAAGGAATTCTATCTCACTTTTGAGATTCATGATATCGTTGCTGCAGAGGGCCAAGCTTATGCGGACATACGCTATCGTTCCCGTGCGCGGATTGAGACTCCCTCAGGCAAATCCATGTGGGACAGCCACAAAGAATTCAATCGTATTGAGTTTGTGAAAACCGATAACCGCTGGGAAATCACTGCTGGGCTCTAGTAAAGGCAACACGACATGACAACATTAAAAGCTGGTCAAGAAGTTGATGACCAATGTACCAAATGCAAACTTCTTCTTGCCCACACGATTGTCGCTATGGATGGAGCAACGATTGTTAAAGTCGAATGTAACACCTGCCATAGCGTGCACAAATACCGTGGCCCAAAAGCCAAAAAGAAACGCATCGGTGCCGCTAAAAAAGCCGTAGCCAAAGTCGTACCTTTTGAACAGCTTATTGCGGGCAAAGATTTGAGCCAAGCCACCCGCTATAAAATCTCAACCACATTTGCCCAAGATGAGATCATTGATCATATAAAGTTTGGGCTTGGTATTGTCACCCATGTTCTTGGCGATAATAAAGTTGAAGTCGAATTCTCAGAAGGCCCTCGAATTCTGGTACATAGTCGCTAGAAACATACCTTTGCCTACATTGGCCCGCCGAAAAACCCGATTCTTAAGTCAGCCACACACTCTTTAAGTTGTTGGAGTTCATTGGTTTATTTTCGTTGATCGCAGAAGTGCTCACAGACAAAGCTAAAGAATAAAAGAATTGAATAAGTCTCACCGTCTAAACGTCTTTGCTCCGTGGCCCGAACTTTAAACACCCTGAGCTCCTTATGAGAGCGAAAGGAAATATCATGAGTTCAACAGCTTCTGCGCAGCTCAAGTCTAACCGCTCCGGTCCCCAGAGCGCGCCGCCTCACGATCTGGTCGCAACCTATATGGGACACCTGAGTGAATCACAGCTCTTAAGTGCGGATGAGGAAAAACGTATCGCCAAAGATTTAATCAATGCGGAAATTAACACCTGGGGAATTCTACTCGCCCTACCAAGAGCTGTCCAACTTCTCTTTATCGACACGCAAGAAATCGATGAGAAGGTTTTCAAGCATATCAAGAAACTGCACGAATCTTACCATCGCTCTGCTCAACGCAACCCAAACGTTCGGGTTAAGATAAACAGTACACGACTTAAACAAATAAAAAAGATTTCAAAACTGATGCGCACAACGGATCAGGATCAAGAACTTTTAGGCAATTTAGTGCAGCGTCTTGAGCGCGAAATATGGAGTAAACGTAACCGCAATCGTAAACCCATTTTTCAGCTCGAATATCAGGATATCGAGCCACTTATTGGTGCCTACTATGAAGCACAGAAAATCAAAAATGCTTTTGTCAAATCCAATCTCAGACTTGTCGTTAGCGTTGCACGTAAATATCTACGTTCAGGCGTTCCCCTTCTCGATCTGGTACAGGAAGGAAACATGGGTTTACTCAAAGCAGTTGAGCGCTTCGACCCGAAAAAGGGATTTCGTTTTTCCACCTATGCCCATTGGTGGATCCGACAATCCGTAGAACGGTCCATCATTAATAGAGGCAGCCAGATACGTCTTCCCGTCCATGTTATTGATGCACGCCGACAAGTTGCTAAAGCTGTCCACAAGTTAACACAACGCTGGGGCCGCAAGCCCACCAGTGGGGAACTGGCCCGCTCGCTTAAAATCCCAAAGGCGCGAGTAGAAGAAATACTCAATGGCGTACATCAGGATCCTATCTCCCTGGACGAACCTCTAGGTCGACAGGATAGTCGCTCCCACAATGACATTCTCGCCGATCCAAACGCACGCCCGATTGATGAGGAAATTGAGGACAAACAAACCCATCAACAAGTCTATGAGCTGCTGAACTATCTTACCCCAATGGAAAAGGATATTCTCTTGCGACGGTTTGGCCTTGTTGATGATTGTGATCAGACTCTTGAAGAAATTGGCGAAGCATACAACTTATCCAGAGAGCGCGTTAGGCAAATTCAAGTGCAAAGCCTCACAAAAATGAAGCGAATGTGCATCGTCAACAAAATTGTTTCCTAAATTATTCCTCCGTCCATCCACCAAAACAACACAAGTCTTTTCATCGACGTTTAAATATGTTTGTCTCCCCTCATGCGAACCTATCGCATTACTTAGAGGGTATGAAAATGAGAACGAAATTAAATTTAGGCTGCGGATTTGATAAGAGAGCTGGTTATCTCAACGTCGACTCTTTCGAAAAGTGTGAGCCGGACCTCTTGCAAAATCTGGAAGAATTCCCATGGGCGCTGGAGACAAACGGTTTTGACTACATTCTGATGAAACATGTCCTGGAACATATTGGTTCCGATTTTGAAACCTTTAGGCAAATCATGCAGGAGCTTTATCGAATAACCGAGCCTAATGGGGTAGTCGAAATTCACGTCCCCCACTATCGACACGATAGCTACTGGTCTGACCCGACTCATGTCCGTGCTTTTAGTCCCTTCACCTTTCAAATGATGTCAAAAAAACAGAACAATGAGTGGATGGCTCAAAAAGGCAATTACACCATGCTTGCTCATCTCATGGAAGTAGACTTCGAGCTTGAAGATGCACTGCAAGTGTATGACTCGGATTGGCTGCAACGAGTTGAATCTGGGGAAATAAATCGCGAACAGTTGCGTGAACTATCTAAAACATCCTGGGGAGTCGTAAAAGAAATTCAGGTAAAGATTCGGGCAATAAAATAAACCTTTAGCGTTGCTGGCAAGATGGGCAATAGAATGTGCTTCGGCCGGATTGGGTGATCCTCTTAATGACTCCCTCACATTGCCCACACGCATCTCCCTCTCGGTCATATACATTCAAGGATATTCTAAAATATCCCGGCTTCCCCTCGGGCCGACGAAAATCCTTTAGGGTCGTGCCCCCCTGCGTAATGGCTTCCGAAAGCGTTTCTTTCACACGTTGTGCCAAGCTCAAATAACGCTGCTGAGAAATTTTCCCCGCAGCTCTTTTCGGGTTTATGCCTGCGCGAAAAAGTGACTCACAAGCATAAATGTTACCAACCCCGACAACATAGCGGCTGTTCATAAGAAAATTCTTTACGGAAACACTTAGTTTTCTCGAACTCAAAAATAACTCATGTCCAGTAAAATCTGTAGAGAGAGGCTCAACTCCAAGATTTTTTATTCGCGGATGTTCATCCAAAGACTCCCGATGAACAACATCAATAGAGCCAAAACGCCTCGCATCATTAAAACGTAACTCTCTGTGCTCCCCCAATGAAAATATCACATGGTCATGAGGGGCTAAAGCTTCACTGGCTGTCACGATGCGCATGATTCCTGACATACCCAGATGCAACATCAAGACGTGTCCATTATGCAGATGTACCAAAATATATTTAGCCCTTCGGTCCACGCTTTTAACTTTTTGTCCAACAACAAATTGATTGACTTGCTCAGTCGGCACCGGCCAGCGCAAATTAGGATTGCGCACGCAAACCTCTTTCAGCTCTTTACCAAGAATATATTTGTGCAGAGCCCGGCGAACAGTTTCCACTTCCGGCAGTTCTGGCATCAGGGCCTCCAATCGCTAAGATTTGCCGCAGCCCAATTGAGCCAATCGCCACCCTCAACCAAAATCCCTGTTTGCTCCGCAAAGTGGGCCAATGCTGGCGGTGCGTGATAAAACCAAACCCGCGTCACTTCGCCGCCGGACAATATGACTTCCGTTGCAGCCCTGGCAATAAAACAATCGTCCGGCGCAGCATCTAACTCATACCCCTCATATGCATCCAAAACAGCTAAAGAAGATTCATCCTGCAGAGTAAAAACCTCACCGCAGACCACCCCATCCTGGCCTTTGACTAAGATCGGCCAACCATCCATTAAATGGTAGAGCTTTCCCGGCATGGTTGCTGGCCCAAGCAGGGCAGAAAAACACTGACCAAACTCCCTATGCCACTTGGTTGAGCTTCGCAGGGTTCCATAGACAAAAATCGCACCAATCTCTGAGCTCATGTATTGGCTTGAAGCCACATCCCACCTGGAAAGGCAAGTTCCAAGGCACAAGTTGTGCCCATGGTGCACACGATGTGTCATAGAGCCTGAACAGTATCCCCTACCATTGGCAGCCTATCTTAAAGCACCTGTATTTATTAGATATTTTTTTACCCCATGAATGGCACGATGTCTGCTTTAGATGCAGGCAATCACACAACACTTAGCATTAAGGATAAAGACCATGCCAAATCCCACCACCAGCCCAAGTCAAGTTCCAGCTACCCCTATCCCCCAACGCTTCGCCAAGCCAATAACGCCAAGCCAATCGCAAACAAGCTCCCCACAGGAGCCACCACCACTGCCGCCAAAACCTCCGGTGGTCAATGGAAGCTCAACAACCGCAGGGCTCGCCACACCGGAGAAAGGAATAGGTGTGCGCGTAAATCAAAAATCAGCGGTGAATACTCAACAATTAACCTACTGGAACGGTCAGAGTACAAATATTGTGCAGGTGGCCGGAAAAAACTTAAAATTTACTCCAAGCAGTGCAAGCCCTGATGGACAAACATTTCCAGGAAAAATTACCTTCGGCATTTTCAAAGTTGGCAGCTACGAAATGACCTATACCAATCCAAAAGAACAAAAGCTAAGCGTAGATCTGGGCACACGTGGCAAAGCCGAAATTCAAATCAACGGCTCAAAGGCGTTCGTTACAGGAAATGCGAATGGCATTCGCTTGCCACAAGATGGTGTGCAAGCAAAAATTCGAGGAAACGGAAGCGCTGAACAGCCTTTCACCGTCACCTTTAATGATTTGCAAGAGACAAGACATGAGATCAGCTGGTACAGCCTGGGCTCAAAAAAATAACCTAAACGTCAATGAAAGAGTGAATTCGGTAGGCCTGAACAAGGTCATCTAAGCCAACCACCTCAATCTGATAGGCTTGCTCCGCATTAACCTGCGCATGCACAAAATCGTAGGTTGTTGTGTCAACCAAGAGTTCCCCGTAGCGTGCACTTTCCTCCAGGCGCTTAGCCGTATTCGGAACGTTGCCGATGACCGTGTAATCCTTTAGTCGCTCCGTTCCAACATTGCCAACAACCGCTTGCCCTGTCGCTATACCCACACTTAAATCGAGCTCTTTAAGGATCTCACTTTCGGTACGTAAATGTTTAAAGGCGTCCAGCATATTGCAGCCGGCACGAACCGCCCGGAGAGGATCTTGAACATTTCTTTTGGGAATACCAAAATTTGCCATCACCGCATCTCCAAGAAATTTGTCCACAATGCCGCCCGCATCAAAAATCTCCGGAACAATTGTCTTATAAATCGTATTAAGACTTGCCAGCACATCTCCTGGAGCGTGCCTGGTTGCAAAATGGGTAAACCCACAAATATCAGCAAACAGAACTGTTACAGTACAGCTCTCCCCGCCAAGCTGCAGGTTGTGCTCCGGGTCTTTTAGAATTTCTCTTGCTACGTCCGCAGCAACATATTGGGTTAAGACTTTATCCAGCAACGCATTGCTCTCACGTAACTTGTCGCGCATATCCTTTAAACGTAGATGGGAGCGTACCCGGGCCAAAAGCTCAATGTCGTCAAAAGGTTTTGGAATGAAGTCATCGGCCCCCGCTTCAAAAGCAGCAACCTTCTTTTTGAGATCGGGCAACGCGGTCAGCACCAAAATTGGCGTGCTCTCAAATTCGGGATAACCGCGGAGAGTTTCCGTCATTTCGATACCATCCATCTCAGGCATCATAATATCACTTAGAATGAGGTCTGGATTTTCCTGCCGCGCTATACGCAGGCCGTCTAATCCATGCTCCGCAGATATCACATCGAAACCATAGATCTTTAATTGGCGTACGATACTTACTCGCATCGAGTCCGTATCATCGACAACCAATATTTTATGGGGCTGCTTATCAGAGAGTTCGCTCATTCTGAGGCTATTCTTAGCGCATATAGGCCAAGGATACCAATGGCATATCAATTATTGCGGACAAAGGGCCCAAATCTAAGACTTAAACCCAAAATGCTCCAAAAGACTCTCCATGCGGTGCTTCCAGGTATGCCCTGATTTAACTTTGGCCTGTCCGGCCAAAGCCATATCACGCATTCTCTTCGGGTTATCCAGCAAATCCATCAATCTATCAGGCAAAGCTTCCAAATCATCGCGCCTGAAGGCCAAGAGCTCCTCGCCGTCCTTAAAGTGCTTATCAGAAAAACAATTCGCATCGGTTAAACCAATTCCCCCACCAAGCATGCCAGTCAGTAAACGTTCGTGAGATCCTTCAATATAGTTAGGTAAGATATTCATCACAATTTGGGCCTGCCCAAGCATCTTGTTCATCACAACATCATAGGGCACAGCCTGAAGAATTTTATGATGCTCCGCAAAAGGAGATTTTTCCCAACCTTCCCCACAAAGGACCACTTCAATTCCTGCTCGAGCTAGAACATCTAAAGCCCTTATCCGGCGAGAACAGCGTATAAAACGGTCGAGAGGTAAAAACACAGAAT
>CAXGWX010000008.1:0-43130 GCA_964013445.1 uncultured Bdellovibrionales bacterium | reverse complement strand
GTCGGACTACGAATCCGAAGGTCGCACGTTCGAATCGTGCCGGGCGCGCCATTGCTAAAAGGTACCTAAGAGCATTTATTGCGCGGATTTTCGTGTAAGAGCTGCGCAAGCTGCTTAAACGCCCCACCTCTGGACTCATCACACCAGTATAAATAACTGAATTTATTAAGTTAAAATAAAGGCGTCTCTGGCACAGGGCTTGCTTTTGCATAGCCTGAGGAGATTTACCATGCATACAAAATTAGATTCCCATATTCCATCACAGGTGCTTCATCCCGAAAAACCGATCACTCATCTGAGACCAACGAACTCCAACAAGTCTCCTGTGGCAAACGATCAAAGTCATGCGCCAAAATATGATAGAAACTTTTTGAAGCTGCGTCGAGACAACCCAAGCCTACATCTGCACACGCCTCGCTCAACATTTCACCTAAGTGCGAGTACGGCGCCAATCGATCAACTCAGCCATGACCTCGAACAGCTCAGTGCGGAATTGCTTTTCGTCAGTGAAACCGATCTTCCGTACAAGACTTTTCGCCACAGTTTTCATGCTGAAGAACTGAATGCGACAACCTTTCGCGATGCCATGCAAATCCCAGCTACAACGGAGATTCGTATTGATTCGATTGATGAATTTTTTGAGCTTTATCAAGATACAGAACGCTATGCGGCGAATGCCTTGGAAGCACAAAAGTATACCGCCTTAGAAAACGCCATGCGTACGCATTTAACTCAAGTGCAAGTCATTTATGTTGGCGGTGAAGATATTGTTGAAGGAGACGTTTATATCGTCGGTCTTGACGAAAGTGGGCAACTCAGAGGCCTTAAGACTGGCCGGGTTTGGACATAAGAATGTCCGCTGACAAACCAAGGTTCCTTATTTATTAATCCGCTAAAGCCTGATTAACCAAGAGCACGACATCAACGATATTGATATTGCCGTCGTTGTTCATATCGCCCTGTTCCCCTTGGCTGCAATCGCTTTCCTCACAGGACTCCACTTCTGGAAGGTGAACAATGTAATGCGTCACTTTCATGACTTCCTCAACTATCTCGTTAGAGCCGCCATAAAATGTCAGGTTACCTTTTAAGATAACCGATTCTGGGTGGTTTAAATCACCGATGTCTGCCTGATAAAGACTCCCCGAATATTCGCCGCTGTGGTTAACAACCGTACAGGAGTCTACGAGACTAAGCTGCTTATAGCCGCCGATGCAGCCGCCATTTTGCAAACAAAAACTTAATCCTCCACTGCTAATTTCACTCTCGGTTGGATTATGTACACAGGATTGCAAAATCTTGGTGGAGTTATCAAATTCCGTGTGAGCATACATACATGTGTTATCGAGAAGAGTTGCTTCCGGATTATAATTGATGGCTTCAAGATCGGTGCAACCCAAAACCACTTCATAGGTGCAGGAGCCGTCATCAGCGGTTGCTTCCGGGTTATAATTTTCCGCATCACTGTCTGTGCACCCCAAGACTTCTGTCTGCACATTTAAAGCAGCCTGGATATCCGCTGCCCCCGGAACATAGGGACTCTTATAGTGCACAACCATATCCGATGTAAGAATAGCATGCTGGGGATAAGAAATCGTATTTAACTCATCATTATAAAACCAACTGGCAATATTTACGGAGTTTTCAGTGATGATAAAAGCTTCCTTTTCTGCGTCCTCATAAGAAAACATATTCGCCCACTGCGCACACGAATAGGGCTGCCCCGGATCATAAAGAGTATAAACAAAGCGTACTCGCTCATCGTCGGCGAAAGAATCTTCAAGGCTTGCCAAGGGTTCAATTTCAGAAATACATCCGCTACACCAGGCTGCGGCAATGACTAAAACCGTTACCGTTTCCTGACCACCATTGGCTTCGTGATAATTGTCTGCAAACTTAAAAGTGGAGCCGTTTTCTTCCTCCCCGTTGCAAACATCAAATTCAAACTGGTTTAAGTGCTCAGCAAGAATTGGGTCACCAACCACATAATAGGGCTCTGCATCGCTCCAGGCCAGGAGTAAGGGAGATGCCGCAATCAGCGACATGATTAAACTAAGGTATTTGGTCATGTTCTCTATCCGTAAAATGCTTCGTTCATTGATAAAGCAAGGATTAGACCAAGATCGCATCAAGTGCGGGGCTCTAAGTGTCTGAAAAATAACAAGTAAAAACGATCGTTTACAATCTTGATGCGCATTGCTTGGGGTGTAACTCCCCAGGCTGGGGTAAAAGGGCAACAGTTTTATGTATTCTTAAGGATGGTGTCGATACGCTTAAGCGAAAAAAGCCTTCACTGCCCTGAGCATCAGAACATGATCGAGAGTCCCGGACATCTCCCGCGCTGAGTGCATCGATAACATTGGGTTGCCTATATCGACCGTCGGTATACCCACCCGAGTTGCACTTAATGGCCCGATGGTCGAACCACAGGGCATATCTGATCGGCTAACAAAATGCTGCACAGGAACATCTGCGCTTTTACAAATAAGCTCAAAAGCCGCCGAGGTTGTGCCGTCGGTAGCATAGCGGGCATTCGCGTTCGTCTTTATACATGGTCCAGAGTTCATCCGTGGCTGATGCTCCGGATCATGCCTTGCTGCATAGTTGGGATGTATCGCATGCGCCATATCCGCCGACAAAAGTAACGATTTTGCACGAACCCTGCAGTCCGCTTCCGTATCGCCCCCCTGAACACTTACCAGGCGCTTGAGCAAATCGGAAAGAAAGGTTCCCGCCGCTCCCTGTGTGGTAGATGAGCCAACTTCTTCATGATCATAGATCACCACCATTCGTGTTTTCGAACTCTTAATTTGCGCCTGTGCACAAAGAGCCGCAATGCCCACATGACACATCGCCAAATTGTCCAGGCGAGGTGAACAAATAAATTCATCCTCCAAACCAAGAAGAGATGGCTTCTCTAAGGGATGAAGCATAAGATCAAAGGAAAGAATATATTCTTCTTTAGCCAGCCCCAGCTCTTGGTTTAACCAGGCGCCAAATACTTTGGCGTTATCGGCCAAACCTATAATCGGCGGCAGATGCTCTTGCTTGTTTAAGAGCAGGCCTTTTTCATTCACATCTCGGTTTAGATGAATCGCCAACTGCGGTATACGCGCAATCGGTTTATCAATTTTAACCAGTTCCTTACGGGTGCCACCCTCACCATCCCCGACAATGATCCGACCTGACAAGCCAAGATCCCGATCAGTCCAGGATGCCAGCAAAACACCACCATAAATCTCTACACCCAGCTGCAGATAGCCATCCTTGCTGTAGGCGGAGTGAGGTTTCAAACGTAGATTCGGACTATCTGTATGGGCGCCCAGAAGATGAACCCCGCCATCCCAAAGGGGCTCCTCACCAACAACGAAAGCAGCCAGAGTGGTTTCATTGCGTACCACATAATAAGCACCACTCTTTTGAACTTCCCAGGACTCACTTTCGGACAATTCCTTAAAGCCCACACTTTCGAGGAGTTTGATCGATTCACTAACCGCATGAAAAGGCGTCGGGCTATTATCAAGAAAATTTAGGAGTTCCAGAGCACAGCTGCGCTCTGGACTATCGCTTCTCATATCCATCGTTATCTATCCTTCAAACGCTTCATCCGTAATGCTAAGACACTTATCGATAATTGCAAAACCCTCGAGTAACTGCTCCTCATTAATGCAAAGGGGTGGGTTACACATAAAGCTTCCCCAACGCACAAATGTAAATAGCCCCGCCTCCATAAATGCTTTACCTAGTGCGGCCATCGCCGGGTGAGAGCCATTATAGGGCGCAAGAGGTTCACCTTGGGAATTCTTTTGTAGATCCATCATGCCAAAAAGCCCAATACATCGACCTGTCTTTACTGAAGGATGGGAATCAATCAATCGGTCCATTTCAGAACGCATAACGGTTTGCAGTTTTGCCGCATTTTCAACAAGCCCATCTTCTTCAATAGCGTCGAGAACCGCGTCCGCTGTAGCCAGACTAAAAGCATGTGAATTGTAGGTTAAGCCCCCCCAAAAAACATTTTCCCGAAAGTGGTCCGCAATCTTGTCGCTCACGCCCATGGCACCAAGAGGTATATATGAAGAGGTAAGTCCCTTCGCCATGGTCACAATATCCGGAACAATGCCCCCGTGCTCAAAACCAAACATCTTACCGGTACGGCCAAAACCAGCCATCACCTCATCACAAACGAGCAATATGCCATGTTTATCCAAGAGTTCTCGCAACCCTTTAAGATAACCTTCCGGCGGCGGCAAAATACCGTTGGTGCCTGTTACTGACTCGATGAACATTGCCGCAATAGTTTCCGGCCCCTCATACATAATGAGTTCATCCAAGTATTCTAAATTGCGAGCCGTCTTTTCCGCATCATCTTCACCGAATGAATAATTGTAGGGTGCGGGATCAAACACATGAACCACACCGGGCATGCCTGGCTCATTTGCCCAACGCCTCGGATCCCCTGTTAACTGCATAGTGGCATTCGTGGCACCGTGATAACTTCGATAGCGAGCCAAAATCTTTTGTCGTCCGGTATAAAGTTTAGCCGCACGAATAGCATTTTCATTGGCTTCCGCGCCGCCAAGAGTAAAGAAAAAAGTATTAATATCCCCTGGAACCAAACGGGCTAAACGGGATGAAACTTTTGCTCGAATTTCTGTTGCTGTTCCGGGAAAAACATAAATGACTTTGTCCAAAGCTTCCTTCATGGCAGCAATAACTTTGGGATGGCTGTGCCCTATGTTCACACTCATAAGCTGACTATTAAAGTCCAGAATGCGCTTGCCGTCCGGGGTGTAGAGATAGACACCTTCCGCGCGCTCTACCGGCAACGGGTTGACTGCCTGCCCTGCTGCCCAAGTATACATTGTGTGTTGCTTACACAGCTCAATCATTTCATCCGTATTCATTCTACGCTCCTTATGTGCGAAACCGCACCTATCACCGCAGCATAGCCCTTATAGGACGAAAATAAAATGCTTCAAATCGAAAAGATGGGTCTACCCGAATGAATTAACTCGTCTCTTTGACCCCATTGAGAAGTGCAAATTGGTCGATAATAGAGCCCGCAAGACGACTTAAACCGCGCACACGCTGATTGAACTCCATAGCCCGAGGCGCCTCCAAAGTCACCACATGGGGACAACCACTCTCGGCCAAATAATCTTTGAGGGTTCCCTTCGGTTTACTTGTACATATGCCCGGAGCCTCTTCCTTGTAGGGCTTCGAACCATTGCTCAAAACTGGCCAATCCTGGGCAAAATTTTGCATCGCAGGCTTTAACAAATCAAGATCAGAGCGGTGCAAAACAAAATAGCCATTACGCTTAGGTAAAGCGCTGTGTAAATCGAGTACCAAATCGAAAGACATTTTCTCCATGAAGGGCTTAACGACCGCAATTTCCGCTTCTGGCTGCCCCCCGTCGATTGCAAAGGCTCTATTTAGATCTACATCCTTTGGATTGCGTCTCTCCCCAGCCTTAAAGCCGTGAGGATTAACGCAGGGCAGAATATAAAAATTAAAGTTTTCACCTAAATGAGGTTTAGTACGTAACTCGGAGATCAACTCAAAAACCGCAGAGACACCGCTTGGCTCATTGCCATGCACGCCGGCACAAATCAAAACGTTCTTCTTGGCAGCGCTGCTTGTACCCCGCATCTCTATAAGATGAATTGGCAAATCATCCACACTACCCAAGGTTTTTACCTCAACCCCACTCTCCCGATTTAAATTTCCCAAGCGCGTATAAAGGCTGGCCAGATCGTTTTGCGGCAAAATTTGCTGAGACTGAGAGCGACCTACAGGTGTAAACATTCGGCGCCAAAGACGATTCGGCGCTGACTCAAATCGATCCAAAGGGTTTTGCGGCAATTCCGTCACTGGCTTAGACGGTGCTGCACTTGTCTCGCTGGAACGGAAATTCGACAGAAATGGTAGATTTAGAATTCTTGTAGACATGGGGGCCTCCTACTTAGCTTCATTATCGCCCCGAGCGGTCAAATGGTGCGTCTTTTGAGCAGTAAAATATGGATATATTTACACATAAAAACAGCAACTTAGCCCGTGTGCGGCCGGTTTACGCAGAAGTCATTTACCTTTAGACAAACCGGTGATAGTGGCTGCCTCCAGGAGTCAACGATATGGGGTTATTCAACTTCTTCAAAAACGATCAACTTTCCGAGAAGAAAATCGAAAAAATAACGAAGCTGGTCACCAATCCCTACGCCCAGCCCGATGTGCGCATGACAGAAATGCATCGCCTTGTGCAGGATGCAACGGACGGCTCCTACCGAGCCCTTCTAAAACGCTTGGCGGTTAATGCCAACGGGCACATCGCTGATGAGGATGAAAAGAAGTGGCTGGAAGACATGCTGGTCGATTTGGGGGATGAAATCCTCGTCCCATTGGAGGATTATATTCGTCAGGAAAAACAATTAACCTACGCGCTACGTGCCTATCGACGTATTCGCGGAGACGAAGCCGCCCTTGGTTTTTTTCAAGACGTATTAAACCACTATGGACCAATCAATTACCGCGCAGTAGATGCAAAATTGCAGCTGGTCAATCAGCTCCTTTCAAGTACTCCTGCCCAGCCAACTCTAAAGAATTTAATACCTTTCTTGCTCGATCACAGTGACGATATTCGCTGGCTCATCATGGATGCGGTTGAGAAGTGTTCCCCTGAAGTGCTCGCTGAAAATGAGCTGCATAAAGATATCATGGAGAACTTGAGCGAAATCATCTGTGATGAAAGCGCTGGCCCAAGAATACAGAAACGGGCGGCAGAACTTATTGCTCATTTTGAGTGGGCCATGCCCGAGAATCATTCAGAGCTAAGTACAATCGTTGCTGAAGAATATTTCGTCGATAAAAAGATGTTTTTGCGCAAGCGAGCAAGACCTCAATAATTCATTTTTTACTTGACCAGAGTGCCTCAATTATGGGAAACGCGCACTCAACGGAACGGTTCTGATTCCGAGCTTTCAATACATATGGAAGCATGATGCGTCTCACGGTGGGACACATCTATGAATGATAGACTAAAAACGTACCCCCCTGCCATTTCGGGACAGATTCAAATCGATAGAGGGCTATACCATGGCAACAAAAAAGAAAGATCACGTCGTTAATCTTAACGACCTAAAGAAAGAAAAACCTGCACAACTCGCCAAGCGCGCCAAAGAGCTTGAGCTTGATGTAAGTGGGATGAGCAAGCAAGAAACCATCTTCGCCATCCTCCAGCATCATATGGAGAATGATGGTGAGGTTTACGCGGAAGGTGTCCTGGAAACGCTTCCCGACGGCTATGGATTCCTGCGCTCGCCTGACTACAATTACCTTCCAGGCCCTGATGATATTTACGTTTCCCCTTCACAAATTCGACGTCTTAAAATGCGCTCTGGAGACACGGTCAGTGGCCAAATTCGACCACCAAAATCCGGTGAGCGTTACTACGCCATGCTCAAAATTGATAAAGTGAATTTTGAAGCACCGGAAAAGCTTAAAATGCGTCTGTCATTTGACAGCTTAACTCCCCTCTATCCGCAAGAACGCTTTAATATGGAGTTTGATCCAAGCAACTATTCAAGCCGCATCATCGATCTGCTTGTGCCCATTGGCAAAGGTCAGCGAGCACTCATTGTTTCGCCACCACGAGCAGGTAAAACCGTCATGCTGCAAAACCTGGCCAATGCTATTTCAACCAATCATCCTGATTCCTGGTTAATCGTACTGCTGATCGACGAACGCCCTGAAGAGGTTACAGACATGCAGCGTTCTGTTAAAGGCGAGGTCGTCTCCTCCACCTTTGACGAGCCGGCACAGCGTCATGTTCAAGTGGCTGAAATGGTCATCGAAAAGGCAAAGCGACTGGTTACAACAGGACGCGATGTCATTATTCTTTTGGACTCAATTACCCGTCTTGCACGTGCTTACAATACTGTCGTACCACCTTCTGGAAAAATTCTCTCCGGTGGTGTGGACTCAAATGCACTGCACAAACCAAAGCGCTTCTTTGGTGCAGCTCGTAACGTCGAAGAAGGCGGCTCATTAACCATTATTGGCACCGCACTTGTAGACACGGGTAGCCGCATGGACGAGGTTATTTTTGAAGAATTTAAGGGCACAGGTAATTGCGAATTACAACTTGATCGCAAGCTCATGGAAAAGCGTATTTTTCCGTGTATGGATATTAATCGTAGCGCCACACGTAAGGAAGAGTTGCTTCTCGAAGCTGAAGATCTTAATCGGGTGTGGATCCTGCGCCAACTCCTACATCCGCTAAATGTCATAGATTCCATGGAATTTTTGCTTTCCAAGATGAAGGGAACCAAAACCAATAAGGAATTTCTGGACTCTATGTCCTCCTAGACAAATTCATAAAAAACACTGCTATTTCCTTGGCCTTAGCCAAAGTCACCGTTAGACTAGAGGACGCAGCTCTGGTTTTACCCACGGTTGTATTTGCTACAGGAGGCATTGATGGAAGAGCGTCTTGGAGAACTCTTATTACGTGAAAATATTATCACGGCTGAGCAACTCAAGCGCGCCTCCGAAGAGCAATCTAAAGAAGGTGGCCGATTAGGCAACTGGCTCATCAAACTTGGCATGATCGATGAAAAAGATCTGCTGAACTTTCTTTCCCGACAGTACCAGGTCCCCTCGATTGACCTGGATGACTTTGAAATAGATCAGGAAGTTGTGAATCTTCTTACAGAAGACGTCGCAACAAAGCACTTGGTTATTCCGGTCCACCGTGCAGGTGCTTCACTTGTGGCTGCCATGGTCGATCCGTCAAACATTTTTGCCATTGACGACATAAAGTTTCTCACCGGTTATAATGTGGATGTCGTTGTTGCCAGTGAAGAACAAATCCGACGGGCCATTGAAAAGTATTATCAGGCTACCGATGAGGCCTCATACGATGACGTTATGTCCGGATTCGATGAAGATGATATCGAATGGGATAGCGAAGATGATGCACTCAACGTCGTCGACTTGGAAAAGAGTGCGGAAGAAGCGCCGGTTGTTCGCCTGGTCAACCTTATGTTGATTGATGCCATCAAAAAATCCGCATCAGACATCCATATAGAACCCTACGAAAAAGAATTTCGAATCCGCTACCGCATCGACGGTCAGCTCTACGAAGTCATGCGTCCCCCCATCAAACTGAAAAACGCTGTTGTTTCACGTATTAAAATTATGAGTTCGTTGGATATTGCGGAAAGACGCCTGCCCCAGGATGGCCGGATTAAACTCAAACTTGGTAAAGGCCGAGAGATGGATTTTCGTGTTTCTCTCTGCCCTACGCTTTACGGAGAGAAATGCGTTTTACGACTTCTGGATAAGAGTCAGGTCGGTCTGGATATTAATAATTTAGGTATCGATGAAACTCCATTAGAGGACTTTTTAGAAGGTATTCACCGTCCATATGGAATGGTCTTGGTAACGGGACCAACCGGTTCGGGTAAAACAACCACCCTTTATTCCGCATTGAGTGAACTCAACAAAACAACTGAAAACATCTCCACAGCCGAAGACCCTGTCGAATTTAACCTTGCGGGCATTAATCAGGTACAAATGCATGAAGAAATCGGTCTGAACTTTGCTTCTGCTTTGCGCTCATTTTTGCGTCAAGATCCAGATATTATCATGGTGGGTGAGATTCGAGACTTTGAAACTGCCGAAGTGAGCATCAAAGCTGCCCTGACTGGCCACTTGGTCCTAAGCACAGTACACACCAACGATGCACCATCAACCGTATCCCGCTTGCTCAACATGGGTATTGAACCATTTCTTATTTCAGCCGTACTTAATGCGGTCATAGCGCAGCGCTTACTCAGAGTCCTCTGCGATGACTGCAAGAAACCAATCGAGCTACCGGGCCAAACATTGCGTGACCTGCAGGTTCCTGAAGACCGCATCGGTAAATTTGAACCCATGCGTGGCGCCGGTTGTGCGACCTGCTCAAAGACTGGCTATCGTGGCCGTGTTGGAATTTTTGAAGTGATGACAATTGGAGAAAGCATTAAGGATCTTATCCTGAATGGTGGTTCAACCGCAGAGCTTAAAACAGAAGCTGTTCGCCAAGGCATGAAAACTCTTCGCCAATCTGCCCTTGAACGTTTTATTGATGGCACCACAAGCATGGAAGAGGTAGGCCGAGTAAGTATGGCTGATTAAACGACATGACTGACACATCCCTCATCACGGAAAACTGGCAATCAGAGCAAAAGGTATCGTTGCATAAACTTTTGCAAATCATGACCGCTAAAGGCGCCTCTGATCTCATCATTACAACCGGAGCACCTCCAAAAATTCGTATTGACGGAAAACTTTTTGACATTAAAGCCTCGCCTTTAACCCCTTCAGAAACAAAACGTCTTTGTTACTCAATCCTGACTGACAACCAAAAAGAAACTTTTGAAGAAACAAACGAGCTTGACCTTTCTTTTGGGGTTAAAAATCTGGCTCGATTTCGTGCGAACCTCTTTATCCAAAGAGGAAGCCTCGCCGCTGCGATTCGTCAAGTTCCTCACGAAATTAAGGGCATCGAGCAGCTTGGGTTGCCCCCCATCCTTAAAGAGATAGCACAGCTCAAACAAGGCCTGGTGCTGGTCACTGGTGCCACTGGGAGTGGGAAATCCACAAGCATTGCAGCCATTCTTGATCAGATCAACCAGGAAACTTCCGGACACATTGTCACCATTGAAGACCCAATTGAATTCATACACAAACATAAAGGCTGCATCGTCAACCAAAGGGAAGTTGGCTCGGACACAGAAAGCTTTAGCAAAGCATTAAAATATGTCCTTCGACAAACTCCCAATGTCGTCATGATCGGAGAAATGCGCGACACCGAAACGATGGAAGCGGCCTTGCAAATATCTGAAACTGGGCATCTCACTCTTGCAACTCTTCATACGAACTCTGCAAGCCAAACCATTAATCGTATCATTGACGCTTTTTCACCACACCAACAAAGACAAATCAGAATACAGCTCTCCTTTGTCCTGCAGGCAGTTGTCTGCCAACAACTGGTTCCCAAAATTAGTGGCGGGCGTGTTCTGGCCGCAGAAATAATGATTGCCAGCCCTGCGATTCGTAACCTCATACGCGAAGAGAAAGTTCACCAAATCTATTCACAAATCCAACTCGGACAAGTTCAATACGGAATGCAGACCATGAACCATAATCTTGTTCATCTACTTCATCAAAAGCTCATCACCCCAAAAGATGCACTTTTACACAGCACGGAACCAGAAGAATTACAAAAACAACTTTCTCGAAACGCAAATTGATTTGAAACGAGCCCACTAGACGCTAAACAAAGGTAATTAATATGCCATCCTATGCATGGGAAGCAAGAAGCAGAACCGGTGAGATTCGCAAAGGCACGATGACCGGGGAAGACGAAAACGATATAAAAAAACAACTTCGTGCTCAGAACCTTATTGCATCAAAAATAAAGAAAAAAGGCCTCAACCTCAGCCTGGATATGCAGCTCGGTGGCGGCTCCGGTGTTAAATCCGAAGACTTAGTGACCTTTACTCGCCAATTTGCAACCATGGTCGACGCCGGACTCCCCATGCTACAATGCCTTGACATCCTTAGCTCTCAGGCCAGCAATCCCGCTTTCCGTAAGGTACTCACAGATGTCAAAAACTCCGTCGAGGGTGGGCAGTCCCTTGCTGACTCCTTGAAAAAACACCCTAAAGTTTTTGATAAGCTTTTTACAAACATGATTTCCGCCGGAGAAACTGGAGGGGTTCTTGACACAATCTTAAATCGATTGGCCACCTATATTGAAAAAAATGCAAAACTGGTTAAACAGTTCAAAGGCGCAATGGTTTACCCTGCTGCAATCGTTGTTGTTTCAACAATAATCACTCTTGTCCTGTTAATCTACGTTATCCCGATGTTTGAATCGATGTTTGCAGAAATGGGCGCAACCTTACCTGCACTCACTCAGGCAGTTGTTGATGTCAGCGTATTAGTGCGCACCAATGTGGGCATGATTTTTGGTGTCGGCGCAGCTTTAGGAATCAGCTCATTTTTTGTTTTAAAAAACCCTAAAACAAAAATATTTATCGACAGAGCTATTTTATACATCCCAATTTTCGGCGATGTAATCAAAAAAGTTTCCATCGCAAAATTTTCACGAACCTTCGGTACAATGCTCGCCAGTGGGGTCCCTATTCTTGAGGCTCTGGATATTGTTGCAGGGACAGCCGGCAACCAAGTTGTCGAGGACGGCCTGCGTAAAGTTCGGGAAAAGCTTAGTGAAGGAAAAACCATGGCCCAACCCTTAGGTGAAATCCCTGTTTTTCCACCCATGGTCGTGCAGATGATATCCATTGGTGAAGCTACCGGTTCTATGGATACAATGCTAAACAAAATTGCTGATTTTTATGACGATGAGGTCGACAACGTCGTAACATCGCTGATGAGTCTTTTGGAGCCGATAATCATGGTTGGTCTTGCGGTGGTTTTAGGTGGCCTTGTGATTTCAATGTATCTTCCAGTATTTGAAATTGCCGCCTCAGGGGGAGCAGGAGGCTAGTTATTACGCCTAATCACCCACTTTCAAGACGACTGCAGTGGCTTCTCGTCTTTCGCTCTATTGTCGGCCTTATTCTCCTTGTTTTTGCCGCCATCAATCAGCTTTCAGAGACTTCGAGTTCTGACATTGCCACACTCCTCTACACTGTGTCCTTAGGTACATTTGCTGTCGTTTTTGCGCTCGCCCTTCTCCTGCGTATGGGCTACGCGCCGCAAATTTTATCCACAATTCACTTAACGACAAGCCTACTTGCTGCATGGATCATCATTGAAGGTACAGGTGGCATTTATAGTCCATTTTCATTTCTCTATCTCTTGGTTGTCCTTGACGCTGCAATTATTGGAAGCTTAAAACTTTCACTCCTCTTAGCCACGTTAAGTTTTTGCTTTTTTACCTCTCACCTTCTTTTAAAGTACCTGCTTGTCGCTAAAGCAAGCTTTGACCTTCTTTCGTTAAAGAGTGCGGCCACTCCACTTCTCTCCCATCTTTTCGGTGTCTATCTTCTTGCGATTCTTGCCGGACGCCTAGCTAAACTGCTGGAATATGCCGAGCAAGAAGCCTTAAGCATGCGCTCGGACCTCGCGGAGCTCTCTTACCAACACACCGCTATACTCGAATCCCTCCCCTTAGGCGTTCTTACCTTTGATAACAATGATTGCATCAAAATGGTAAACCAGGCCGCATCCATCATCCTCGAACAATCAAAAAGTGAACTCATTGGCAGCAAGCTCACGCCCAGCATTCGTAAATTTATAAGGCAATCTGGCGGCAATGGGGAACTGCAAATTGAAAATGAAGAATGCACGCGCACTCTTAAGCTGACCTGTGCAACCGTTTCTCTGCAAACACAGATAAACAGCGAACTTCAGGACAGACTTCGAGTTTTGGTTTTTGAAGACGCAACACAGATCCGTGCTCTGGAAGACAAGTTTAGAATGCAGGATCGACTTGCTTCAATAGGGGAGCTTGCTGCCTCCATTGCTCACGAAATCCGTAATCCCCTGGCTGCCATTTCGGGGGCTATTCAGCTCCTTGAAAAAGATGAGAGCGCCTCGCCCGAGGATAGAAAATTACAAAACATCGTTCATCGTGAAATTGAAAGATTAAACGCTTTAATTTCTGACTTTCTTAACTATGCTCGTCCCCCTTCTCCAAACCTCACAAAGACAAATCTGCAAGAACTCTGTAACGACGTTGTTTTTATGCTTGAAAAGGATGAACGTTTTCTAAACAACAAGATTGAAACTGCATTCGATACCAAAGCGACTTTTGCTCATGTTGATAAAGAACAAATGCAGCAAGTTCTTTGGAACCTCTTAATGAACGCCCTGGAAGCATCGCAGGGCCAAGAAAAGGTGAAGCTTACTCTTGAAACAAACGGTACTGAGAAGAGCAGCATTCTCATCAAGGTTTTTGACAGCGGTCCAGGAGTATCCAAAGACATACGAGAACGCATATTTGAACCATTTGTTACCGATAAAGTGAACGGCACAGGCCTGGGGCTGGCAATGGCGCACCGGGCAGTACTTGCACATCGTGGCAGCATCGAAATTCTCGACAATCAACCCTCTGGTTCTATTTTCGTCATCTCACTCCCTCTAAGCGCATAGGCAAAAGTGCTCAGCTCCACTGTTTTTTAATTGAGAGTAAGTCACGAACGGGCTAGCATTAACTCGTGGCTGATTTACTTATTGTCGATGATGAACTGTCTATGCGCGAATTTCTACACGTCTTTTTTAGCAAAGAAGGGCATACGGTGCGCACAGCCGCATCAGTGGCGCAAGCCCAAAAGTTTTGTTCAGAGCATCCACCAGATCTCATACTGACCGACCTTAAACTACCGGAGCAAAGTGGGCTGGACCTCTTGCGCTGGAGTAAAGAAGAACATCCAGAAACGCAAATTGTTATGATGACCGCATTTGCGTCCACAGAAACCGCAATAGAAGCGATGAAGCTAGGCGCATACGACTACCAAATAAAGCCATTTAAAATAGAAGAGCTTAAAATCGTCACGGAAAAGGCTCTAGAAAAAAGAGAACTGCTAGCAGACAACCGCAACTTAAAAGAAAAACTGCAGGGGCAATTTAGCCTCTCAAACCTCAAATCGAAAAGCTCAGAAATGATTCGAATCATGGAACTGATTCGCAAAGTAGCTCCAACCCCTGTTCCTGTCCTCATCGAAGGGGAAAGCGGTACTGGAAAGGAACTCGTTGCCAGAACGATTCATGAACACAATGGGAAATCTGCTTCCCCATTCATCGCTCTAAACTGCGCAGCCCTTCCAGAACACTTAATTGAATCAGAACTCTTCGGGCATCAAGCTGGCTCTTTTACCGGAGCAACAGAAACAAAACAGGGGCTGTTTGAGGCGGCAAACGGCGGTACGTTGCTCCTCGACGAAATCGGTGAAATGCCTATTAATATTCAGGCAAAACTTTTGCGTGCTCTTCAGGAAAAAAAGATCAGGCGTGTAGGGGAACAAGTCGAAAAAGATATTGACGTTAGGATTATTGCTGCAACTAATAAAGATCTTAAAGAACTTGTCAAAAAGAATCTTTTTCGTGAGGACCTTTATTATCGATTAAATGTTGTCAAGCTTACGCTTCCTCCCTTGCGGGAAAGGCCAGAGGACATACCTTTGCTTGCTGAAACGTTTTTTGAAAAATTCAAATCGCAAATGGGCTCGGATATTGAAACCATTAGCACTGAAACGATGGGTCTTTTACTGGGCTACAGCTACCCGGGGAACGTTCGTGAGCTACAAAATTGCATCGAACGCAGTGTTGCACTTTGTTCGAGCGCACAAATAGAGCCCACCGACCTCCCTGAGGAAATCTATTCCGCCAGCGATGACTCCACAAATCATCTTCTTGCTATTCCTGAAGAGGAGTTTTCATTAGAAGAGCGTATGGCTAAAATTGAACAACACTTTATAGAAACTGCCATCGAAAGGGCTGGTGGAGTAAAAACCAAAGCAGCAAAACTCCTTGGCATTACTTTTCGAACATTACGATATCGACTGCAGAAACTCGATTTAGAATAAGTTGCTTTAAGAGACGGTTAAGCGCTGAATATGGATGAAACCCAACAAGAAGGCCAAGGTTTCGATAATTGGCTACTCGTACATATTATTACTAAACTGGAAGTCGGTGGTGCTCAATTTGCCACCTTAGATACCATTAACCACTTCTCACACAATTTTGGAAAGTGTCTTTTACTCTCCGGTCCAGGTGGTACATTAGATAAAAACATAAAGGATCTATGCCAAGCAGAAAATCGATTTGTAGACTCTCTGGGCAGGGTAGTGAACCCTTTTAAAGATGCAAAAGCTTTTATCGAAATTACCAATATTCTAAAACGTTACAAAAAGGCCCACCCAGAAAAAAAGATACTGGTCCACACACACTGCTCAAAGGCTGGTGTAATAGGTCGTAGCGCAGCGGCATGCGCAGGGGCAGATGCCATCGTCCATACCGTACACGGCTATGGCTATCACAGGCATCCAAAATGGTGGCTTCGACCAATCTTTAAAGCCGCAGAAAGAATATGTGCTGAATTCACTCATGGTTTTACCGTTGATTCTCACGCAAATATGCTACAAGGAAAAAAAGACGATCTCTTTACCAATTCTCCGGTGGAAATCATCTATTGTGGAGTTCCTTTTGATAAATTTCATCGCCAAACCGAAGCTCGCACGAGCAACTTTCTCGACGAATTAGATATTCCTGCACGCCACAAGATTGTTATTCATCTTACCAACTTTAAAGAGCAAAAAAATCCACTACTCTTTATGCATGTTGCGCAAAATATTTTAAGAAAAAATTCTGAGCTCACTTTTCTAGTGAGTGGTGACGGGCCATTACGAGACGAATGTGTGGAGTTTAGCAAGGTTAACGGTTTTGCAGCAAATATGCGCTTTTTGGGCTGGCGCAATGACGTTCCCAAATTACTGCAGCACAGCCACCTGCTTTTAAACACCTCCTCCTGGGAAGGACTGCCTCAGGCCTTTCCACAAGCATTACTCTCAGGTGTCCCAATTGTCGCTTCAGATGTGGACGGTGCCAAAGAAATCATAATCCCCAAAACAAATGGCTCCTTATGCCCACCCAGCGACACTGAGCTTTTTGTCAAGGAATCCCTATTTTGGTTGGCTGACAATGCCCCATCTATCGATGCTGCAAAGGAAGATATTCAACATTTTTCGTCACAATATACGACAAGTCAGCTTGGACAATTCTACAATGAAATCATCAAGAAGCGACAAAGATATTAATTCTCAACCGGTGACAGGCGCCAGAGGAAAATAAAAACGCTAAGAAAAAGCACAAAGGTGCCCGAAAGTAAGTAGATCGCGTAGGTGCTCTCAATAAACATCAACAAAACGCCTACTGTCCCCATAAACATTGAAACAATCATGCTCGAAAACATCACTTGGTTACTGCTGTAACCACTGCGCTTTAATCTTATCGCAAAATGATCCGGGCTCCCCTGTAACGGTGATATACCGCGACTCAAACGGGCAACGCTAACGAAAGCAACATCAAACAACGGTACAGCCAGCAAGCATAATGGCACCAAAAAGCCAAGAGCTTGGGTTTCAGTGTAAGCGCCTCGTAGAGTTAGCGCCGCAAAAAGAAAACCGATCAACAGACTTCCCGAATCGCCAAGATATATTTTTGCCGGGCATTTATTAAAAATCCAAAATCCCCATAAAGCGCCATGAAGACTTAGTCCCATAAAAGCTAAGAGAGCGTCGCCGCCAAGAATGCCGATTGCCCCAAGAAAAGCGCTTGCAACAATTGCAACACCCGCCGCCAAACCATCAGAAACATCAATGATGTTAAATGCATTGGTTACAACAATAAGCCAAACAAAACTCAATCCAACAGCAATGCCTGAAGAAAGATTGATCAATTCAATTCGAATCCCCGAGCGAAAAAGAACCCAGAATGCCAAGAACTGCCCAAGAAGTTTAAATAGTGGGCTAAGCTCAATAAGATCATCAAAAACTCCAAGGAGAACAATTAGCGTGGCTCCCAGCAGAAGTCCCAAAAAGCTCCGATCAAAATCAAGCACCAGCGACAAACTCATAATAAATGCCAAGTAGATCGCCAGTCCCCCCAAGTAGGGAATTGCATCCTCCTGGTGCTTTAATTTTCCATCAGGCTTATCAAGAATATTGTACTTCAGTGCAACTTTACGAAAGAGGGGCGTCAAATAGCAAGAGAAGCCAAAAGCCAAAAGGGCTGCAATGAACGCTTTACTTACAAACACCTAGTAACCTAGTTTCAACTATATCGCTTTTCTGCGACTAAAAATAAACATTCCCAAGCTCAATAAAAATGCGCTGTAAGTGATTCCATAAAGCGTACCATATTCAACATAACCAAGTGGAATCTCCAAATAGTT
This sequence comes from uncultured Bdellovibrionales bacterium, assembly GCA_964013445.1. GTDB lineage: Bacteria > Myxococcota > XYA12-FULL-58-9 > XYA12-FULL-58-9 > JASMKV01 > JASMKV01. The sequence continues at coordinate 25,162 of CAXGWX010000008.1, read as the reverse complement.
CGTGATCTCAGTTCGCAATGAAAATCGCTCAACATCCGGCAAGATCCAGTATACAACTGTAAAAAAATTGGCAATCAATGGGTCCTTATCTTTTAAACGTTCAGCTAATGCTAAGAGATCAGAAGAAAAGTTACCACCAATAACAAAGCCCACAGAATAAATGCCTGCAAGTACAGGTGAAGCTATTGCAGAGAAAACAACTGCAATGGCACTTACGATGCCCATCTCCATAGCGCAGAGCCAGAGCGCATGCCAAAACCCCTCTGGTACTCCCTTAACATTATAAATGCTCAAGGTAAGCGCGGTAACCACAAACATAGAGGTTACAACAATAAGCATGGCCCAATAAACCCCCAGATATTTTCCAAAGACAAAAGCCCAGCGAGGCAACGGTCGAGACAATAACGTATATGCTGTGCGGTTTTTTATTTCTGCAGCAAAGGTGGTTATCAAAAGCAAGATTGCAACAATAGAACCAAGTCCGCTTGCTACTGCTAAACCAATATCAATAATAATTCGATCCTGCTCACCAACCGAAGACGATGCCCCTGCGATCGAAACGAGGAGGAGGAAGACAGCGAACGCCACGCTTACCAGAAGAATTCGGTTTCTTAGTGCTTCAATTAAAGTCGTTTGTGCAATGACCCATGTTCCCTTTAATGCTCTTCTCATTGCTTGGCCTCCACATCCGAATGCTGCATCTCTTGTACAAAAACATCTTCCAAGCTTAGGTCATTAGGTTTTAGAGAAACGATTTGTCCTCCCCAGCCTCTTACTTGATCGATAATATCGTTTGTATCTTCAAGCCCCTCTATCTTACATATGCATTCTTCCCCGCGTAATTCGATACCGCCGGTACGTGCTTCGAGCTTTTCGAGTGCTTCACCATTAAGCATTCTTATCCGTAAAAGACTCCCTGAATGAACAGCTGTACCTAAAAAATCTTCAAGCTTGCCCTGCTGCTTAATCTGTCCGTTTATAAGTAAAGCCACACAATCGCAGATAAGTTCTACATCGGGCAAAATATGAGTAGAGAAGAAAACTGTCTTGCCCTGCTCTTTAAGAGCGAACATCAATTCTCTAATATCTTTTCTACCAAGCGGATCCAGTCCGCTCATCGGTTCATCGAGGATAATTAAGCGTGGGTCGCCCATGAGCGCCTGCCCTATGCCCACGCGCTGCAACATTCCTTTTGAATAGTTCCTCAAGCGCACCCCGCCTTTTCCCTCTAAACCAACCTGCTCAAGCTTCTCGTGCGCTTGCACTTTACTCTCTTTCGCACTTAATCCGGCGAGTTGGCCCTGTTGCACCAAAAGTTCGTATCCAGAAAGATACTCGGGAAAATAAGCGTGCTCGGGAAGAAACCCAACATCACGGCGTGTCATAATCTGCGCCGGGTCTTGACCAAAAATTTGAACATTGCCCCGATCATGCTTGAGCAGATTGAGCAAGATTCTAATGGTCGTTGTTTTGCCTGCACCATTTGGACCAAGAAAACCAAAGATTTGCCCCTCTTCTGCTTCCATATTCACACCTTTAAGTATCGGTGTACGTTTAGACCAAAAATGCGTCTTTAAACTGTAATGGAGATCTTTAATACTTATTGCGCTCATTGCTTCACCATTCTTAATTCATTCTTTACTCGATCTTCTAAACGCAACCGATCATCTTCCGATGTTGTAGCCGCTTCACCTTGCTTATTAATATAATATTGCCCTCCCAGGGGATCCTTAGGAGGAAGTCTCTTCAGTAAACCTGCTTTGACAAGAGCCTCTAGAGAGTCCGGCTTTTCATCAAACCGCTGCACATAAAGAGACACTGTTTTCTTCAGCCATAAGAGTTGCTGCTCAAGCAACAAAAGATCTCTACGTAAAAGATACTCCTTCTTAATTCCCTCATCCTCTACCGTAGGCAGTAAACTATCGATCAAGGTTAAACCAATATCTGGTGATTTAGACTCGGCAGCCAAGCGCATCGCCAAGGGAGCTGACTGAGGTGGACTCTCTGGATTTTGAGCAACCTCCGCCAAAACCTCCGCCGCTCGTTTAAAATCCTGTACGTAATAAAAATAATTAAAACCGAGAATAAAGCCAATCTTCCAAACATCGGGACGTTTCTTATACCCTTGTTCCAGCAAATCTTGAGCTAGATCTATTGTTCTGGTTCTATAGCCAGTGGGCCTGTTTTTGCGCTCTGAGCCCTGTAAGTACAAAGGCAAGAGTGATCCGGGTCCCCCAGAGACGCCCAAGGTCAAAGAAGTGCCGGCAAAAATATAAGCATAGGCGAAATAGGGATCCAAAGCCAAAACTCGTTTCAGAAGGGGCTCAAGGTTGGGGTAATTATAACGAAACCATGACCGCTCGCCCAAATGACTTAAAGCCTGCAGCCAATAATAATCCGCAACCAATGTACGATAAGACAAGCTCAAAACATCTAAGGCTGGCTGTGAGGTATAGAAGCCAATGTTTTTCTCGTCTTGTTTTACATCAGTTTGTATAAAGCGCAGACGAGAAAAATGCGAAGCGCACGCAAAAACCAGTATGAGTAAAAGCAAAATGCCTTTTCGCATATTCATCTCTACCTTAATGTCGCCAAACGTTGACGCGCGGGCAAATCCAGACTCAAAACATCAAACGCATAGCCTTCATAGGTTTCTGCCGCCTCCTGGGAAGCCAATGCCAACCTAACATATTTATGCATTTCTTCAATATTTCCGGCTCTTTTTTCATAGCTCGCAAGATAGACAAGTGCTCGAGCACAGTGAGGTTCAATCTCCACTGCCTTCCTAAAAAATTGCTCCGCATCTTTAAGTCGGTCCAGAGCTTCCGCACTCAAACCTGCCTTGACAAGAATAAGTACATTTTTGGGTTCTCGATCACTCAACTCTTTATAGAGCAGAAAAACCTTTTCGTTTTTTTTGTCTATTTCAAGGTCATTGCTGTTTTCTATTAAAAAAATTGCTCTTTTTAATGGCTCCACATTTTGACTAAACCTTTTAGACAAGCGGTCTAGCTCAACAAGAGCATTTTTGGCCGACCCATCACTATTGTATTCGAGAGCAACCTGCATCAATGCCGGACCAATGCTCCAGGGCCTGAGGGTTGTGGCAAGAGTCGCGTAACGCTCAGCTTTCTCCAAATTTTTTGATTTCTGAGCATCTCCTGACCACATCAGTGCATAATGTCCGGCGGCTTGCGCACTCGCAAACAGGAAAGCAACAATTGCTAAGGACTTCAGAGAAAAAAACCATCTCTTTGACTCAAGAACCTTTATTTTGGAATCTGAAACTGTCAGAAAAATATCCTCTACAAATGCCAGCCAGCAAACCATAAAATAGGCAATCGGTGCCACGTGCCAAGTGTTCGAAGTCAAAGCTGGTAAAATAAAAGCCAAAGAAACTGCCGCCATTGCCCAAGGGGAATCAAAAGATATCCACCGGTAGCGAAAACATATCTCTCTGTAAGCAGAAAAATTTTGTGCAATCTTCCAATGCATAAACGCCAGGTAGAACAAAAATGCCGTAAGAATGAATAAACCGGGCCAACCGAGCTCCAAAAACATATTAAAAAATTCACTGTGGCTATGTCTGGCAACATGGGCGTAGCGCACTAAATCCCCATGCTCGACACCGTGGATTCTCAAAGCACTTGCAGCATGGCCCACACCTACCCCAAAGGGATTCTCAGCAACAATCTCCGTAGTACTCTGCCAAATGGCAAATCGGCCATAGGCGTTTGGATCATGTTGTCCTAAGAATCTTGGCAACAAAAAGTAAGCCGCCAACAAAAAGCTCAGAAAAAACAAGGAGCACACACTCTTACGCCATTTCTTACTCGTTAACGCGGCAAGAGCCAGAGCAGAACAGAGAGCCAAAACCAGCAAGCCCATTCGCGACTGGGTTGCCAATACGGCCAGACCAAAGCCACAATACAAAACATTTTGCTGCCAGGGTCTCAAATAGCCCCTCTCCCCTGCGCCGCTACGAAAAGAAGCGCATAAAAGCAAAATGGTGGCAGGCAAGAGAAAGGCGGCACAGTGGTTGGCGTTAAAGAATCCTCCCGAAATTCGGGAACCTGTTGCCAATACCGCCTCTAAAAGACTCCAAATAGCATGCACCCCACCGACCCCAACAAAAACTGCAACGACTGGTCCATGGACCACCGGCCCCAACGCCCGTAGGGCCATATAGAGTGCCAATGCAAAGCCGAGGCGGATCAAGAGCTGAATGGCAGAAGGCGGATATGGTCCGCCCAAAAGACTGCAAGCAACTAATAATACTGAGAAAATAATGAAAGGGCTGGAGAGAGAGAGCTTTTTAGGAGCTGACTCCAACAAGCCCAAGCTCAAACAAAAGCCCAAAAGAGACAAACGCACCAGCCACGCTCCACCGTGACCCGTTCCCCCATCCCAGAGGCTACCAAAAAGGAAAATTAGTGCAAAGGCCAGGTAAACGACAGTTCGTGGTCGAAACTTGCCCACCAAGAAGTGCTCCGATACAAAAAAAAAGCCCCGTAAAAACGGGGCTTTAATTCACGTATTATACAATTGCACCAAGTTTATTTGTCAGTATCGTTGGTTACGACAGACAACTTAGCACCATTGGTGATGTACCAGCCATCACATGTGGTATCCGTATCCAAATCAGCCGTTGCTGTCAGCGTAAAACCACCTGGATCGGAAGCTCCCTGCCAACTTGTTGGGTCAGTTTGGTTAGCCGCAATCGAAGAGCTATCCGCCATACCATTGGTCTCTGTACAGCCCTTGTTACCAGACAAAGTACTCGTTGATGAACCACAATAGTAGTTATAACGATAACCTGGCTCTGGCTCCCAACCGCACCAGAAGCAGTTGTAACGTAACATCTCTGCGTGAACTGACTTCACACCTGTGTACGCAGCTTTCAAGCTTGCTTTAGCTTCAGACTGCCGAGCGCGAATCTGAAATTTCATAAAGTTAGGAATCGCAATCGCTGCCAAAATCCCAATAATGGCGACAACAATCATCAACTCAATCAGTGTAAAACCTTTACCTCGCTTATTACGCATCGTAATTCACTCCTTAAATTCAAAACTCAATAAGCATTTTATATCTAAAATGCCAACCCGACGGCTCCCACCCCTGGACCATGCCATTACTCGCGCAAAAACACGTACGGGTCAAATTATCTACAAGCAAAAATGGTGCTAAAAATGAAAATTTTGAAAATTCCGTACTTTTCACCAAGTTATGAGCTTTGGGGCAACAACGTGAGTGACCAATTTTGTCACAAGCAAGAATTTGAGTGACCACTATGGGCACTTGCGCTATAAGCCATAGGGTGAACAACCTCGATCTTATCTTTGCCCCGGAACTGCAACTCTTGGCCTTTATCTGGATTGGGGCCTGTCTCGGCTCCTTTGCCAATGTACTTATCGCCCGTCTGCCAGAGGATATGTCCGTGGTCACACCCCGCTCACGCTGTCCAAAATGTGAACGCGCAATAGCCTGGTACGAAAATATTCCTATTCTCAGCTACTCCCTTCTCCTGGGGCGTTGTCGCGGCTGCAAAAGCAGCATTCCCGTGCGCTACCTCTTGGTCGAAATCCTTATGGCCTGTTTGGCCGCCGGACTCTGGCTACGACTGGGTATCACTTGGCAAGCTCCCATATGGCTGCTCTTGAATACGGGGCTGCTCGCCATCATTTTTCTCGATATCGATCACTGGTGGGTCCCGGACAAAATTACCTACCCTTGTATCCTCATTGCGCTGATCGCTGCTTTTCTACCCGGGGGCATCGGTTTAGAACAAGCGCTTTGGGGCCTATTGCCTGCCCTGCTGGTCTATATTGTCGCTAAAGTCTTCGAAAAACTCATGCGTAAAGAAGGGCTAGGTTTCGGTGATATTAAATTGCTTATTCTCTTAGGACTCCTCCTCGGAGCTGAAGATGGTTTAGCCCTGCTTTTCCTTGCCGCCGTACAAGGCACGGTCATCGGCGGACTTGTCATTGGGCTGGGCGGGCACGAAAAGCAAAAGGAACAAACTCAGCAAAGCACTGAGGATGATGATTTTGTACCCCATCCAAGAGCCATACCCTTTGGACCATTCTTGATTCTGGGGGCGTGGCAGGTGTTCTATCTGCCGGATATTTTCGCATCAATCCCGCAGCAAATAACACTCTTCTTATTGCAAAATTTAACCTAGGTTCGCCTTAGGAAGCCAAGCTGCTGCCTATCTGGATAAGGTTTGACACCGAATCCTGATCTTCATCCGAGCCTGGTTCCGCGCGAGCAGAGTTATCAGCAGAAAAAAGCGGATTTAAGCTTTTATCCAAAAGATGACTTACACGCACATTCCCCAAGGCCGACATCAGATTACCTTTAAGGTGGATATTATCTTTCTCCATATCCCCCAGCAGGCGCTTAATATTCTGTCGTTGACTCTGCAGGGACCCACAAAGATTGCAGGGCAATATGGCAAAATTCAGATGACTGGCTAAAGCGGCAATATGCTCCTCGGCGACAAAGGCCAAGGGGCGAATGACTTCCAGTTGACCGTTATCCGCCAATAGGCGTGCGGGCATGCCCTTTATCTGTCCCGAATAAAATAGGTTAAGCAATAAGGTTTCGATGATGTCATCCCGATGATGGCCCAAGGCAACCTTGTTGCACCCATGACGCAAAGCCGCTTTGTATAAAATTGCACGACGAAACCGGGAGCAAAGAGAGCAAAAGATTTTCCCTTCCTCTGTTTTCTCCACCACCCGAGTATAAGTATCTTGATATTCAATCTCATAGGGAATGCCTAAGCCCTCCATATGTCGCTCCAGCGGCGAAACATCATGACCAGGTTGGCCCTGATCCAAATGATAGGCAACAATCTCAAAATCAAATACGGATTTCGCTCGCAAAATCTGCAAAGCCCAGAGCAATACGTAGGAATCCTTACCACCGGAAAGGGCCACCAGAATCCGATCACCTTCCCCGATCAACCCAAACTCCCGGTTGGCGCGATTAATTTCTCGCAAAATACGTGACTCAAGCTGTTTAGGGTCCATAATACGTCGTTCCTGATAAATTTTGCTTGCGCGATGATTCTCAGCGCGGTTATACCCTGCCGAACGGATTATTCAATATGGCAACACGAATTTATACAAAAAGCGGAGATGCGGGCCAAACTGGCCTATTTAATGGTGACCGAGTCTGGAAGGACAATTTGCGGGTTGAATGCTATGGAACCGTTGACGAGCTCAATGCGACCCTCGGGCTTGCCGCCAGTCTTTCCAAAAGCAATGATCTCAAGGACTTTATCCATGAATTACAATCCCAGCTCTTTGAATTGGGCGCCGATCTGGCCAATCCTGAACAGGAGAGTCGAATTGATGCGGATGGCGAAGAAATTCAACTGCTTGAAAAGCATCTCGATCGTCTCACCGAAAGCTTGCCACCCTTAAAGAACTTTATCTTGCCTGGTGGTGAACCAGCGGCGGCCGCTTTAGGCTTAGCGCGGACCGTTTGTCGGCGAGCCGAGCGCCTTTGCGTCGCCCTTCACCGTGAAGAACCAACCGTGCCCGCTGGAATCATTATTTATCTGAATCGATTAGGTGATCTTATTTTTCTACTCAAAAGGGAAACGAATATTCTTTCCGGTGGCCAAGAAATACTTTGGACAGCCAAATAATGAGTGCAAACTTGCAAATGAATGTCGCGGTTGTTCAGTTGACCTGCACTCAAAACGTTAACGAGAATATGAAAAAAGTGCTCGACTTTGCCAGCGAGGCTGTCGAATCAGGAGCAGACCTTATTACACTGCCTGAAAATTACGGCTTTTTAGGGGGAGAGAAAGAAAAGCTTGCGCACGCACAAAATCTTGATGATGGACCTTTCGTTACTCCACTACGCCAATTTGCTCAGAACAATAATGTGGGTATCATCGCCGGCGGACTACCGGAAGCGAGTGAGGATAAAAACAAAGTCTACAACACCTCCATATTGATCGACCGCAGCGGTGCAATCACCGCCAGCTATCGAAAAATACATCTCTTTGATATTGATTATAGTGAGGCCTCATTTCAAGAATCCTCCTTTGTTTGCCCCGGCAACGACACAGTTGTAGCTAATTTTGACGGCTGGAACATTGGCCTTTCGATTTGCTATGATCTGCGATTTCCTGAACTCTACCGGAAACTCATCAAAGACGGAGCGGAAATACTTTGTATACCCGCCGCATTCACCCTGCATACAGGCAAAGATCACTGGCAACCACTCTTGCAAAGCAGAGCTATTGAAAATCAGGCATATGTTGCGGCCCCTGCCCAATTCGGCAAACACAGTGAAAAACGTTCGTCCTGGGGCAAGAGCATGCTCATCGACCCTTGGGGCAATATTCTTGGACTCGCCAAAGAAGCTGAAGGCTTTGCCCTCGCGACCTTTGAAAAGTCCTATCTACAAAATGTGCGCCAGGGACTACCTACCCTTACGCATCGCCGACTCACCTAATTTGTTTGATCTTCCTCTAAACCCGTGTCATCTTAAAATTGAGGTAATCAATGCAAGACGACGTTCGTGTACTTTTTGTCGATGATGACGCCCCCCTGCGCACAGCTTTTGAGCGCACCTTAAAACCCCATGGCTTGACCATCGACTTGGCCGATGGCGCAAAAGATGCTCTCGAGAAAGCCAGCGATCAACAATATGCGGTCATTGCCACGGATTATCGTATGCCGGAAATGAATGGTCTTGAAGCCATCGAAGCCCTCAAAAGTCTTCAACCCGATGCCACCTTTATGCTGGTTAGCGGCGAATGTGACCTCGATCTTGCCCTTGACGCGGTCAACCAACACGCTGTTTCCTTTGTGGTACCAAAGCCATGGGACTCTCATGAGCTTCTTGAACTCGTAAACCGTTCGATCACTAAATATTTAAGTAAACGTGAGCAACGTGAAATGGTCACGGAAAACGAACGTATGCTCGAGCAAAAAGAACGACTGGACGAAGCTCTTGCACAAAGTGAAGAACAATTTGCAGAGCTTCTTCTCAACGCTCTTGATTTGCGGGACCACGAAACCAGGGCGCACTGCCGTCGGGTGTGCCTCTATACCGCGACTCTTGGGGAAAAACTTCAGCTCAATGATGCACAAATTCGCGATCTGCGTAAAGGTGCCCTACTGCACGATGTGGGCAAAATAGGTATTCCGGATAACATTCTTCTTAAACCCGGCAAACTTACGGATGAAGAATGGCGTACCATGCGCACCCACACAACCATGGGCGGCCAGCTTGTTAAATCTATTCCTGGTTTGGCCGGAGCCTATGATGTTGTTACCCAGCATCACGAAAAATGGGATGGTTCCGGCTATCCAAACAGCCTCAAAGGTGAAGAGATTTCCCTGGGGGCACGAATTTTTATGGTCGCCGATACATTAGACGCTATTCTCTCCGATCGCCCTTACCGAAAAGGCGCCAGCATTGAAGTGGCCCGCGCAGAAATTGAAAAATTTGCGGGCACACAATTTGACCCCTACGTGGTTAGCCAATTTCTGGAAATGGATTCCCAATTCTGGATGGATGTTCGTCAAGAGTTCCCAGACGAAGGAGAAAGCAAATAGAAACCTGCAAGCCAAGCATTGCAGAGAAGCCGGGCTAAAATTGAAAAGAATACGGTAAATAGGTAAAAAAATGCGAACTTTTAGCCCAAACACAAAAAGCTGGGTATATTTCGTAAAAGCACGTATAATTATGTGACGGAGTTTTATAATGCGTAAACGAATGAAAAACCGTAAGAATCAGCGTGGGCAGGGTATGACCGAATACATCATCATTGTCGCCCTGATCGCCGTTGGTGCCATTGCGGTGGTCACTATTTTTGGTGACAATATACGGGCCCTTTTTGGCTCATCCGCCAACGCCCTTGTTGGGCAAAGCACTGCTCCATCGGAACTTGGTGGAACCCAAGTTAACCCTGACGAAGTGCAAAAAGACCTTAAGACCTTTCACGAAGCGCCTTAATCTTACTCATCTGCACTTCTTACTCTCTACCCATCTTTTTTAATCAAGGATAGCACCCGCTCGCTGGTTTGCGGCCAATAGTGGACAAGCTTTAGACGTAGCGGCTCTTGAAAAATAAGCTCTCCTGGCAAATCATTTAGATAAGCATTAAGCTGCCGAGCTTCGCTTCCGGTTTGATTGGTTACAACCATAAACCGATTTGCTTTAAGTGCATCAAGAGCATTTTGTAATAACTTGTGCGGCTCAAAATGTCGTTTAGGAAGACCCCAGGAAGTTAACGCCTCTTCAAGAACAAACGGAAAGAAAAGTGTTACAACATCCAAATCCCCATATGATTTCTCAAGAAAATCACCGACAACATATTCAATTTTATCAGTTTCAACCTGTGCTTGCTTAACATAAGCCTGAGCATAATCGTGACGGGAATAGAGATCGCTGTAGATTCCATAAGCATCAATTTCAACACCACACAAATCCAGCTCTCGTCCTTCAGCCTCGCCCGCAAACCTTAAATACTGGCACAGAGAATAAACGTAATTCCAATTCTTAGAGCCAATATCTAAAGCACGGATTTTATTTCCGCTAAAACTTAAATAATTTTCAATTTTGCTCAAAGCACTGAGAAGATAAATGTTGTCACGATAATCAACCAGACTCGACGCCTCATACAGAGTTCCCAAAGAATATCGTTGGCGCAGCTCTACCTCTTCAGCCAAAGCAGACTTCTGCTCCTCGACCGCCAAATAATCAAAGAGTTCAACCTTCTCCTCATTCTTTAAAACAGGGAGACCTCGGCGCCAGCCTATTTTATTACGCATTGAAAAGCGCGCGTCACGCAGCAAATCTCTGATGCTATTTATCACAATGAGCCTGAATCTCTCCCAAGGGTTCAACTTGGCGATCTTGCACAACGCAATGCGTTATTAAAGTACTTTTAATTAAAAAATTGAGACTCACCACCTCCTAATTCGTCATGAAGTACATAAAGCAGGAGATAGGTAACTAACTTTTCAGTCTTTTTTTCAATGACGCACTGTTCCATCGAAAGTTGCGGCAAAGCAGGCCAATTTTTTGCCAAAGATTCTGCCTTTGCTAACCTCGTCAGCAACGCAAATCGAGTCGTGGGTTTTTGCTGACGTCAAAGGACGTTCGTCAATGACATACGGTCTCAATTCTAAGGAGGGTTTATATGCGTTTATCTTTGATACTTAGCATCTGCTGCATTTCAAGTGTTGCATTTGCAGATGTTACAACAGGGGTGCAAGTGCGCCCACGTATGGAAAAAGCTTTTACTGGAAATATTGGTGCAACATCCGGCGCGCCAAACTATCTTACAACACAACGCACACGCGCCAATCTAGGATTTGGCTCTGAAGGCGTGAGCGGTAAGCTCAGCATTCAAGATGTGCGGGCTTGGGGCTCGGAAACGGGAACCCTAACCGACGCCAGCGGTGATATGATTGACTTCCATGAAGCCTATATTGAAATGGGCTCAGACACAAAATTGCGTGTTGGCCGTCAAGAGTTCTCTCTGGATGAAGGGCGTATCTTAAGCAACAACGACTGGCAACAGCAAGGCCGTAGCTTTGACGGTGTAAGCTTAAGCCACAAGCAAGGTGAGCACAACCTAAGCCTTATGGCAGCTCGCGTTATGGACGGCAGTCCACATGACGTTATTGTCGCCAATGCCCGTTTGCGGTTTGGCAACATCACTTTGTCCGTACCTGCTCTGATTCAAACCAATATGGGTATTGCCGGTAATCAGCGTGGTGCAAGCACAGACGACAGCATGACCACCACGGTTGGTGCTCACGTCAAAGGTGGCGGTGCATTAAGCTGGCGTGCTGAAGGTTATTTCCAAACTGGTGATGACCACTCCGCTTACTTGGCCTCTGTAAAAGCAGGCTACAACGTATCTGATATGCTATCCCCAGCCTTGAGCGTTGATATCGTCAGCGGTGACAGCGATCATACAGACGCCCAAACTGGTTCTTTCTCCAATCCATATGGTGCGGTACACCAGTACCATGGTGCCATGGATATGTTCAGCGATGTAGGAAGTGCGACCGGCAATGGTGGCCTGATGGACATCGCCCTGAGCAACAAAATGAAGGGCATTGCTGGCGGTGATATCAGTGTTTCAGCTCACTACTTCATGTTGGCTGGCGAAAATGCTGCCGGAACAACCGGAGCTATCGGTTCCGAAGTAGACGTTGTTTACAGCCGTTCCTTGGCCAAAGGTGTGAATCTGGATGTTGGCGCTGGTGTCTTCATGGACATGGGTGACTATGCTGATGTGAAGGCAAGCAATATCCATGACTGGGTATACGTTGGTCTTGATATGGCAATCTAAGTTCTCAAGTTAACGAATAATGAAAAAGGCGGTCCTTTGTGGCCGCCTTTTTTTTAGCCTTTTGTCAGGCAAAGGGCTCCATCTTCCATGCAGAGCATCTCATAGGCTCGGCCTACATAGGATAAAAGAATACGACCTGCTTCGTCACAATTGCGACCAAAAACGATGACCCCGTCCTCATGGCCAGCCATAGAAAAAATTTGCTTCTCAGAAAGCGCTGTTTCCCGATAGAGACGGCCAACCTCTCTTGCCATGTCTTGAGTTCCGTAAGGGACAGATGCTTTTGTCTGGGGAATCCTAAGCGCCTCTGCCCGTGTCCAGAGCAAGGGTGAGTGCACATGCAGTACCACTCTTATGCGCGGGCTCAAATCGTAAACCGCCGCATGGGTTAGAGATTCAGATGAAGGCTGAATCGGTCCGTGACTCACGACACGATTCTCTGCAATATTATAGGCGTCAATACAGGCAAAATCCTCTGCGCCCAAACAACGATAACCGCCGGTCTGGGTACCGGAAATGACAAAACGACGACGCCCACGAGGGCCCGGAAAAGGCCCAATCCGAGTACTTAGATTCCCATAACCGGCTCCATCGTAACGGGCTTGATCCTGTCCAATCAGGCTTAGATGCGCCAAAATATGTCGCCAAGCGATAAGCGCGCAGAGCTCCCCCGCTCCGTCCGGCTCTGCCCTTAAATCGTGAGCATTATTAAATTTTATGACGCCTTCAATATCCACGTAAATTTCTTTATTCCCGGCCCACTTCACACTAAAATTCCAGAAGAGAGCAAGCATAGTTCATTTTTGAAAGCCATTGTTAACGATGCCCTTATTAGAAGCCATTGGCGCTAAAGCCTCAGGTTCATACCATGACATTCGTGAACTTCTGCGCTTATCCAGCAAGGTTATAAACAGTCTGATCTATGAACGCAATGTCGGCAGCAGGGTTGTGCGTAAAACCCGAATCGCACAGGTTTACTTCACAGCAGTCCAACCCGTACCTTTAATTGTTCTAATCGGTTTTATTCTTGGCTACTCATCCGTACTTGGTGCCCGCTCTGTTGGTGCACAACAGCTGGGAAGCATCGTTCTGCCCCTCCTTGTACTGGAGCTCGGGCCTATCATTGCTGCTTTCATCGTTTTGGGACGCTCCGGCGGAGCCGTAACCGTCGAGATCGGCAATATGGTAGTCGCCAAGGAGGTGCAGGCTCTCAAGCTCCTGGGCATCAACCCCATCAGGCATATCGTTTGGCCGCGCTTGGTTGGCATTTCCGTCGCCACATCCTGCTTGTCCATCGTCCTAAACGCCACTCTCCTATGCGCCGGCGCACTGGCCGCCCCTCGCATCGATGTTTATTTTAATGAGTTACTGGGCGCTTTGAGCATTGGACACATTCTTTATCCACCCTTTAAAGCCTTTTGTTTTGGCGTCCTGATTTCTTTGATTGCTTGCCATAATGGCTTTTCCCTGCCACCTCTTCTTAACGAGGTTCCAAAGGCAAATATCCGTACTTTCATTGGCTCTATTTGGAATTGCATTTTATGCAATCTCTTTCTGGTCACACTCTATTACTGGTGGACCGCATAAATGGCCCCATTGCTCGAATTTAATAATGTCTGCGCCACAGACAATGATGGAATCAGCCTGGAAAACTTTAATCTGGAGCTTGAAGAACATAAATGTGTAGCTCTCGTCGGTACCAATGAAAGCGGAATCAACTTGCCTCTCTATTTAAGCAACAAAACTCAACCCTCCGAGTCAGGTGAGATTAGAGTCTTTTCTAAAAATATTGGTGAATACTTGCACCACGAAATTTATTCGTTACGCGCGGATTTAACCTTAATTCAAGGCGAGCCGGTATTTCTCAACAATATGCCCATGCAAAACAATATGCATCTTCCTTTACTTTATCACACAACGCTCGGCACCAAGGAAATCGAAGAGCGACTTGCAGTCGCTCGTGAGCTCTTTCAACTCAAGGAGCCAGGCAATCGTCTGCCCGCATTTTTTGACAGAGGCACGCAAAAGAAACTTGCCATGATTCGCGGTATTGCCATGCACCCTAAAGTCCTGCTCCTGGAACAGCCAAGCTGGAATTTACGACACTCTGATCGCAAGAACTTAGCCAATGCCCTTAAGGAAGTCCGAGCCACCCTGAAGACCACTATGCTCATGGCCACCACTGACTTTGTTCTTGCCCAAGAAGTTGCTGATATTATTTGTCTTTTTTCCGATGGGAAAGTGGTGGCTCGGGGCTCCGCTGAGGAAATGGAAAAAAATAAAACAAAACACCCAAAGATTTGGGGAACGCTGGAAATACGGGCATTATAGCAGGGAAAATGATTTTAACTCCCGAAAAAATGGAGCGTAACGCAGGAATCCTGGTCGTTGCTGCAGCAAGCCTCATTGCTGTTGGTGTGTTTTTTAATCTCTACAGCAAAGGTGTTTTTGAAGCGACCCTCGACGTATACGCCTACCGCACGAGAGCAACCGGAATTAGCCCCGGTGCGGCTGTAACATTTCGTGGTCTTCCTGTTGGTAAAATTACAGGTGTGGACTTTTCACCGGAACATTTGAATACCCAAAAGCCCATTCGAGTTGATTTGGTCATCAAAAAGAAAATGGCTGACTTTATCAATACGGATTTTCGCCTGGCGGTCCCTGTAACCTCTGCCCTGACCGCCGGCTTTGTTACCGGCTCTCTCGAACTTATACAACCTGAAGAACCAGATCCGAATGCTCGACCTCTAAAAGAAAATGATGAGCTGCAATTTGAAGATGCCAGGGCGGGCGTCGATCAATTTGTTGATATTTTAGTCAGCTGGTGGCTGGAAAACAGCGACAACTTAGAAGATCTCCTAAAAACCACTGCAAAAATTATGGATAATCTCTCCGATCCTAATAAACCCTTTCAGCAAACATTTTCACATATCGAGGCTCTGGTCGGCACCTTAAGCGCGGACAAAGAAAATATTGCGCTTTTATTGGTCGGCCTGCAGGAGGTCATCGGCAGCATTCAAAACGAAAAAGGTTTGGCCGGAGCCGTTTTTATGGAGTCTGAGCTCAAAAAAGACGCAAAAAATCTGCTCAAAAACCTACAAGGCAGCTCGGAAAACTTTGAAGTCTTAACCCAAGCGCTGGCAGATAACCCAGAACAAATTCCTCAACTTTTCGATATACTGATCAATACTTTGAATAATGTTTATCAGGGCCTGCAAATCGCCATTCGCCTACTCGAACACGAAGGACCAGAACACGTCAATCGACTTAAAGACACGCTGGAGGAAACTCAAACCATTCTTAAAAGCATGCGCAAAGTGACGGATAAACTAGGTCTCTCCCAGGAGCCCCCAACCGCTATTGAACCCATAACCAGACAACCGCGGGTCATACCACAATGACATTATTTAACTTACGCCGAAGCCTGCCGGCCCTCTGTCTGCTTCTCTGCTCCTGCTCCAGCTCCACCCTAAGCCCACAGCAACGGGCCCTCACGGATTCAGCGATACGAGCCAACACAGCCTATATTGAAGGCTATCCGCATCTTTCTGCAAATCACTGGCAAGAAGTTATCCGTAAAAGTCAAAACCTTGATGATCAAAAAAATGAAGCTCTTGGACACGCTAACCTGGCTACAGTTTATATTAATACGGGACACATGGAACTTGCGGAGAAGCACCTTCGCCAAGCGCAGCAGCTCACCGATCGCAAACTCTATACTCAAGCATATATTCGCAATGCCTTGCACTTAACCACCGCACTTATCCATCAAAAAAAACTCGCAGAAGGAGAGCAAATTCTTAAAGAAGCCCAGCAAATCGTCGAAGAGGCCGGAGATGTTCTTATGAAAGCAAGCCTACAAAACGCTTTTGGTTTGCTCTGGATCAACGAAAACAAAACAGAAAAAGCCTGCACTGCTTTCGATAAAGCATATCAACTCGGTCGTTCCGCCGGCGATGTTGCCATTAAAGCGGCGGCACTCAACAATTTGGGTTACTGCTTTATGAAAACGAATAATATTAAACGCTCAAAAGAAACTTTCGAGGAAGCCCTCAAGCTCGACAAAGACCGCGAATATCTTCCTGGGGTCGGCATCAATCTCTTAGGGCTCGCCTCTCTGGCCGAAAAGGAAGGGAAAATCGATCAAGCCGTTACACTGCATCAGCGGGCCTTAAGGGTCAATAAAAGCTTAGGCGCGAAACACCTCATTGAATTCAGTAAGAACGCCATTGCACGACTGCAAGGTGAGCACTAGATTATTCATCACTTCGACCAAGATCTGCCCTCCTTCTCAAGAGAGAAAACTATTGCCTAAAGCGGCCATTATAGTTCAAATAGGTCAAATCCTATGGCTTATAGATTTAGCATTCATGACTCCATAGAGCAGATCGACAAAGCACTATGGAATGGGTATTGCCCAAACGACAATCCTTTTCTCGAATATGACTTTCTGCAAACCCTTGAGCTAAGCGGTTCTGTTGGCACTCCAGAAAGCGGTTGGCTGCCCCGGCATATACAGATCGACGAGGGAGGGCAAAGTGTTGGTTTTCTACCCCTCTACGAAAAGCATGACTCTTACGGTGAATATATCTTTGATTGGGGGTGGGCTAATGCCGCCATGCAAGCGGGAATCCCCTATTATCCGAAACTTGTGAGCGCCATTCCTTTTACCCCCGTGACCGGTAGTCGATTGCTCTCCTTGCCAGAGCAAAAGCCTGATATTTTAAATCATCTAAAACCTTTTCTCCTCAATCATATAGAAACGAATGCCTATTCATCCGCACATATTCTTTTTATGTCCAAAGAAGAGCAAAGCCTTTGGGGAAAAGATTCATTTAAGCCAAGGCTGGCTCAACAATTCCATTGGCAAAATCAGGGCTGGGCAAAATACGATGAATACCTCCAAGCTCTCCGTTCCTCTACGCGAAAACAAGTGCGCAAAGAGCGGCGACAGGCACAACAAGCATGTGACCATATTGTCATGAAAGTAGGGGAGGAAATAAGTGCGGAAGAATGGCGGATCGTGGAAAAGCTTTACATGAAAACCATTCGGGAAAAACATGCTATCCCCTACCTTAGTCCAAAATTTTTTGAACTTATTAAGAGCGCTTTCTCTCACCGCATTATTTGCTCTCTGGCCTACATCGATAACCAAATCGTTGCTGCCGGACTTTTTTACTATAAACAAGACCGGTTATTTGGCCGTTACTGGGGCTCCTTCATCGACGCCCCCTTTCTCCATTTTGAACTTTGCTACTACAAACCGATTGAATGGGCCCTGGAGCATGGCATCAATTATTTTGAGGCAGGGGCACAAGGAACTCACAAATTAAAACGTGGTCTGCTACCAACAAAATGCTATAGTGCCCATCATATCGCCCACCCGGCTCTTGCGGCCGGCGTGTACCGATTCATTGAGCATGAACAAGCAATGGTGCAGGACCAAATTTTACAACTCAATAAACATGTTCCATTTAAGTCGTGACAGAGCAAAATTTCCCTTAATATTAGGCAGCATATTCTCTTTTTACGCTTTTAGCCTTAGCTCCTATGCCTTTGCCGAAGCCCCTTCTGACCTCCCCGACATTCATATCAGTGCAAGCAAAAAACAAGTGGTTGAAGAAACCTATCATAGCGCTCAAATCATTTTGCTGGAGAATATAACTCCACTCGAGCTATCGGTAAGTGAACTTTTGGCTAAAGAGCCAGGGATCAATCTGAGACGACTTGGTGACCGAGGAGCTTATGCCACCCTTTCTATGCGCGGTTTTGGTGGTAACAATGTACAAATTTTTCTCGACAACATTCCCCTCACCAATACAAGCTTAGGACAACCAGACCTCTCTCTCTACTCCCTTAATGATTTCGAACGCATTGAAATCTATCGCAGCGACAGCCCCGCCTCTTTTAATCAAGCTCTTGGTGGAGTCATCCATTTAAAAACCAAAGCAAAGAAGCAAAATAGAACGCAAGTGCGCTTCTCTATTGGTGACTTTGCGACTGGCGAGGTACACCTGAGTCAAAGCAAAAGAGTCCTTGGAATAGATACAACCCTAGAGGCCTCTGTACAAAAGTCAGCCGGCAACTTCACCTACTATAATGACCGAGCCACACTCTATAATAAGAGTGATGATCTCCGGCAAAAGCGTATCAACAATCACTACGACCTATTTAGTTATGGTCTAAATATGAAAGATCGAAGCTATAGCTCCAATCTCTCCCTGCACCACCGAGGGCGTATCCGTTCCCAAGGTGTGCCTGGGCCTGGAACTGTGCAGGCACAAAGCACATCTGCTGAAGAACAAGAATTCACTCAGCGAATCACATATGGTAAAATAAATTTATTTGAGAAAAAAATAGAATTAAGTCTCGCTGCAGATTATCTGCATACAAATCGGGATTTTTCTGACCCTGGAAAAGAAGTATCTTTAGGCCTTTCACAAATGAACACAAAGGTCGAACAATGGGGGCTCGACTCAAGTCTGCGCTATAGACTGAATACAAGCAATATGCTCACTCTCGCACCACGACTAAACAAAAGAGTTTATCTGCAGAAACAAAACGACGAAAGCAGCGGAACAGTAAAGCTTAGCCACGATGAATCAAGTCTTTATCTGGGAAGCTCCTACCAATACACCATGACCCCGAATCACCAACTCAAGCTTCACCTTCGCCATACCCTCTCATCTTATCAAACGAAGGGCGCCAGCACAGAAAGCGAAACCTTTAATCAAACAAGCCCCGCCTTAAGTCTGGTTGCGAGCCACCAAAATATGTCCTGGGGCCTCAACCTTGGACAATACCACCGCTTTCCGACTCTTCTTGAATTTTACGGTGACGGTGGAAAAACTGCAGTGGCCAACCTAAGTCTAAAACCAGAAAGTGGCTATAACTTCGACATCGGATGCAAATTTAAGCTCTCTGAATACGGTGAACTTAGTATCCACGGCTACGCCAGTGAAAGCCAAAACATGATTCTCGTTCTGCAGAATTCCCAATATACTTTACGGGCTGAAAACATTGGTCGAAATAGGATTTACGGCGCCGAACTAGCAAAAAGCTTCACCATAAAACCAATTAAGCTGAATCTTGCCTATACCTACCTGATGGCAAAAGATGAAAGCGAAGTTCTCGGCTTCCACAACAATCAATTGCCTGGAATGTCTCCGCACAATGCCCAAGTCAAAATAACCTATAAAAAGCCTTCTATTGAATTTTATATAGAAAATGATTTTCGCTCTAGTGCTTACCTCGATCGAGCCAACCAAAGACCTATCCCGCAGCGATTTTTCCAACACGTTGGTATGCAAACGGACTTTAACAAGAGCCCATGGCGCTTTGCCCTTATTATCCACAACATCCTGAATAAGAACGTTGAGCAGGTAAACCTGCCAGACCAAATAGAACAGAAGGCCACCGCCAGCATTGTCGATTATATGGGTTATCCTTTGCCCGGAAGGCTGCTAAAGATAAATCTGATATGGACTGCGCCCTAGCACATAGACGCCTGATCTTGCTTTTGGCTTTAAGTCTCGGCTGCTCAACCGTGCCGGAAAGTGCTGCCGAATGTGCGCAGCCGAATGACATGACACAGCCCATCGGATTTTCTTTAAGCGTTGCCCTTGATTATCAATCCGGTACCCTCGATGCCTTTGCTCCACTTTGCCCTGAAAACCCAAAAAAACAAATTCTCACAACGAGCGGCGATGCGACTTTGGCAAGGTGGTCGAGTGGAATTGTAGTTATAAACCGAGGGGCCAGCTCTTATCTGCAATTTGTTGACCAAGACTTTAGCCTTGCCTACGAAATTGGCATTAATGGGTGTAATGCCCATGACCTGCTGGAACTCAACACAGAAGAATTCCTCGTCACATGCTACGACAGTAAATATCTCCATTATCTCAACCTTAATGAGGCCAATGCAAATCCATGGCTGGATCTAGGCAACTTTGCTGACGAGGATGGCATTCCAGAAATGGACCGAATGCTCCTTAAAAATCAGACCGCCTATATTAGCATTCAAATGCTCAACCGAAACCAAAACTATAAAGCTGAACGCCCTGGGAAAGTGATTGCCTTTGATATAAGCAATTTTGACCCGAGCCTACCACCAACGCAAGAGGCACTAACCACCTATGACCTACCCTGCTGGAACCCCTACACACGCATGCAGCTTTACCAAGATACAATGCTGATGGTTGGATGCAGCGGTAATTGGAGCACGAAAGAGACCATGGGTGTAATTACGATAGATCTGGAAAACGGAGAAAGCTCAACACTCTATTCGGGTGCAGATCTGAAAGGGCCTGTACACAGTCTTTATGTCGCTCCAAACAACGATATTTCAGTTCTCACATCGGTGGTCGGACAAGATATTTGGGATATCAAAGAAATGGTCGTTTGGCAGCTCGGCGAAAATGCTTCAGCCCTCTATCAAACGTCCGGATTCAACCTCTACGGCCTAAGCGGGTACCAAGAATTGCTCTTTTTTGGTAACCGTGAACAAAATGCTAATGCGGGACTTTGGACTTTCGATAAGGAAAGTCAGGAGGCCAACGGCCCCTTCAAAACCACTTTACCACCCCACGATATTATGGTCCTGACACCATAAAAAAAGGCCCCTGCAGTGGGGCCTTTTTATAATCACTTCAAAATACAAGATCTAGAAGTCGTAGCCACGCACAGTCTTACGACCATTTGCGCTTGCACGGGCTGCTGCCGCATCAATCAACGCATGAACCTGTTCGTTTAATGCTTCGAGTACGTCACCGCCAGTATTGCAACCGCTGCCTTTAATCGCTTCTTTAACTTTAGAACCAACTACTACTACCTCTTTTGATTTTTTCTTCGCCACAATGTGCTCCTTTTACAAATTATATCTTTGCTGGTTAAGTGAATATTTTCGACCTTATGTTTATGGAATACGTGAGAAGCCTACAAGAAAAAAAATCGCCTATAAGCACTTTTACGACAAAAGAATACGAGTACAAAAATCAAAGCCCAAAGGCCAAAATCAACCTTTTGGCCTTGACAACCGCAGCCCTCGCCCGCGTCAGATACGTCACCGGATAGACAAAACCCATCCACACAGGTCATACCATCCGGGCATCTTAGATCAGCACAAAGGTTTTCAAGTTTTGGCACCTCTACACTAAACGAAACACTACCGTCCGCTTCTTCTACAATCGAATGCAGAGCTATACCGCTGCTTTCTCCCGAATAATAATTGCTGTTCAAAGTCGCTGTTAATGCATTAAAAGCGTCGCCGCTCTCCCCTACAGGAAATTCATTACCCGTTCGAAAGAGGTCTCCTGCGTCATCCCTCTTGCCTGACGATTTTTGCAGCTCAAACAATCCGTCTGCCTGCTCCGTCATGACCAGAGGCGCCCAAGCATCACACTGCATACAATCCGCAATCGTTAAAATAAAAGATAGGGGATCATCGCCAGGCAATTGAGTTTCATCAATGTGGTGAATTGCCAAACCCCCAGGGTCAATATCCGCATCCCACAATCCGGTCGCACTTCTGTATTCTACTAAAAAGTATTCGTTGCCCGTACCAAGACGTAAGAGAGCGCCACCCTCCGCTGCCGGCCTTAGATTGTAGCTGCCCGATTCCCCTACCTGCTCTACATTACCCCAACCGATCATATATCGGGAAAAAGCCGTGGGCACTGGAACATTTTCGCCATAAGTCCAGCCTCCCATAAAGCTATAGGGCAAACTGGTGCTCTCACCACTTTCATCGTAAAGATCCAGAAACCCCAAAAGATGACCAAACTCATGAACACTCACACGCAGCGCCCTCTCGATCCCGCCGCTCGTGCGTACCCCTGAAATGGCCACCCAAGGCAACATAATGTCATCGTAAATAGGAACCCAGTCCTTAGAGCCATCCTTCTGGTCGCGGCAAGCATTGCCCGGTGTAAAATTGGCCTCACACAACCGCCAGTAGGGAAAAGCAATGCCGCCAAAATTGATATTCGTCATAATCATCAACCCATCAATATAACCATCGGGCAAGTTCGGGACGATGCCGTTGATATCATAACGAGAAAAATCAATCTTTTCATCAAGCTCGTTAAGAACCTGCTGAAACGCAATCGTGGCTTCATCAAAAGCATTTAAATCGCCGCGCTCTACCGTACACACGCCAGACGAATTGTAGGCAAAGGGACAAGTATCAAAATAGACCGGATCACTTAACTCTACCTCTGTTGAAAACCTGCCCTGAGAAACACTCTGAAAATAGCGATTAAAAGTAAATCCCTCGGCCGAGTCCCCATAAAATTCTTTTGAGGCGCTTAAAAGTTCTTCTTCCCCAATAAGATTGCTTTCCTGCACAATAATGGGAATGACCAGAACTCTCGAATGTCCCCTATTGGGTGCCTTATCCAGACCAATATCATCTCTTACTGCCAAATGGTCGACAAATCCCGCTCGTGCCGTAGGCATGGCCAAGCTAAGTATGAAAACAAAGAGCAGACTCTTAGTTAAGCGCATAGGGCACCGCCAGAGTAAAAGGCGCAATCGCGGCATCAAACTCTTCACCACTTTCATCTATCATACCGTAAGAGCCTTGCATCGTACCTACTTCCGTCGGCAAAGGACAAAAACTGTTATAGGAATATGTTTCGCTGGGCAAAATACGGGGCTGCTCACCGATAACCCCCATGCCACGCACCTCTTCACGCCGACCACTACCATCCGTAATAATCCAATGCCTGGTCAGAAGCTGAACTGGGGCAGAGTTATGATTGGTGATCTGAACTTCGTAAACAAAGAAATAAAGCTGCCCCTCAGAAGAAGAACGCTCCTCCACAAATTGCGCCTCAACGACAACCTCTACACCTTTTGTTTTTGCTTGCGACATAATACCTTTAATGCTTTAGCTTTACACAGCCTCACCTCTATTGCAAAAAGAGGTTGAAACCAAGAGCCGATGGCGACGCAAAATTTAAAGGAAAAAGGCCATGCCAATACCCAGCCACGAACGCAGACAAGAACTACTTCAGTCTCTAGGTGACGCTCCAGTTGAAGTTGCAGAGATTTTCAAAGCTCTGGAGGTTGCAGAAAACCTGCTCGAACGATCGCTCTACGAGTTTGGCTCAGAGTTGAGAACAGAAATAGAGCAGTTTTTGGGAGAAGCCCCTCTACTCAAATACTAGCTGCCTAAAACGGCGGATCGGACTTTTTCAGATCTCCTGAAAAGCCCGCTTTATCCAAAGCCTGGGTGAGCTTTAAAACGCTTGGTTCATTACAGAGGACTTTTGCCCCTGAAATTTGGGCTTCCTTCGTATCGTAATTAACTTCAACCTTTTCAACACCCTCTACGGATTCAAGTGCACGCGCAACGCGCGGCGGACAACCGCTTGCTCAGGTCATGCCAGAAACCGCCAAAACCACGGCACAACTCGCAGCTTGTGCGGCCCCCACACTTTCCGCGGCAGCCTTACCTGGGCCATCGGTCTTTTTGGAAGCACACCCCCAAAAACCAAACATAACAACAAAAGAGACAAGCAATCCTTTAATCATGAACAAATTCCTTTAGTTTCAAACTGTGGTCACTTTTTCTTAGATATTACAAAAAAAGCACTTGAAAAAGTATCTATAACGTTTATTTAGCAGCAAATGCTTCTCACTAGCCCACTGCCGTCATAAGCACTAATCCCCTGAGAAGCCAGAAAAGAAGATAGAAGGAAAATATCATGTTTAATTTCAACCCCTCAGAAGAACAGCAAATGATGATCGACACAGCTCGACGTTTCACCAAGGAAAAAATCGTCGATACGGGCTTGGACATGCAACTCGATAAGAGCGGTGATTTTCCTCACGATATCTATAAGGAAATGTGGGAAGCGGGACTGGTCAACCTCGAAGTGCCGGAGAGTGCCGGAGGACCGGGGCTTTCCTGCGTAGAACATGTCCTTGTCCAGGAAGAAATTTCTTACGGTTGCCTGGGGATCAATACTTCGGTCTCTGGCAATAACCTTGCAGCAATGCCGCTGGTATTGGCTGAACGAGAAGATCTCATCAAAAAATATCTCGGTCAGCTTTGCGAAACCCCGAGCTATGCCGCCTACGGTTGTTCTGAACCTGATGCGGGTTCGGATGTTGCTGCAATGTCGACAAAATTCGTCAAGAAAGGCAAGAGCTATATCATCAATGGGCAAAAACGCTGGATAACCAACGGCGATGTTGCGGATTGGTATCTTGTCTTTGCCCGCGAAGAAGGCACCAAAGGACATAAAGGCATCGCTGCTTTTGTTATTGAAGCCGGATGGGAAGGCGCAAGTTGGGATGCGGTGGTGCATAAGATGGGTCAACGCTCATCGCATACCTGCGATTTGATTTTCGAAGATGTTGAAGTGCCAGAAGAAAACATGATTGTTGGCCCCGACCATGGCTTTAAGCTGGCCATGGGAACCTTTGACCGTTCACGCCCATGGATTGGGGCAGGCGCTGCTGGTGTCATCCGCAGAGCACGGGATGAGTCGCTGCGCTACGCAACAGAGCGAAAAACTTTTGGCACACCAATTATTAACCACCAAATGGTTCAGGCAATGATTGCTGACATGGAGGTTGCCTATACGGGCACCCGGCTGATGACCTTAAATGCAGCCTATCAGGTTGCTGAAAATAATTTACGTGGTACCCATAGCGCCTGCTCCAAAGTTTATGGGGCAGATACTGCCATGCAAGCAACAACCGATGCGGTACAAGTCTTTGGCGGTTATGGCTATACGGATGAATTTGTTGTTGAAAAATTAATGCGTGACGCCAAACTTCTGCAAATTTATGAAGGAACGTCACAGATACAACGCA
>CAXGWX010000007.1:0-43199 GCA_964013445.1 uncultured Bdellovibrionales bacterium | reverse complement strand
TGATTTGACTCTATGTGAAGGTTCTTCCGAAGACGATGAGGATTGGTTCTCGATGACCTTAGAGAATGGCGATAAGATTACGGTAACGCCAAACAATCTCTCCGGAGTCTCCGCTTATATTAAGGCTTATGGTTCCGACGGGGAAACGGAAATTGCCTCCGCCTATGTTGGTTCTTACAGCACGGACAATTTAGAATTCACTGCCAACTATGATGGCATTTACTATATCCGTGTCGACCTTTCCTATAACGAGGGTTTTTATGAGTTGGCAATTGCCCGGACCCAGGGAGAGGCTTGCGAAGATAGTGCAGAAGATGAGAGCACGAACAACACGGTGGCAACAGTAACCGCGCTTAATCCTTCAAGCGGTACAACAAGCGCTTGTACGTTGACCGGAACCATTGGTGATGCCCATTCTTTGGAGTGTGACTACACCCTTTGTGTAGGTGATGTGGATTATTATTCGATTGAAGTTCATAACGGTGCGACTCTGCTTGTTGAGATGTTGGAATCCACCTTTACGGGGGATTTGAAGCTCAACCTCTACGGGCCCTATTTTGCGGGAGAAGATTTATCGACAGAGCTTTCCAGCGATTCTTCCGATACGACCGGTGATGAAGAGGTGACCGACAGTCCACGTCCTGGTGCGACCTACGTACTTAAGGTTTCCCGTTATTCAGGGTCAGCCACCGATTATACTTTGAACATCAGTGTGACCAACGGACCGACTTGCTCGGAAGACACATGGGATGGAGAGGCAGCAGGCGCTGCAGCAGGCGCAGTGCTTAGTGATGCGGCTGGTTTGAACGACCTTTTTTCTGGCGCTACCGAAGTTGCTCTTGATGCCAGCACAAGCGTTGGCTCCTTAAGTCTTTGTTCTGGTGATAAGGACTGGTACAAACTTGGACTTGATTCAAGTGGCACCTTGGCAGCTTTCGCTGCTGATAAGCGCATCGTTGCGGAGCTGACGAATGTGGATCCGGCTGGTGCTGATATCACTTTAGCTTTGGGTAAAGCGGAAGATAATATGGCCTATGGTTCGCAATCGACCGCCAGCCCTGTACGTAAAGCGGTGGTACCCCTAACTGAAGCAGTCAATTACTACGCTTATGTTGAGGCGGATTCAGATGAGGCCGTAAGTTACGAGCTTTCCTTAGCATTAGAAGAGCCTCCGGCCTGTTCCGCAGACAGTTCAGATACGGCTGCAAGCAATGGGACTCCGGCGACAGCGACCGCTTTGGCTCCGGCCTTGAATGCAAGCACCGCTGTGGCAGATCAGAATCTATGTTTGGGTGATGATGATTGGTACAAGGTTTCCTTGCCCGATGGCAGTACCAGCGCCACCGTCATTGCGACGGTCAGCTTTGATGCCAGCGAAGATGCGGTTGGGATTGTGCTTTTTGATGCGACGGTGGCTACCGAAACGGAGCTGACCCAAGGCACGCCACCAACAACTGGACATATTTATACGAGTAACTTCGCCCATTCCGGAAACCAAACCGTGAGTGGTGTGGTGAGCGGCGATGCCTATATCATGGTGTACAATGCCAGTGGTTGGCCGGTGTTGGACTACGATTTGGAAGTGTCGGTGAACCCTGCAAGTTGTGGTGGTGATGACTACGATCCTGATAATTTCGACTGTGATAATGCGGCGGCGTTAACTTTGAATCCAAGCACTTACGATTCACAAGTTTATGTGACCTATATGGATAAGCTGATGGCCTGTGAAGATGAAGACGCTGAAGATGATTGGTATTCGGTGGCCTTGTCGCCAGGGGATCAATTGTCTGCTTATGTCTATCGGGACAATAATGTACCGGGTAATTTAGACTTTTATCTGCGTGGTTTGAAAGATGACACCTGCCCAACCTCGTCTATCGATTACGATTGGGACTCAAGTTACAGCACCAAGGAATATCTTGAAGTCACCTATGATGTGCCGACCGATGGTCAGGGTGGAGACTATTTCCTTGAGATTCAGCCTTGGTACACGGGCTGGTCGAGCAATGAAAATGGTAAGTATTATAGCTTGGAAGTGGCGGTTCGTAAGGCCTGTGTCGACGATGCCTATGAACCGGCAACGGAAGCTGCGCCCTATGCTTTGAGCTATTCTGCTGGCAGTGAAATCTCCCAGCAAAGCCATGCGATGTGCCATAAGTCTGATTTCTTTACGATTTCTGTGGATGCGGCGGCTTCTGCAACTGTCTGTCTGGCTTTTACCCATAGTGCCGGTGATATTGATCTGAGTGTCACAGACAGCGCCGGAGCCGGTTCTGTTTCCTTAGGCACCAGCGATACGGAAAAAGTCGTGGTGACCAATTCCGATGGAGATGCAAAAACCTATACAATCAAGGCCTTTGCCAAGTCCGGAACGGTGAACAGCAGCTACACGCTTTCGGTCCTTGATGGCTCCGTAGCTTGCCCGTAGTGCCCGGCTCTGGCTTTGATGCCAGGGCCATGACCTGCGTGTCATATTCGTGATCCAGATCACAATTTCCCCGGAAAATTCCTTCTTTTATTTCAGGTGGTTAAGTTTCAGCGCTTTTGGCACTGCCATTGCACTTCTCCCAGGCATGCGCTCATTAAGAATAGTTGCTTATCTTATCTTGTTGGTTGCTGTTTTTGTTCTTGGTGTTGGGGGAACCGTATGGACCAGTCGGTCCATTGACCCCGTCACAGATTTTCTCCTGCAGGGAGAACGGACCGATACCAAGGTCGTTGTCCCTGCAACCCCTTCCGATATTCTGATTGATTGCTAGCTTGTTTCGAGCAGCGATCTTGTTTCCTTAGAGGTTGCTTTTCCCTGTCTTGGTTTGCCCTGCGGCTCTCTGCTATAGCTAGAGTATTGGGGGCATTTCTGTGGCTTGGCGACTCACTCAGATTGTTTGGCTTTGCTGTCTTGGGGCTTGTTTTGCCAAGGCTCCAACGGAGCGTTATGAATGTTCCGCCGAACATGGCTTAAGCTGTCCGGAAAATTATATCTGTCGGGATTTTAAATGCTATCGTTCTTGCGGGTTGGATGCGGAGTGCGGTTTGGGCCAAGCCTGCATCGATACAATTTGTCAGGACGTGCAAGCCTGCGTAAGCAGCGTGGAGTGTCCGGAAAACTTTTACTGTTTAGAAAAAAAATGTCTTCCTCGTTTAGAACTCGGACAAGCCTGCGAAGGTGAAGACTTTGCTTGCTTGAGTGGCCACTGCATCGACAATCTTTGTTGTGACAGTGCTTGTGACGAATCATGCATGAGCTGCAAAAGCACGCAAACCGCACTTAATGATGGTTCTTGTGCTGCGATTTTAAATGGCTTGGATCCAAATGATGACTGCACGGGGCCGACCGCCTGTGATGGGGCGGGCGCCTGTTTCAATAAGCCGCAAGGCACAGATTGCGAGCAGGGCCATGAATGTTTGAGTGGTTATTGCCAGCAGGGCTATTGTTGCGATGGGGCCTGTGATGGGGTGTGCAATAGCTGTGATGGGCTTTTTACGGATGGCGCTGATGGTGTATGCCTTGGGATAGTCGCTGGCAGCGATCCGTATAATGCTTGCGAGATCTACAGCTGTGATGGGGAAGGGGCCTGCTATGCGGGGTTGATGGGTGATGGTTGCAGCGATGAGACCGAGTGCTTAAGCGGCTACTGCGTCGATGGAGTTTGCTGTCAGGAATCTTGCACTGAGCTTTGCTCTTCATGCTCCGAGAGTTTAAATGGGATAGGCAGTGGTCTTTGTTTAGCCACTGCAGATGGATTGGATCCGAATAATGACTGTTTAGGGGTAGCGGCCTGTGATGGGGAGGGGACCTGCTGGGCTAAAGAGGATGGAGAATCCTGTCTGGAAAATTACCAGTGTGATTCTGGCTTTTGTGTGGATGGGGTTTGCTGTGAAAGTGTATGCGATGGGCTCTGCTCTGGCTGCATTCAGGCTCATACGGGGCAGGCAGATGGGACCTGTGCTTTTGTGATAAGTGGTTTGGACCCGAATGAAAATTGTTCTGATAATTTGGCTTGTGATGGAAGTGGGGCCTGTTGGGATAGAGCGGTCGGAGAAAATTGTTCTGAAGCCTACGAGTGTGTTTCTGGGTTTTGTGTGGATGGGGTGTGTTGTGAAAGTGCTTGCGATGGTGCTTGCAGTGCTTGTGCAACAGGGGGCACATGCACGGCATATGAAGCCCATAGCGATCCGGAGGACGAGTGTGCTGGTGTCCGGACTTGTGATGGTGCAGGTGCCTGTTTTGCCAAGCAAGGGTTAGTTGCCTGCGGCGGGGCAGATGAATGTATTTCACAAGAATGTTGTGGTGGTGTCTGTGCAGCAAATTTTGCAGACGTTGCTTTACCAATCGATATCGATCTGCACGGTTTAGGTTTGGTGCAGGAAAACGAAGTTCTGATTGCCGGCGAAGCGGGTAATGTATGGCGAGGCAACACTTCAGCATGGACCTTGAATCAACCGTCGAGCAACGACTTGTTGGTGGTTGCGGGGGGACAAGCGGGAAATCTTTTTGTTGGCGGTACGGATGGGACATTCTTGCGCTTGCAGGATAATACCTGGCACAACGAATCTCTCCCGCAGGGGAGTGCGCAGGTGCGCAGCATTCTGGAGAGCGCAGATGGCACGGTTTACGTCACGACCGGGGATTTTTCTGTGGTTAACGATCAGCGGGTGACCACTGGAAAGATTTTGCAGCGGGTTGTGGATGGAAGTGGTCAGGTTAGCTGGAACGAAATCCAAAGCGGTATGATGGGATCGGTGATTTTTACGGATCTTACGATGGTATTGGGCAATCTTTGGGCTTTGGGTTACCAGCGGGTGGCCCATGTTAACGACCCAGACAATTACACGGTGGAAAATGGCTTTTTATGGCGCTATTTGAACGGCGAGTGGCAGCAAGAAACTTTGGCCACTTGCTGTCCGCAGGACTGGACAGAATTTAACGACAAGCTTTGGATTGCTGCCCCACAAAACGAGGTCACCCACCTCTATATTGAAAATGATGGCGCGTGGCAGGATGTGAGCGATACGAGCGTCAAAATCAAAAAGCTCTTGAGCGATGGTACTTCGCTTTGGGGCATTGGCGATACGGGGCATTTGGCCCGCTATGA
The DNA here is from genome assembly GCA_964013445.1 of uncultured Bdellovibrionales bacterium. GTDB lineage: Bacteria > Myxococcota > XYA12-FULL-58-9 > XYA12-FULL-58-9 > JASMKV01 > JASMKV01. The sequence goes on along the minus strand of CAXGWX010000007.1, from coordinate 38,103 downwards.
TGGCACGCAGTGGTGCACCCAGACCATCGCCGAAGAAAACCTAAACGATATCTTTAAGGGTGGATCGAGTCTTTATGTGGTTGGCGATGGCAACACGTTTTTAAAGTTTGATTATTAAACCGGGTCAGGGGGATTGGCCTTTAATGTAGCCAATCCTTCCCTAAATCGATTCTTAACTTTTTTGCCCGTTGTATAGCCACCGTCGACGCAGCAACAAGAGCCCAAGCATCATCCACAGGATAGCGTAGATGGGTGAGTCGCCCCGTATGCTTTGACAGCCACCTTTCTTTTTATGATGGCAGTCTTCTGGTGCCAGCTCGTCTTCAGCGCTTTCTTCACCGTCTTCGCTCGTGCCTTCGCCCGCATCTTGGCCACCGCTTGAATCACTGGTGCTGTCCCCGTCGCCGCTGTTATTTTCCGGCTCCGTTGAACCCCAGGGCTGCCAATCGATGGTTAGGGTGTAGGGCACATCTGGTCCAGACCAGCAGGCTACGGCCAACTTTACTGTTTGGCTGGCCATGGCGTTTTGAATAATCGGGCCGGCGTAATTTTCATCCACGTTCGAAGTAACCTGGTTGCTGTTGGCGTCGTAGACCCAAAAGTCTAAGTCTGAAGTGCCGCCCTCCCAGTCGAGTATGAAGCGCGCTTCCTGTTGACAAGGGACGTTGACGACAAACCAATCAAAATCACCACTGTACCCGTAGCCCGTATTGGCGCAGGAAATGGTCGCTGAGATTTTTACGTCGCCACCGGTTGTTTCAAAGATGTTGACATCGTTTTGTCCCTGCCAGTCGTTGGGTTCGGCCTCGCTGAAACTCTCTAAGGGACCCCCGCATTCGCCACCACTGGGTGGTGGTGGAGGTGTGTTGTCATCTGTATCGTCCGAGCCACCATTATCACCACCTTCACCATTATCCGCAGGACCAGGTGTGCCTCCACAATAACCGTCTATACAGGATTCACCGCAGGGACAATAATGGTCGGCGCTGCAGCTTTGACTTTGTGCCGGATAAAGGGCGCAGGCCGCTTCCGTATCATCGCAGCTCAAGGTTCGGTCTCCAGTGCCACCGCCGTAGGAGGCGGTCATGGTGGAGTCGTAATGGGTGCTGTGGTCGAGACCAATGAAGTGGCCGACCTCGTGGGTCATCACCGATTGTAAATCATTGCCCCAGCCGTTTTGTGTCCATTGGTGATGATAGCCGTTGACCACCAAATCCGCGTCGTTCAGATCGCAGTTGTAGTCCCAGGAAGGCATGGTCACCGCCAAGGTGTATTGGCCCATATAGGAGGGCCAGGAGTTTTCATAATAACCGACCGCCCGTGAACTTTGCCAGTCCATGGGGTCGTCGTTGGTGTTGGGGCCCTGTTCAAAGCTAAAGCTTGAACATCCGGGCAGGCCCCATTCGGCAAAGGAATCATTGATGATGCGCAGGCTATCCTCTTCACTTACATCGGTGGAGGGGTAGTTTTCTGCGTAGTTCCAAAATGTATTTGGTGTATCGCCGCGCCAGGCACTGTAATTGCCTGAGCAGGTATAGAGTGGCTGCCATGCCAAGGCAGAGGTTGGTAGAAGAAGGGCGAGGGCGAGAATAGAAAGAGATGTTTTCATGATTACTTCTCCTGCCCCAGAGCCTCTTGGCTCTGATTTAAGTGCCGCATAAGTTGGCGCATCGTCTCCAGGCTGAGCTTTGTGTTATGCTCGGGATGATATTGCTTAAGATTACCGTTGCCGTCCCGTCTATAGAGATTGAGCTGCAGATCTTGAGCAAGTTGGATTTGGCCGTTGCGCTCGAGCAGATAATAGACCGACTGACTCAAAGCGGTGAGGTACCATTTTCCCTGGTCCTGCCGCAGAAAAAGTACAGCCCGATCCCCCTTGTGCAGAACTCCATCGCCGGGAAGGCTGGTGCTAAGACCATCCCGCGTGCCGCCGATTTGCACCAGCTGGATTTGCTGCGGCGCTTGCCCATAGAGGATTTCATCGATGACCACCCGCGTTTGCTGCATGGGGCGTCGATGTGCTTCGACTTCGATGGGGGTGCGCTCATAAACGCGAGCTATAACCACCGCCGTACTTTCTTTGGCTTGCTCTTCCACATTCAAATAGAGAGCGCTGGTGGCGTTGGCTTCTGCGTTAAAAATAAAACATAAACTTAAGGATACCCAACCCGTGATAAAACGGGGGGAGATGAGGTGAGAAAAAACTCTGATCGCGGCATCGATCAAGGCGCTGCTACCGATATGCATCGCTTGACTCCTTGCTATGTGGTGGGGCAATGGGGGTTCCTAAAAAACATCAACGTCTTTTTAGGTTATTCAAGCAAGCCCAACGGCATACTAAGGTTGCTTGTTATGACGCTCTGCGGCGTAAACGCAATTTACATAATTGTCAGGAGTGCTGTCAAGGATTATTTACAGTAATGTCAGTATTTGTCGATCGATGTACGGGGGCTCGGGTCAGCGAATTTTGTGTACCGATGTCCGATTTCCGATTTCCGTGCGAGCCGTAAGTGAGACTTAAGTTTTTTGCGGGTGAAGGAGCAAAAAACTTTTAGTAGAATAGGTGAGTGTCCGAAATCCGATAACCGTTGCCTAAGCGCCAGGGGACAGGAGTGCTTAAAAAACCGGCTTGCTCTAGTTGGCGGTATAGGGTTTGGCGCAAACGGCGATATCGGTGCCGGTGCTCGGATCTTTGAGGGCTCCGGGGATGCAAAGAAGTTGGATGGCGCCTTCGCTGTCGCAGGCGACAATATTTTCATCACTGTCCATGCAGCCGCAGTCAAAGGCTGTATCATCAGGATCGCAGGTGGCAACGCAGATAGAACCGGTTTGAATGTCTGCATCCTCGTCTTCAGCAGAGACATCGAGGGACATGGTTAAGCATTGTACCGTTGAATCCTCGAGGGCGCCTGGGCAGTACTGATGTGCGTTAGCCACATTGCAGTTCTTGCTCGTATCGGTAAGTAAAGCGCCGATGCCTTCAGCGGTGTAGTAGTCGAGTAGGATAGGCATGGGCGTACCGCACCAATAGATGGAGCGGGCGCAGATGCTGGAGCCCGTATTCAGTTGGGTGCAGCCATAACCTTCGTCGCCGTTGCAGACGTCGGTGGTGTTGGGGGTGGTGCAGGAAACGTATTCTAAGTCGCTCGTGAGTTCGGGCTGCACATTATAGGGGGCAGGCAAGCACAGTTCGTCGCTTGGGCAGGAGCCTTGGGTTCCGACCTCCGTGTACTCGCAAGTGACTTTGCATTCACGGCTGGTGATAATTTGCGAGGTGGCGCTCACGGTGATGACCTGTCCGCAGAGTTGCTCAAAGTCAGAGCAGTAGTGGCCATTGGTGACGCAGGTTTCGTCGCGGCCCGCATCGAGTTTAAAACAATAGGCATCGTCCGCAGCGGTCATGGGATTTTCGAGGCAGGCATAGGTGTCATCGCCGCAGCTGTCGCCTTCACTACAAGGTCGCACACAGGTTTTGCTGGTTGAAGCCGTATCGTCAAGGATGGCGCAGCTTAAATCCTCACTCTGACAAGGAGAGAAGTTGTTGCAGGTGGCGAACTCGCCACTTTGGTCGACAGGGATGCAGCTTGCGGTGTCGAGGACGCAGGCATCGCTGCAGCCCATGGTGCCGGCACTGTAGAGAGAGCCGTCGTAGTCCTGACAGTAAGGGGTGCTGAGCTGACCGTTACAGTCAGCGCCACAGGCATTGGTTTGTGGGTTGGTGTCATCGCCCGTAGGGCATGCCCACAGTGTGAACACTGTGAGCATACTCAAAACGGAACGGGAATAGGACATCACTAAAAACTCAAATGGGTTTTAGCTGTCCAAACAAACTTTGGGTGCGCGTACGCAGTAGTTGCCGCTGGAGCCATCGCTCAAGCCAACCTGCTCACAGCCAAAGTCCGAAGCACCATCTGTCTGGTTACAGTCGGCAGCGGTTGTACAGGAGACCAATTGCTCCTGGGCGTTGTACTCACCCACCAAGCCAAGCTGCTGTGAGTCTGGTACTCCACAGGTTGTACCGGCTGGGCAGGCCAGGTCGCCATCTTCGCCTTCACAGAAAGCAACACAGATTTTCATCTGAATGGCGCACATATTACCTGATTGAAATGCGAGACATTCTTCACCCAAGTAAATCAAGCAATCCGCATCGGATGCACAGGATTGCATGGTTTCTGAAGCACTGGCCGCATAACCTGAAGGCACGCACGCCGCGATAGCGCCGGTGTCACCTAAGCCTAAGTCAGCACAGTACTTGCTTTGACCGATGAACTCACAGAGCTCAGAGTCCGCATAGTTTTGTGCTTCAGTTCCAGCACTTGGGTTGAGATCATCTAAATTATAAAAGACGGTGGCTGCATCGCCGCACCATCCGGCCATACGGGCGCAGAGCTTGCCGGCGCCAACGCTGGCAAAGTCGTAGCATTGATAGTTGGCGCTGCTGTCGCAATCGCTGTCTTGAGTACAGGTGGTTTGACCTGTTGGATCCTGCAGTTCGATGTCGTTACCTGCCAAACAGGTACCACTGTTACAGCCGGAGGCTGTGCCTACATTTTCGCCCCCACAGACTTCTTTACATTCGGCCGCTGCGGCGATGGTGCCCAATTGACATTCGGTGCCGGCAACGCAGGTGGTGCCGTCGTAGTAGCAAATTTCGTCTTTGTTCTTTTCAGCGCTTAGACAAGCACCGGTGCTGGAGTCGGCAACGCAGAGTTCGCCCGTATTACAGTCCGCATCGACGGAACAGGCACGCACGCAATAACCAGGAACCGAAATGTCGAGGTAGTTAAGTGGGCCAGCCAAATAGTCCGAGCAGTGCAAGCCTTCATTACAGTCAGCATCGGTGCCACAAGTGGCGAGCTCTTCGCCATTACCGCTACCCGTGCCGCTGCCGCCGCCAGTGTCGGAGGTGCAAGCGGTGACGCCGCCCAAAGGTGAGCATACCTGGCCACCGGTGGCGCAATCTTCTAAATCACTCCAAGCATAGGAGCCGTCTGCAGCCTGTTGGCATTTTTGTCGAACCGTTCCCAAACAGGCTTCAAGATTTGCGGAGGTCGCATCACAAGTCGCTGTTTGTGTTTCTTTTTTCTTTGCGGCGCCTTCGTCACCTTCGCTACATCCTAGGGCGAAGAGTGCTAAACCGGCCAGTATTACAAACTTTTTCATCATATTCCTCATTCCTTAAAGCTATTCATTGGCGTATTCCAGGGGCGAAGTGGAATACAGTGTCTTTGAACGAGGGGGTTACTAGCAAAACAGAAGCCCCTAGACAAGCAGACAATGTACTGAAATTGCGCCTTAAATTGTCCTTTGATCATGTTTTGCGGGCGCACTTTGTGGTACGCAGAAACGACCATGTGGGGAATACGACCTTTAACAGAGCCGGTAAGTTTTGATGGGGCTTCCCTGGAAAAGATGCTTTGGGCTTTGCGGGATTGCCCGGATTTGGTGGCCCTTTTCGGCTCAGGGGCGCAGCCAGAGGTTGGCCGTTATGGTTTTTTGGCCCTGCCGGAAAGCCACCACTCATGGCACAAGCATATGGAATTAAAGGATATATTTTCTTTGCAAGAGGGCAAGCTCGGACTTTTGGGCCTCTCTTATGAGTATGGCCAGGGATTTAATTTTTTGCCGGAACAATCCGCACCCCGGGGCCAGCCAAGCGCCTTTCTGACCCTTTTTGATTCGGCTCTGGTCTTGGATTTTGTTGAGCAGACCTATGTGCTTGTTGGGGAAGAAGGGCAACGCAGCGATGTTTTGTGGCAGGCAAGTCAGAGTCAGGATGTACCTCGCTGGGCTGATTGCCAAGACGAGTTGGTGCCCCAGGTTTCAGATAAGGAGCATGGGCGGCGTATTTTGCGTACTCAGGAGCATATCCGCGCCGGCGATATTTATCAGGCCAACATTACCCGTCGTTTGGCGCTGCAGGGGCAGGAGCTGGACGCCTTGGCGCTCTTTTGCCGTTTGAGTCAAACCAATCCGGTGGCCCATGGGGCCTATCTAAGATTGGATGGTTTTGAAATGCTCTCAAATTCGATGGAGACTCTTCTCACCTACGAGCCGTCGACCCGGGAGGCAGCTTCCTACCCAATTAAGGGAACCTGTGCCCGTGCTTCCGGTGCAAGCGAGCCGGCAAATTTGGCCCTCGATGAAAAAGAGAAGGCTGAGCATGTGATGATTGTGGATTTAGTGCGCAACGATTTAGGTAAAGTCTGTCAGAGCGGTACGGTGTCGGTGCCCAGGCTCTTGGGGGTCGATGGATTTTGGGGGGTGTGGCATGGTGTGTCCAAGGTGCGGGGCACTTTAGCCGAGGATAAGTCACCGGCGGATTTGCTGGCAGCTCTTTTCCCCGGTGGTTCAATTACGGGGGCTCCGAAGCGGCGGGCGATGCAGATCATCGCCGAACTTGAAGGGGAGGGACGGGGTTTTTATACCGGTTCTTTAGCGTTGCTTAAGCCGGACGGCAGCGTGTCCGCCTCGATTCTTATTCGTACTTTGGTTAAGGACGAGACGGGCTGGAATATTTCAGTTGGTGGCGGAATTGTCGCAGACAGTCGCCCTGAGCGGGAAATTACGGAAACGTGGGAGAAGGTCGGAGTCTTTAAAAGACTTTTAAGCCAGGCTTTGGATGGCGCCTAAGAGGCCGAGTTGCTCAATGGTGGCCGCTTCTGGTTGTGCCGCTGAAATAATCTCGTAAGCTGATGCGTCCGAGAGGATGGCCTGCATGAGTTTAAGATTCAGGGTGTGCCCGGAGCGGTGCATATGCACGTGGCCCATAATGGGATGACCCAGCAGGGCCAGGTCGCCAAGGGCATCAAGGGTCTTATGTCGAGCGAACTCGTCCGCGAAGCGCAGGCCTTCCGGATTAAGAATCCGGTAACCGTCGATGATAATGGCATTGCGCAGGGAGCCACCTTTGGCCAAACCCATGCTGGCGAGCTTTTCTACATCTCTTAAAAAGCCAAAAGTACGAGCAGGTGCCAGGTCGCGGGCAAAATTACCAGTGGCCAAATCGAATGAGAAGGGTTGGGGATTGATCAGCGGGTGTTCGTAGTCTACGGAACAGGTCAGGTGCGCCCGACTGTCTGGCAGCACACGGGCGTAGGCGTCGCCATCCCGAACACATATTTCTTTCTTCACTACGATATATTCTTTGGCTTTGCTTTGCTCAGCTGTTCCAGCAGCAAGAAGAAGTTCGGTGAAGTGCTTGGCTGAGCCGTCAAAGACCGGAATTTCCGGACCGTTGACCAAAACCCGCAGGTTGTCGATGTTGAGGCCGCGGATGGCTGCCAGTAAATGCTCGGTGGTGCTGATGGTGGCCGTAATGCCCTGAACTTCCCGTCCCAAGGTTGTGGCCAGGTTGGTATCGACCACGTAGTGGCTTAAGCCAGGAATGTCGACGATTTCGGGTAAATCGGTTCGTGAAAAAACAATGCCTGTCCCTGGTTCTGCCGGCAGCAGCTCCAATTCGATGGTTTCGCCTGTGTGCAGGCCAATTCCCTGGCACTTAATCTTCTCGGCTATGGTCTTTTGTTCGTACATTACTATTTAGGACTTATTGTCGTTTTTACCTTTATCCGTTTTAGTCTCGCCCAATCCTCATCCCAATACAAATTCCAAGCCAAGTTTTGTTGAAAAAAAGATCTTTAGTGAAAACAACATCTTTCAACTTTTCAACCCCAGCTTTCGCTTTTTATCCCTATCTGAAAGCGGTCAAAGTCTGACAATTTTGCCCGACCCCTTTGCGCCCTTGATGGATAGGTCGCCGGGCTTCTAGCATTTGCATTTGCAAATGACAAGCAAGCCGCCAGCTAAAGCTTTGATATGCTTTCAGGTTTTTTCGGCAGGAACGGCAGCAGGTTGCGACAAATACGCCATAGTGCGATCAAATAGTTTTAAAGCAATGAAATAGAGGAAATTCCTCTTAAGCTCCTGATATAAAAGGATTTTTGTGGAAAAGAGCCCTAAATAAGACTGGCTTGGCCCTTGGATTTCTGCTCTTTGCGTCCCATGAGCTCAAAGCCACTGGCGGTGGCGCAACGGCCGCGAGGGGTTCTTTCGATAAATCCACCCTTAATCAGATAGGGCTCGTAGACCGATTCCAAGGTGTCCGTATCCTCACCCAGGGCCGCGCCTAAGGTTTCGATGCCCACCGGACCGCCCTTAAATTTGTTGACCAGCATATCCATGAAGCGTCGGTCCATTTCGTCGAAGCCGTGTTCATCGACGCCGAGACGATTCAAAGCATGGGCAGCCAAGGTCTGATCGATATGTCCGTCCCCATCAACTTCCGCAAAATCCCGGACGCGACGCAGGAGTCGGTTGGCGATTCGAGGTGTGCCGCGGCAACGTTTGGCAATTTCCCAGGCACCGGCGTGATCGCATTTAAGATCGATAAGCTCGGCGGCTCTTTCGACAATCGCGCATAAATCTTCTGTTGGATAGTAGTTCACTCGTCCCGTATAGCCGAAACGGTCTCGTAATGGTCCGGTGAGTAAACCGGTTCGGGTCGTAGCACCGATAAGAGTGAAGGGCTTTAAGGGAACCTCAAGGGTGCGGGCGTGAGGACCGCCACCTAAAATGAGATCAAATTTAAAGTCTTCCATCGCAGGATAAAGAATCTCTTCCACAATCGGTGAGAGCCGATGAATTTCATCGATAAAGAGAATATCAAATTCCTGTACCTGAGAGAGGATGCCCGCCATGTCCTTACGTTCAAGGGCCGGTCCACTGGTGACATGGATTTGCACGTCCATTTCACGGGCAATAAGATTGGCCAAAGTGGTTTTGCCCAAGCCCGGTGGTCCACAGAGCAGGAGATGATCGAGGGCCTCTTGGCGCTCCTTGGCTGCTTTGACAAAAACCTGCAGGTTGGCGAGGAGCTCGCGCTGGCCTACCATTTCATCGAAGTACTGTGGTCTTAAGCCTAAAGGCGCTTGGTTATCCCCGTCGCTGTCCAAAGGATCTGAAGAGACAAGACGTTCGGTGAGTGCTTCCATGCTTTAGGTGAAAAGCACAAAGGATCCTAACCTGCAAGTCAAAGCGCCAGGCTGATCAATTTTGACGTACGGTTGCCTGTAGTGCTTCCTTCACGAGCACAGAAAGATTTTCTTCCCCAGGCATATTGTCGATGGCGTATTTGGCTGCATTTTCCGCAATGCTGATCTTAAAGCCCAAATTTTCGAGGGCAGAGACCAAATCATGTTCAAGTTGATTTGATCCGATACTAAGGACGGGCAGTGCAGAAGAACCTTTGCCGACCTTATCTTTCAGTTCGAGTAAGAGTCTTTGGGCGGTTTTCTTTCCTACCCCAGAAATCTTTGTGAGTGCATCGATACTGTTGTGCTCCACCGCATGGGCCAGCTCACCCGCATTTAATTCCGAGAGTATGGCCAGAGCCAAGCGTGGTCCCACGCCGCTAACACTTAAGAGTATTTCGAAAATATGTAGTTCATCCCGTTGAATAAAACCGTAGAGGCGTAGGTTGTCCTGGGATACGTGGGTATGAACCCAGACAAAAGCTTCCTGGCCTTCGCTGGGTAGGCTGACCAAGTCCCGCATGGAGAGATTGAGGCCATAGCCAACGCCGGCGCACTCCAGAACGATTCCTTCACTGTCTTTATGAATCAATTTACCACGTAAGCTTGCTATCATTCTTGTGTCCTATAGCGCTTTTTTGAGTTTGTCACTCCAGTTTTGTTGATGTCGGGATTGGCCATGGCAGAGGGCAACGGCCAGGGCGTCGGAGGCATCGAGGGGTTGCTTTGCGGGAGCTCCGACAATCATTTCTAACATTTGTCGAACTTGCTCTTTGCTGGCACGGCCATGGCCGGTTGCGGCCTGTTTAATCTGGGTTGCGCTGTATTCAAAGACCGGGATTTCTTGCCGCGCAGCCGAGAGCAGCGCCACACCTCGGGCGTGACCAAGAACAAGGGCGCTATTCACGTTTTTAGCATAAAAAACTTTTTCGAGGGCGAAGGCCTCAGGTTTATAGGTTTGTAAGTGCACGTCAAGTTCGTCGGCGATGCCTCTAAGTCGTTGATTTAGATCACCTTTTGGGGAGATGGTGCCGGCTGCAACATAGGTGAATTTTGAACCGTTGACTTCAAGCACACCCCAGCCTGTATGATTTGAGCCCGGGTCGACACCAAAGATACGCATGCTTATGCTCTAAAGCCCCAGCTGATGAGTGAGGACTTGATTGGCATCTGCTGCCTGTGCGCCCACGTTGAGGTTGAAGCAGCCTATCATTTCGCTTTCTGGTTGGGAGGTCGGGGTTTCAAATTGCAGATAAAAGTTCCCACGAATACGTTCCGCACTTGCTTCTTTAATCTCTAAGCGCCCAGGATGGATGTCCAGTACTTTGCCTACCACTTCAGAGCTGTCAAAGATATTGTATACACCGTCTTGGTTGGTGTCTTTGGCAACACCGACACGCATTTTAAATCGGGCAGTGCCCAGGACCCGCTCGCTAAGGTAGACCGTTTCCTCAGTGCTGAGGAATCCACCGCTTGCAGGAGCCAATTCACCAGCTTCGTCTTCGTAGCCAAAGCTCAATACCAGTGCTCCGTTTTCACCCAGGGTTTCATTGTCCACCAGGCTTAAGGTGCGATCAGCAAAGGTGTCGCTGGAGCTATAGCCCTCTAAGAGGCCTGCGCTCGTGGGCACCTTGTGCTCGACACATTCGCGCTCGCAGGTGGCCGCGGTTGGTGCGGAAAAGCAGTCAGCTCGACAGGTTGTGTCGAATTCAAAGAGGCGCTGGGCTGGACGACCAATAAATCGAATTTCTCCACTTTTGCACTCTGGCGGGTTCTCACAGCCGGAAGTCATGGTTGCAAGAGCAAGCAGGGGAATAAGGATGAGATGTTGAAAAGAGTTTAACATGATTGAGCCTTAAAGATCTGAAATGCGTTCGAGTTCACTCTCGTCGATATCAAAATTTGCATATACTTTTTGCACATCATCCAGGTCTTCAAGACGTTCGATAAGTTTAAAAAGAGTTTCTGCATCTTTGTCCGCAACTTTAACCGTATTTTCCGGAACCATTGTGAGTTCGGCACGCTGGTATTCAAGTTTATTGCTCTCAAGATAATTGGCCACTTCACCAAATGCGGTTGGCGCCGCAATCATAAGCAGCTCTTCACCCTCGTTGAGAATATCATCAGCTCCAGCTTCCAGAGCCGCATCCATGAGCTCCTCTTCTGAATAGCGTGCAGCGTCAAAACTAAAGTGGCTCTGCTTTTTAAATATCCAGGCGACGCTGCCGTTGGTGCCGAGATTACCGTTGAGTTTGGCAAAGGATGAGCGAATATCCGACGAAGTGCGGTTCTTGTTGTCCGTTTGCGCCTCTATAAAAATTGCAACACCGCCGGGCCCATAACCCTCATAGGTAATTTCTTCGATGGCGGCTCCACCGCCTTCGCCCGTACCTTTTTTGACTGCTCGATTGATGTTGTCCATCGGCATGGAGTTGGATTTCGCCGTAATGATGGCTGCGCGCAAACGCGGATTACCGTCCGGGTCGCCTCCACCCAGACGGGCAGCGGTGGTAATTTCTTTAACGAGCTTGGTAAAAAGCTTACCCCGGGCGGCGTCGACTGCGCCTTTTCGTCTTTTGATATTTGCCCATTTTGAATGTCCGGCCATTGCCAAAACCTTTCCATAGAATACGCGTCTTTGGTCTTGGCTAACACAGGCCTAAGAGCGCGCGCAAGTGCAGAAGCGCCTATCTTTTTGTCATTTTTTTAGAAGATTTAGGGCGATGTTTGGTTGCGAAGACTGAGCAGGTGAGCAACGCATTCCGCAAAGCCCTGACCCGCTTCTTGGTCACTTATATAGGCTGGCGGTGAGTGGAGTAGGGATACAAATTCGCGAATGTTGGCAACACCGCAGCTTATCGGGAAATAGGCGAACATAGGTTCGTCGTTGGGGGAGTCTCCACAGAAAAGCACCTTTTCTTTCGCATTGTCTAAATCGATAGCCCAAAGCGCTTTAAAGAGTATTTTGGTCATGGACAATTTATCGTATTCACCAAACCAGCCATTAACATGGATGGATGAAATCTTGGCCTCTGCGCCATGTTCATGAAAAATATCCTGAATCTTTTTGGCCTCACTAAGTGAGAGTTTGGGTTCTTCTTCCGCAAAATCAATAGCCAGATCAAAACGCCGATAGGCTTGATCTTTGGCTATCCGGGTTTGGGGTACTCGGGATAAGACATCGTTGCGAATCTTCGTGAGCTTTTCGGAGATTCTTGTGTCGGCGACCTGTGGGTTAATGATTTCTTTGAGAACCCCGTTTTCCTCATAATAAATGAGCGCGCCGTTCTCACCAACCACCGCATCGACGGGCCATTGCCGGGCAATAAGATCACACCAGCCAGCCGGCCGACCGGTGACCGGGATGACTTTGATGCCGGCCTCCTTAAGCTCCCATAGCGCTTGATAGGCGCAGGCCGGAAGTTTGCCGTTTTCGGTCATGGTGTCATCAATATCTGAAAGGACAAATTGGATGTCTTGGGCGCTTGCTCTTGTTAGCTCTTTGATGGGCAACATTATTCTTCCACGCTAAAGCTTTAAGGGCCGACGTTCAACCAATTTGTAAAGAAAGCCCTTTTCATCCTTTGACCAGGTGTAGAGCGCTATTTCTGTTAAAGGAATGCATACCTCGCTCAAGTCAACACGATCAGCCCATGCCATGGCTTCCCGGAGTTCTTCGGGGCTGGATTTGCGCCGTGGTCGAGCCAGAGTAATGTGGGCTCTGGCTGGGCGATTTTCCGCCGGACATTCGGCTGCAGCCAGAATATCATCACGGCAGGCAGTGATGGCATTTTCAATGGCTTCTTTACCCTTGCCCAAGGTGGCGGCGAGGGCAGGGCGTTTCGGATTGCCAAAACTCTCGATGCTTTGCAGCTGAATCTCAAGAGGTCCCGTCTTAAACCCCTGGTTTTTTTGCCAGGCATTCTGGGCAGCGATTTCATCAACGCCGCCAAGAAAAGCGACGGTTAGGTGCAGATTTTCTGCTCGGATCAGACGCACATTCGCTGGAGGCTTCGGAATACTCTCGGGATACCAAGCTTCTGTAGGCACGGGTAGGGCAAGGAACCAATTCGCGGACATCAGCCAGACAGTGCCACGAGGGCACCTTAAAGGGAAGGGGCAGAGCCCTTTACACTCGCTTTACAGGTTGTTATACCCCCGCCGCGCTTGAACTTTTCCCTGGAGCCATGTTGGTATGTTAAATGTTGCAAAAGCCCTCTTTATAGGATCACTTGTCTTTTCTGCGCTCTTTTTTACCGAGCTATTGAGCCTTGGTGAATCGGTTGTACCCGGGGTTTTGGCAGCTATTGCCCTTTATTATTTTCTTGCCCGTCGTTCTTTTAAGGCGGTTGAGGGGATTTTTCAGGAATCGATGGTCTATCTGCAAAAGCAGCCGCCCAAATTTGAGTTGGCAATCACTTTGATGGAAAAAGCTTATGCTCATGCAAAGCATCAGATTGGTATCCGCACCACGGTGGATAACCAAATCGGGGTGACATATTTTCTAAAGCAAGACTTTAATAAAGCACTGCCCTATTTACAGCGTTCACTTGGATTTGGACACTGGATGGGGGGAGCGATGCTTGGGGTGATTCATTATAAGAAGAAGAATCACGAGGAAATGCGTAAGACCTTTGATATTGTTGTTAAGCGCGGCAAGAAGCAAGGACTGGCCTGGAGCCTTTATGCCTACTTGCTCTGTCAAATTGGCGAACGTGATACGGCGATCAGTATTCTTTCCCAGGGTGTAAAGAAGACCAAAGAGGATGAGCGCGTTAAGGAGTGTTTGCTGGCGGTGCAAAACGGTAAGAAGATGAAGATGCGTGCTTATAAAGAGCAGTGGTACCAGTTTCATTTGGAGCGCCCACCGGTACAGTATCAACAGGCGGTGATGGGCGGAAAAATGAATAAAGGGGCCCGGCGGGGACGCTGGTAAAATCGATATTTCATTTTCGAAGATTTTATTTTAGTCTTCTCTCCAATCTTCCTTAAGGAATAGTTTATGACTATAGTTGGCCACGCTTTGATGGGTGTGTGTGCGCATCGAGTACTGCGCCGCAGTGTTTGGCAGCGCTGGCGACTTTCCCCAAAAGTTTTTTTCTTGTCCTGTCTGCTTTTGCCCACACTTCCGGATGCGGATACATTGCTGCATCTATGGGTCGATTATGGACATCCTTTGGGGCATCGGGGAATCTTTCATTCCTTTGCTTTTTCACTTTTACTTGGCTTTGCTCTGAGCTTTTGGTTTAGGCGCAAAGGTTGGTTAAATAAACAAAAAGGCTTGTGGCAGTTGGCCTTAATTTTAGCTTTGCTAAACTTTAGTCATGGCTTAGCTGATACTTTAACTACCGGTGGAAAGGCGCCACGCGTATTTTGGCCCCTGCACACAGAAGGTGTTTTTGCCCCTTGGCGGCCAATTCCGGTTTCCCCAATGGGGAAGAGTTTGTTGCGCACACAGTGGTCGCAGAAGCAACTTGAACGGGCCAGCGACTACCGCACGCGTTTCTTAAAGCGCGAGACGAAAGCACTTTGGTTATCGCAGGCCTTGGTTCGAGCGGTGGACAGGCCCGAGCATGTTCGCCGTCTGATGTTGCTGGGGGCAATGCTAACGGAAATACTTTATCTGCTGCCGTTTCTGCTCTTATTCTGGTTTTGGGATAGGCGCATGGGGGCTCACTTGCCCTTGCCTCCTGTTGCGGAAAACACCAGAAAAGAAATGGGCCGGATGGCGCTGAACGCTAAAGCGTTGTCCCAACCTTGTTTAGCTCTTATTCTTCTATGCCTTATTGCTTTAGGGGTGGTGAACTCCAGGGTCGAGGGTGGGGGTCAAAGCTATTCCGTTTCAAGGGCGCAGCTCGATGATGAATACGAGACGCCCTATATTCACATTACTCCTGATACTCCGAATAATAGACCGGTTGCTCTTTTGTTGCATGGTTGGCGTTGCTCAAAGGAAATGATGAAGCCTTTAGCTAAGGTTTTGGCAAGTCATGGTATTGAATCATTCGCCGTCGATTTTCCCGGTCACGGGGATTCGCCAAAAGTTTTGGATTTAACCTGCAGCGAGAGTCGTTTGACGCGTCGAGGTACTCCCTGCCGCCAGCCCTATGACTTTACGGCCATGGCGGCACCCATGCTTCGAGCGCTTTTTGCCAAATACAACCTGGCATCAAGGGAAGTGGTTCTGATTGGGCATTCGGCGGGAGGAATTGCAGCCTATGATATTGCGGAGAGCCAAGTAGGAACTCTGCGCGGTCGTATTGCTCTGGAAGGTCGTATGCAAGAGGAGCGACGTGGAGGCAATCGATTGGTGATTGGGGGAGTAAATTATTTTTCCCGATTTTTTTCAGGTGTTAATCAGCTCGAGCAGGGTGCGGTGGAGAATAATACGGCCTACGCCCATCAGGCATTGCCGGTTGCTCATCTTGATCTTCTTTATTCGCAAAGCGTTCAACAAAAGATTTTCGATTGGTTTCGTAAAACGACAAACTTTCAATCATCTTTTGCCGGTGGCAGCGATTATAACAATATTCTTTATTCGGCAGGTTTGTGGCTCTTGCTTTTTGCATCTTTAAGTTCTCTGATCTATCTGCAGTGCTCCTCGCGATTTGACTTGCCCGTCTTTGACAGTGTTGCAGGAAGC
Organism: uncultured Bdellovibrionales bacterium; assembly: GCA_964013445.1. Classification (GTDB taxonomy): domain Bacteria; phylum Myxococcota; class XYA12-FULL-58-9; order XYA12-FULL-58-9; family JASMKV01; genus JASMKV01. Next base: position 22,428 of record CAXGWX010000007.1, on the reverse strand, counting down.
CCATTTGGGTGGCGTTTGATTGGGCTTGTTTTAGGAGCGTATGCCGCCAGTTTGATGACTGGCGAGCTGGGATCGGACGGTCCCACCTGGTTACGTAATACTTATTATTTGTGTGCGCCCACCTATTTGGGCTTCGCTTCTCTTCTGCTTGGGCTACCGTTTTTATGGTCCCAAAGAAAGCTGCTGCGGATCGAGTTTACTCAGGTGCTCAAGGCATTTGGTTTGGGGACCCTTATTTTTATTCTTATTTATTTTTCCTTTTATGCAGGTTTCTATCAATCCTTTTTACATACGAAATTAAACAGTATTCGTTTTGGGAAATTTTTTCTTTGGGCCTTAATGCTCTTGCCGCTTACCTGTTATCTGGCGCACTTTTATATCGACTCCGAAAAAGCGTTTCTGGCTCCCTTGAGTGTGGTGACCCGTTTAGGCAGCTCATGTCTCTTTTTGTGGATTTATGCGGTGGGATGTAGAGGCAGCCGTAGTGAAGAGGTTTTAGGTTTGATGCTGGCGCCAATCTTGGTGGAAGTGTTCTCTTGGGTTCCAACGGTTTTTCACCGTAACCGCTGGACCTACGCCCTTTCTCTGGCACTGACTTGGTCTTGGTTGCTTACGGTTTTGTACCCCTATGTTGTGGCCCGCAGCATTTAAGGGTAGAGAGCGGGGTAATGGAGCAGAGAGCAAAAACAGATCTGATAGTCCTCTCAGTCGTTTCGATATTGGCGTTAGGGCTGGAAGTCCTCCTTACACGAATTTTTGCGGTGGTGCTTTTTGCGAGCCATTCTTTTATGGCGATTTCGCTTACGCTCTTGGGGACCGGGATTGGTGCGACCATTGCCTATTTGACCAAGCCAGTCTCCTTTGACAAACAGCCAGCTCGCCAGCTCCTTTCTCTGGCAGCTCTAATGCTCTCGATGCTCTTGGCTTTTTATCTTCTGCTCGACACAGAATTTGTTCCAGCGGTTTTAAGTGATCCGGACAGCGGTGCGGATATGAAGTACCTCTCATGGAACAAACGGTTCACCATGGTGATGAAAGACTCAAGTGTGCTCTCACTGCCATTGCTTTATAGAACGATATCCATCGTTTTGATTCCCTTTGTATTGGCCGGTTATATACAAGCATTCATTTTTCGCCATGCACCGAAATCCTTTGCCCTTTATTATGGGATTGATTTGGTTGCAGCGACGGCGGGCGCAATCGGTATTCCTCTCTTGCTCTATCCATTAGGGCTTAAGGGGACAATCGTGGTTGTCGTATTGCTACCCCTGGTGGCGATGCTGTGGATCTTTTTTGGGCAAGGATTGAAGCGCTCCTGGCCTGCCCTGGTGATGCTGGGTCTTGTCTTCTCAGGCTTGGCCTACTGTCTTGTGAACGATTCGTTTAAGGTACGGCACATCGCGGGCTTTCAAGAGCGACGCTTCATCAAGGAGTATTGGAGCCCGATGGCCCGGGTAGGTTTAATGGAATACTACAGAGACCGGGAGCTTTATGTCATCGATGGTGCGTCGCGAACATTTTATGCGCCGAACCAGGACAAACATATCGAGCGCTATAAAGTCTCACTTTATAATATGCCTTTCCATTTGAAAGCTGGAGGAAAGGCACTGATTCTCGCCTCCGGTGGAGGTCAGGAAGTGTTGATGGCTAAGCACCATGGTCTTAAGGAAATAGATGCGGTCGAAGTTGCCCAGCCTATCGTTCAGGATATACTGGAGCGCCGGAAGAATGATTCGGATAACCCTTATTTGTTGGATGGAGTAAGTTTCGAAGCAGCAGATGGACGCTCTTATCTCATGCGTTCCAAGAAAATTTACGACATGATTGAGATGAAGGAAATTAACTTTCATTCCTTAGCGAGCCAGGTGGCACAAGCTTGGTCCCCGTACTATCTTTTTACCCAGGAAGCTTTTGCTGAATATATGGAGCATTTGGAGGACGATGGCTATCTCGTTTATTCAACCTTCAGTCGGAAGCCAGCTTTGACAAAAACTTGGGCTTCACCACCGTTAATCAATATGATTGCGGGGCTGAAGTTGGCAGGTATCAAGGAGCCGGAAAAGCATATCGCGGTGTTTTTTACGCCACGAGATTATGGTTATCGCTATATGCTCGTAGCAAAAAAATCGCCTCTTGATAAACAAGAGCTTATTTCGATGCTTAAATTTTCTGATGAGGAAGGCATCGGCGCCAAATTACAGTACCCTCGCCTCAGTGGAGATTTCAGCGCTTTGGATGTTGATGAAGTCAAGCTCGCAGCCTGGCAGTCAAAACAGAAAGCTGGCCGCCGAACCATTGATTTGGCAAGATCGGTGGCGCCTCGGTTGGGATTATGGAGCAATGTTGCTGATCCGCCAGACAGGAATTCAGCTCTTAATGATGACCGACCCTATGTTTATAGTTCAGGGTTTCGAACAGAGGATAAGCATAGGCGAGAGACTCTGGTGAAGTCACTCTATGAGCAGATTTTAGTGATCATTGGTCTGGCCATAGGTCTTTTTCTGATTTTGCCTTTTGTTATCCGCAGAGCGGATCGGGGGGTTTTGGTTCGGCTTGATTGGCGCCTGCTGGTAACGTTGTTGGGTACGGGCTTAGGCTTTATGTTTTTAGAGATGACCGGGATCTACCGTTTTCAACTCTATCTGCATCATCCAACCATTGCCTTAATGACAATTTTAAGTGCAATGATTTTGGGAGCTGGCTTAGGAAGCATTCATTCGCGGCATATCAAGCCAGAGGAGAGAGAAAAGAAACTTTGTGCTTGGCTTGCCTATAGTTTAGTGCTCGCTTCTATCGTTTTGTTTGTTGCCCCCAGTCTCGGACACGATTTGTTTTTAGCTTTGCCTTTGGGGTTGCTCTGCGTTCTCACTTTTCTGGGCTTTAGTATCCTGGGATATGCTTTGGGGCATATTCTGCCTTTGGCGATTGCGACCTATGCGCCGGAGGAAGAAAGGCTCCTGGCATGGTGCTGGGCCATTTCGGTGAGCGCCTCAGTTCTTAGTACGGTGAGCGCTTCAATCTTGGTACGCGACTATGGGATGTTTTTTGTTTTTCTCTTAGGGCTGAGCTGTTACGGACTTGTCCTCTTGGTGGCTCTTGGCTCGTTGCGTAGAAAAAGACTTTTGGCAGGAGCCTAGAGCTCTTTCATCGCCTCAACCAAATCAACAACAATTTGCTTACCATCACCAAAGAGCATCATGGTGTTGTCGGCGGCAAAGAGGGGATTAGGTATTCCGGCAAAGCCTGGTGAGAGTGAGCGCTTGATGACCATGACCGTCTTGGCTTGATCAACATCCAGGATTGGCATGCCTGCAATTGGGGAGCCCGGATCGGTTTTGGCAACTGGGTTAACAACGTCATTGGCACCAATGACCAGGGCAACATCTGTCTGTGGAAAGGTTGGGTTGATATCGTCCATTTCAATCAATTGTTCGTAGGGAACGTCAGCTTCCGCCAGCAATACATTCATATGGCCCGGCATACGACCGGCGACTGGATGGATGGCGTAGAGAACTTCTGTGCCTCGATCCTGGAGTAGCGCAGTGAATTGCTTGACCACGTGCTGGGCCTGAGCCACCGCCATACCGTAACCAGGAACAATCACAACGCGCTGTACGCTGTCAAAAATCATGGCAGCTTCGTCCGCACTGGCACTGGTAACCTTGCCTGCATAGACCTCATCCGCATCCATGGCTGGGCCACTTTCCTCTGCTCCCAAACCGCCAAAAAGAACGTTGGCCAAGGAACGGTTCATGGCCTTACACATAATTTGTGTAAGGATAAGTCCGGATGCGCCGACCAATGAACCGGCAATAATGAGTAAGTTATTGTTCAGCACAAACCCGGCGGCACAAGCGGCCAATCCTGAATAGGAGTTCAGAAGGGCGATAACCACCGGCATATCCGCTCCACCGATGGGGATAACCAAGGTAATTCCCATCAAACAGGCCACACCAATAACAGCCCAGAAGTACATTTCCATGCCAGGGTTGGCGACAAAAACCACCGCGAGTCCTAAAATCGAAAGGGCAAAGAGTCCATTAAGAATTTTTAGGATAGGCGAGGTGACCGCACCGGAAGGAACGACCTGTCCCCGGAGTTTTAAATAAGCGATGAGGCTGCCCCAAAAGGTGACCGCCCCAATCAAGGCAGACACGATGGTGGCAACACTTAATTGCAAATTGACCTGTTCCGGATCGGCGCCCACATAGGCGGCAGATGCAACGAGCACGGAGCTTAAACCACCAAAGCCGTTAAAGAGTGCAACCAGCTCGGGCATTTCGGTCATGGCAACGCGAATGGCTAAAAACGCACCGATGGCACCGCCCACACCTAAGCCGATGGCAATCATGTGCACCGGCAGAATGTTTTGGTCAAAGAGTGTGAAGACCACAGCGATAAGCATGGCCATAGCACTCAAGAAGTTACCTCGGACAGCTGTACGGGGGTGGGCTAAATATTTTAGTCCAAGTATGAAAAGAAAAGCGGCGACCAAATAGGGAATGTTGATCAGGGCTTGTCGTAGAGTATCGCTAAGCATTTTATCTTCCTTTTATTTCTTTGCTTTGGATTTAAACATCTCGAGCATGCGGTTGGTCACCATGTACCCGCCGACAACGTTAATGGTGGCAAAGATAACAGCGGCCAGTCCAAGGTAGGTGGCCAGCTCAGGCTGTCCAACACCCCCAGAGGCGAGAGCCCCAATCAGTGTAATACCGGAGATGGCGTTGGAGCCACTCATCAGCGGGGTATGCAGGGTAGGGGGAACTTTGGTAATGAGTTCAAAGCCAAGAAACATGGCCAAGACCAAGATAGTAATAACTGCCAGGAGCAATTGCATTTCGTTTGCCGCACTCATGATTAAGCACTCGCTTTCTGTTGAGATTCAAGAATGTCTTTGACCCTGGGGTGAACAACCGCCCCGTCTTGGCAGATCAAGGTGCCGCTGACGATTTCGTCTTCAAGGTCAAATTGAAGTCCTTTTTCTGCATCGGTGAGATGGCTGACAAAGGTGGTGATGTTTTTTCCGTACATGGAAGAAGCGTTGTAGGCCAGAGTTGATGGAACGTTGAGTGGTCCGATCACCTTCACGCCGTCAACATCAACCGTTTCTCCAGCTTGGGTTAGGGCGCAGTTGCCACCGGTTTCTGCGGCCAAGTCAACAATGACTGAGCCAGGCGCCATGGCCTTAACCATGCTCTCGGGAACCAAGATAGGTGCTTTCTTGCCGGGAACGGCCGCTGTTGTGATGACAACGTCCATGCCGCTGATATGTTCCTGCAAGAGCTCCTGTTGTCTTTTATAAAAGTCATCGGACTTGGCTTTAGCATAACCACCACTGTCACTGGAGTCGTCTTCTTCAATATCGAGTTCGACAAACTTACCACCAACACTGATGACCTGATCCTTAACTTCTGAGCGAATATCGTAGGCATCGACTAAGGCGCCAAGACGCTTGGCTGTAGCGATAGCCTGAAGTCCAGCAACGCCAACCCCCAATACAAAAACCTTAGCCGGCTTAAGACTACCGGCGGCGGTCATGAGCATGGGAAACATTTTCATCAGCTCAGAGGCACCAATCAAAACCGCTTTGTATCCGGCCAGGGTTGCCATGGAGCTTAAGGCATCCATGCTTTGGGCACGGGTAATACGGGGCATGAGTTCCATGGATAAGGCGCGTACGCCAGTCTTTGCCAAAGTCTCAGCCTGGGCCGGCGAGCCAAGTGGGTCGAGGAATGCAATAAGTGTTTTGTCGCCGCTGAGGTATTGGAGATCAGCGACTCCTGCCTCCGGGTTGGAGCCAAGTCCACGGACTTGAAAGATAACCTGCGCATCCTTGAAAACAGTCGCTCGATCCGGACTTATTTTCGCGCCTTTGTCCAGGTATTCCTGGTCCGTGTAGCCGGCGGCTGCGCCTGCACCGCTTTCGATCAGGACTTCGTAGTTCTTTTTTTGCATCATGGGGACCAAAGCAGGGACTAAAGCCACCCGCTTCTCACCCGGGAAAGTTTCTTTAGGGACACCGATAATCATAACTAAACTCGCAATGTTATTAGGAATTATGTTGCATCTTTATGGCATTGGCTGAGTAAATACAATATTTTGGTGGATCTCGAATAAGATGCCTTGCATGCTCAAATGTACGTGCGGGGTGGCTGGCTAAGCCTTGAATGAAGGATAGCTTTGGTTAAGATTCAAGCTTCTCAGGCCCCTCTCGGACTACCCGGCTGTTTTATAAGGGAAATTTGGTATTCCTTTTAAATGGGCCTGTGAATTCCCGTTTTTCTGGACAAATTGAGACGCACATTTGAATATTTAAAAAGCAGTTTTTGCCCTTGTCACCGCGATCGTCCTTTGCTACCCACGGTGCAATGCATTGCAATAATTCAACTTTTTAAAGTATCGAAGGGCTCCATGCGTATACAGAAACTTGAAGTAAAAGGCTTTAAATCGTTTGGTGATAAGACCCGAATTCGTTTCGGTGACGGCATTACGGGGATTGTTGGCCCGAATGGCTGCGGCAAGTCAAATGTGGTGGATGCGGTTCGCTGGTGCATGGGTGAAATGAGCGCCAAGCATCTGCGCGGTAAGGCAATGCAGGATATCATCTTTGCCGGTTCTGATAATCGTGGACCGTTGGGGATGGCGGAAGTCAATTTGACCTTCGAAAACGATGGCTCTTTTCCTCCTCACTACGCGGATTACTCAGAATTGACTGTGACGCGTCGGTTGCACCGGGATGGAACTTCCGAGTACCTCATTAATAAGGTTGCGGTGCGGCTTAAGGATATTACGGAGCTTTTCCTTGGGACCGGAGTTGGGACTCATGCCTATTCGATTATCGAGCAGGGCCGGGTTGGCTTTATTATTAACTCGAAGCCCGAAGAGCGACGGGCTCTGATTGAAGAGCTGGCGGGAATTTCGAAATTTAAATTGCGTAAGCGAACGGCTCAGCGCCGTTTGGATGCGACTCGACAGAATCTTTCCCGGATCAATGATATCATTGCCGAACTGGAGCGCCAGCTAGGGACTTTGCGCCGGCAGGCAAAGAAGGCAGAGCGCTATGGGCGGGTGAAAACTGAGCTTCGTGATTTGGATTTGCACGCCTCAACAATTGATTATTTGCGTCTTGAGGCAGCTGAGAAACTGCAATCGCAGGAAAAGGGTGTGCTGCATGAGAAGCTTGAAGATGCGCAGCGAGACTTGGGCACTCGGGAAGCGGGGCTTGAGGCAGAGCGATTACGCTTGGTTGATGAAGAGCAGCGTTTGCAGGGAGAGCAGCAGAGCTGTGCAAAGATAGATATGCAACTGGCGCAGTTGGAAAAGGATCTTGAGCACTGGCGCAACCAATTGCAGGAAGCGGAGGAGCGAATCACTTCGACAGAGGCGAATGTTGGTGATGCGCGAAACCGCATGCAACAGGGCGTTTCGGAGCGCTCTGAGCTCGATGAAGAGAGCTTGGCGCTGCAAGCCCAGCTTGAGGAAGACAAAGTCGATATTGAAAATGCTAATTTGGTTTTAGCAGCAAATCAAAACAGTCTTTTGGAAGTTGATCAGGCGCTCGAAAAAGCTCGTAATGAGTCTGTTGAGCACATGCACACGACTGTGCAGGTGCGGACCCGGCTGAGTTCTCTGGCCAATCAGGAAGAGGACATCGCCGATCGCAGGAGCCAGCTTGAGCAGCAAAAGAATGAGTTAGAGAGGCGCCTGGAGAAATCTTTGGAAGAACAGTCCGCACACCATGGGCGACGCTCCGAGTTAAGTACTAAGTCTGAGGATGTTCGCCGTGGCCTTCAGGAATTACAGCAGCGGGCCCTTGAGTTGCATGCGGAGTATAAGCAGAGTTCGGCAGAGCTTGAAGAGTTTTCTGAGAAGCTGAATAAGCAAGAGTCTAAATTAAGCTCGTTGCAGGAGATTGCCCAGCACTATGAAGGCTATGACGAGGGTGTAAAGGCAATTCTTGGACGCCAGGATGGTGAGCAAGCCGGAGACTTTTCTCTAGGTCTGTCTGGGCTGGTCAGCGAAATTGTCGAGGTTGATTCCGAGTATGAGTTGGCTTTGGAAGGAGTTCTCGGAGAGAAACTGCAATATATTATTTGTGACGATGATATGGCGGCGTACGAGGCAATTGAATTTCTTAAGTCGAATAAGGCAGGCCGCTCAGGCTTTATACCGGCGAACTTAAGAGTAAGTGGCAACGTTGATGATTTAAGTAGCTATCCTGGAGTCATTGCGGCAGCCGAAAAGCTGGTGCGGGTTGAGCCCACCTATGCGGAGTTGATCGCGCATCTTTTACGAGGGGTTTGGCTTGTCGAAAATATTGAGGCAGGTCGGGCGTTGCTTGGGCGTAACTTAAATTTTCATCGTTTAGTGACACGAGATGGTGATGTACTCGATCCAAATGGACTTCTTTTTGGTGGACGTTTGGACAGTGCGGGGCTTTTAGAGCGACAGCGCCAGATGAGAGATTTGGCACAGGACGTTGAGAAGCTTAGTGCAAATTATACGATATTGAAAAGTGGCAATGACGAATTGCGGCAACTTATTTCCGAAGTTGAGGGTCAGGTTTCAGAGTCAAAGCGTCAGCAGCACCATTTAGAGCTTGAGATGATTGCATGCGAAAAAGATTGTGAGGCGAGTAAAACCCAAATTCTACATCTGCGTGAGCGACAGGAATTGTTCGCGGAAGAACTCTTACGTTTGAATGAGGAGCTGGCTCTTCTTAGTCAAGATCAAGAAAAGTATAAAGAGTCGCTTTTAAACAGCGAAAACATCCAGGCACGCCTCAACAGTCATTTACAGAGTTTGCAGGAGCAGCGCCTTGACCAAATGCGTAAGGTTGATGAGCAGGCCGAAAGCGTTACTAAGTTGCGTGTCAGGCTGTCGACCCTGGAAGCGAAGCTTATGAGCACGCAAAATTCTATTGAGCGTATTTTTAAAGAAGAGCAAGAGCTGAGCAAACGGATTGATCGAGATATTGAAGCACTCAAGCAGAATGACTCATTTATTGTTGAAATGCAGGTGCGCTTAGAAAAAGGCAAAGAGCTTGCGGTTGAGACCGCTGCACAGGCCAATGAGAAGCGTGTGCTTCTGGCTGAGCATCGTCGTTCCTATGAGCTGGATCGGGAAAACATTTCAAGTCACGAAGGTGAGCTCAAAAAGACACGTCAAGAAGTCGGAGCTTTGAATGATGCTTTGACAGAAACAAAAATGGAATTGCACCGTTTTAGTATGGAACGTGAGCAGCTTTTTGAACGTGTGCTGGACAGGCATGATATTAGTTTGCATCTGGCCATAGGCGATTATCATCATAAGGCGCTTCCTGGTGAAGAGGCAGAGCATCGGCGCGGTCAGCTGGAGCGCTCCTTAAAAGCGATGGGCTCTGTAAATCTCAGTGCCATCGAAGAGTGTGAAAGTGTTGAGGAACGTTTTCTCTTTTTGCAGAAGCAAAGGGATGATTTGGTCGCTGCGACCGAATCACTGGAACGTGCCATCTTGCGTATGAATCGTGTTAGTCGAAAGCGTTTTCGTGAAGCTTTCGAAGCAGTCAATACCATGTTTCAGGAAGTCTTTCCTAAGCTCTTTAAGGGTGGGGAGGCACGGCTTGAGCTTACGGAGGCAGCTGATGTTTTGGAGGCCGGTGTCGATATTATTGCTCAGCCGCCAGGCAAGAAGTTACAGAATGTTGGCTTGCTTTCCGGTGGTGAGAAGGCTCTGACCGCTACCGCACTGATATTTGCTATGTTCCTTATTAAGCCAACACCGTTCTGTATTCTCGATGAGGTCGATGCGCCCCTCGATGATGCTAATGTTGGTCGTTTTAATAATATTTTGCGAGAAATTGCTAAGCATTCGCAATTTATTGTTATTACTCATAATAAGGCAACAATGGCGCAAGTCGATCGTATTTACGGCATCACCATGGAAGAGCCGGGGCTCTCTAAGGTCGTATCCGTTGATTTCGATGAAGATGAGGCGGTTGCGGCTTAAGGCTGGGGGGCGTGCTCAAGCACCATGAAAAACCACAGTGGGACGTTTGTGCCTTGATTCAAAGCAAACACTTCGATAGTTTCCAAGCACCATGTTAGACCAGTATATACCGTTGCTTATCACTGTAGTCTTGGCTTTAGGACTGGGCGGCACCATCTTAGGGCTCTCCCTTTTTTTTGGGCCTCGACGACCAACGCCAGTTAAGCAGGAAATTTTTGAATGCGGTAATGAAGCTTCAGGTAATGCTCGCGAGCGTTTTAATGTGAAGTTTTATTTGGTGGCCATTTTGTTTTTGGTTTTTGATATCGAGGCTGTTTTTGTTTACCCTTGGGCCTTGGTCTTTAGTGAAAGTATCGGAAATAACAGTGATTTTAGTCCCTTACTTGTTTTTGGCGAGATGATGGTTTTCATTGGGGTAATTTTGGTTGGATTGGTGTATTGTTGGCGTAAAGGCGCCTTGGACTGGAATCGTTAGGTAGTTTTAAGATGAGCGAAGCATCCTTACTCGAATCAGAGATTGTTGTGACCCGACGGGAGTCCGCCGAGGGGTGGTTACGTGATGCCATCGAAAACTTTGGGCAAAAAGGGGTGAACTGGTCGCGAAAGTATTCCCTCTTTTCCTATCCTTTCGTTACAGCCTGTTGCGGTATGGAGTTCATGTCCGTATCCGGTCCTCGCTATGATATTGCCCAGTACGGCGCCGAGTTCCCAAGATTTTCTCCACGCCAAGCGGACCTGGTATGGATTGTTGGAACGATTTCTCAGAAGCAGGCACCGGTGCTCAAAAGGGTATGGGAACAAATGTGTGAGCCAAAATGGGCGATAGCCTTTGGTGCTTGTGCTTCCACCGGTGGCTTTTATGACAACTATACGACAGTGCAGGGGGCGGACATGGTCATCCCTATTGATGTTTATATACCTGGCTGCCCACCACGCCCGGAGCAGGTTCTCGATGGACTGCGTTTATTGCAGAACAAAATTAAGACCGAATCCGGTCGGGTTATGGTTTAGGAGTTTTGGGGATGGCACAGCTGGTTCTTGATTTGCTTCAGAAAAAATTCCCGGATGCGGTTGAAGAAGTGTCCAGTGCGCACGGAAATGAAACCGCTTATATCAAGCGAGAGGCCATCACGGATGTCGCTTTGTATTTGCGGGACTCAGAAGATTTACTTTTCGATATGCCGATTGATTGTACGGCCCTTGATTGGTTGAATAAGAAAACGCCTCGTTTTGAGGTGGTCTACCATCTTTATTCTACGACTCTTAAGCATCGGGTTCGTTTAAAGGTTCGCCTCGATGAGGCGGATGTTGAAATGGCCAGCGTAACGCCAGTATGGCCGGGCATGAATTGGCACGAACGAGAGACCTGGGATATGTATGGCGTTGTTTTTAAGGGACACCCAAATCTCAAGCGTGTTTTACTTTATGAAGAATTTGAGGGCTTTCCCTTGCGCAAGGATTACCCTGTTGAAGGAAGACAACCCCTGATCGAGATGCGTCCAACTGTAACCGTTCCAACAGAAAAAGAAATTACGCCTGAAATGCTTAATCGCCCTTAAGGCCCTTACCCATCGTTAGTGTTTTTCTTCTCGCTCTGCTCTTCAGCGTTTTCATTAGCCGCTTTTGGATCTGGTTTGAGCGCATTTTGAACTTCCCGGATAACATTACTTAAACCCGCGATATTCTTATCAGCAGCAGCAACAAAGGCAGATATCTGTTTTTCGTTTTCAGAGATTTGATTGAGAATGCCACCTTCTCTGTTGAGGCGCATAAAGGCCTTACGCAATTTACGCTTAATGCCTTTGGCCAAGCTGCGTTTTACCAAAACCGCTTCCGCAGGAATATCTTCGGTGTAGCTGATGATATTCGTCGCGCTTGAGCGTGCATTGGTGTCTTTCCAAACCGCTTCGCGACAGTCTTCATAGCACCCGCCCGCATCCGCTTTGCCTTCATGGACTGCTTTGGCAACGTCCGTATGGCTGCCGGTCCAGAGAATTTTAACATCTTTGCCGGGAATAAGTCCGGCTTTAATCAGAGCAAGTTGTGGATATAGTCCGCCGCTTGTTGAGGTATCGGAAACCAAGGCGATGGTTTTGCCTTTAAGGTTTTCAAGGCTGTCGATTTTCTTGTCCCGCTTGGCAAAGATGATCCCAAAATAGGTATGGGTACCGAGTCGCTCTATCTGTACGACTGGCTGATAGATCGACCGCACTTTGTACCAAAGTAAGGGGCTGGCGTTAACGATATCGTATTTGCCAATTTTGAGGGCTTTTTCAAAGCTCTCGTAGGAGTCCTCTTTGGCCAGGTCTATATTGGCTTGCAGTTTTTCACTGACATAGTTGGCTACCGGCGACCAGCGCTGAGTAGCACCTTGCCCCGAAGGTGGGCGTGCAAGCAGATAGGTTTTATCAAAGCGAGGCTTAGCATCGGCCACCAATTCTTCAGCGGCCTCTGTGGGAACAGCCATCCCGGTTGCTTTTGCTAATTCATTATCGAGCAGTTGGGCGAGATTATCCTGTATGCCGCGATGCTGGAAGGTTATCCTGCCCTCAGCGTTGACCAGGACAACATGGGGGAGTTGGCTGGCACCGTAGCGTCTACTTAGTAAGCCGAAGGAGTCGGGTATGACGGGCCAGGGAAGTTTACGTTTCTTGGCGAATGGTTTGAGTTCTTTAGCACCTTGACTCAGTCCTAAATAGGCGACCTCAACGCCTTTGGATTTCCAGCGACGGTAGAGTTTTTTGATGATTGGAATTTCTTTTTTACAAGGCTCACACCAGGTGGCGAAAAAGGATAGCAGTACGGCCTTTTTTGGCTTCTTGGGCGATTTCCCTGTGTGGTCGCGTAAAGAAAACATTTTGCCGTTGATGCGACGCATCGAAAATGGTGGTGCTTTGTCCCCGTCTTTAAGAAGAAAGGGGGCCGAGTTTGGGTCGGCGGCGGTAATTTGTAGGGCCAGTGCCAGGCCAAGTGCGAGGGTCATTGATTTCCTCCTAAATCAGGTATTCAGGCTCCGCAGAGCCGCCTTTTAATAACCAGAGCTGTGGTCGAAGTGCAATGAGAATTTACGGAAGTTTGCCTAAGCCCACGAGGAAAATCTCTGTGGATTCTTTGCGGGTTGCTTTCGGTCGGGTCTGGGTGGCTTTCGCGTATTGAGTGCGCATTTTCTTAATTAATTCAGGAACATCGCCTCCTTCAAGGATCTTCGCAATAAAGTGTCCACCGGGTTTTAGGATGCGCTCTGCCAGCAGCATAGCATTTTCAGCCAGGGCTGCGGAGCGCCAGGCATCCGTTTTTCGATCACCGATGGTGCTCGGTGCCATATCAGAGAGGACAACATCAAAAGTACCCAAGCTTTCAATATCGAGCTCATAAACGTCACCAATGAGGGCTTCAGCATGGGCAGGCAGGGTGGCATTCACAGGTTTGAGATCATAGCCGATGGCTTCACCTTGCGGACCAATTTTTTCTGCGGCGTATTGCAGCCAGGAGCCCGGGGAGCAACCAAGGTCAAGGACACGTTGCCCTTTCTTGAGGATTTTCCAGCGTTGGTCCATTTCTTCAAGCTTATAAACACTGCGGGCAGCCCGACCACTGGCCTTGGCTCTGCGGGAATAAAAGTCCGGTCGTTTGCGGTCGCCTCGTCTAGCCATTTGGAGTCTCCATGTTGATGATGCCAAGGTCGAGGAGATGTTTGGTGATGCTTACAAACTCTGCGAGGGAAAGTGTTTCTGCCCGAAGTTGTGGATCGATGCCGCTTTGCTCAATGGCTTGGCGTATGTCTGTATTGCTTTGTCTGAGACCACCGGCAATGGAGTTAACCAATGTTTTGCGACGCGAGCTGAAGGCGGCTTTCGCACAAGACTTTAGAGCCGCATCCAGATTGATGTCGTATATGCGATCTTGCTGACGAAGGTGCACTAAGGCGGAGTCGACCTTTGGTTTTGGAAAAAAAGCTTCCGGCTTAACAGGAAAAAGCATTCTTGTTTGAAATGAGCGTTGTACCAAAACCGATAGGAGCCCATATATTTTTGTTCCAGGCCCAGCACATAAGCGCTCTGCAACTTCTTTTTGTACGAGTACGACTGCTTCCGCCACATGGGGATAGGCGTCGCTTAAGGAAACAAGAATACGACTTGAGAGATGATAGGGGAGGTTACCGATGACATGCACCTGCTTTTGCTCTTCTGTACAAAACTCGCCGTAATTAAGGGTTGCTGCATTCGCGGCGTGAATCTTTATCTTATCGCTGACAAACTTTTCTTCGAGAAGTGGAACAAGCTGTCGATCCCTTTCGATGGCGATAACTTTGTATTGGCGCTCTAACAAATGTTTGGTGAGGGCGCCTTTGCCTGCACCAAGTTCGATGACGGTGGTATCCGGTTTTGCATCTAAGCTGTCCGCAATCCGCGCCAGAATAGCTTCGTTGTGTAGGAAGTTTTGTCCCCAGCTTTTCTTCGGTCGGACCGAATGGTTTGTCGTTTTCGTTGGCATGTTTGCAGATATTTCTTTTAGGCTCTCGAGGATAAGGTATCGAGGGGCCAGCGGGATTTTGCTCCGTGGCTCCAGGGACTGGATTCGCCCCGCTGCAGGCGCATCCAGCCGGCAGAAGCGATCATACCGGCGTTATCCGTACATAGAGGTCTTGGCGGCAGGAAAGTCCAAAGACCGTTTGCGTCACAGCGTTCTTGCATCAGAGCGCGCAGGCGCGAGTTCGCGGCCACGCCGCCGGCGAGGATAATGCCATCGAGGTTGTGGGCTTTTGCCGCATGAATGGCTTTTTTGGTTAATACGTCCGCAATCGCTTCTTGTACGGATGCACAAAAATCTTTTAGGTCCTGCCCTTCCGGCTGGCCTTCTTTCTGTAAGCGTTCCCGGGCTGCGGTCTTTAAGCCTGAAAAGCTAAAATCAAAAACCTTTTTGTTGGGCAAGGCGCGGGGAAAGGCAATTTTGTGTGGATCACCCTCTGCAGCATTTTTATCGATGGCGATACCGCCAGGGTAGCCCAGTCCGAGGAGTTTAGCGATTTTGTCAAAGGCTTCACCCGCCGCATCGTCGAGGGTGGCACCAATACATTCATATTGCCCAAAGGCCGGGACCTTAAAAAGGTGGGTATGGCCACCACTGACGATAAGGGCGCAATGGGGGTAGGTTGGTTTGTCGTCGGCGAGGAGGGCGGCGGCAAGATGACCTTCAAGGTGATTGATGCCAATCCAGGGAATATCGCGGGCAAAAGCCAGGCCTTTGGCAAATTGGGAGCCCACCAATAAAGAGCCGATCAGTCCAGGGCCGGTGGTGACCGCAATTCCGTCAACTTTTTCTATGCCACCAATGGGCTCCAGGGCAGAGCGGACCACGGTAACGATGCGATTAATGTGTTCCCGTGAGGCGATTTCAGGGACAATACCACCAAAGCGTTCGTGGGTGGCGACTTGCGAGTAGACCACGTTCGTTTCCAGAGAGGGTCCGTCGCTGACCAGCGCAGCGGCTGTGTCATCACAGCTTGTTTCAATTCCGAGGACAAACATTCCTTACTTACCTCTGATTGTTCAACAGATAGGAGCTTAGTACAGAGTTAAATACTTAAGGTCAATTGGTGGGCTTGCAGGTCGTGGTCTGTTAGAAGAAGCCATGTTTGAACTTTTGCTCGCTTTTGGGGTGTTTGCCGGACTTGTCGGTTTGGTTCTGGCGGGGCAGTATTGGGATGCGCTTACTTTGCTCAAATCGGGCTGGGCTTTGATGGGGTTTGGATTACTCTTAGGGGTGCCGACCGGGGTTATTTACCATATTAAATTGTTTCGCTTGTTGGCGGAAAAGCAGGCTCCAACAAAAGGTTGGTGGCTTGATCCTCGTCCCTTGCATCAATATCTGACAGCCGAAGAGGTCCGGCGCTGTGTGCCTTGGTTTTATGCCGGCGGTGCTGGTTTTGGTTTCTGTGTCTTGGGTTGTCTCTGCCTCTTGGTGGCCTTGGCCTCAGGATGGTTCTTTTGACCGGTAGATATGCAAAAACAAACCTCTTATTGAGGGTTTAATGCGATCTTGAGGACCTAAATAAGGGCTTTTCATGGCTGCGCCCATCGGTTAGATAGCTTCCCACGATGCTCTACGATATCTTTTTCTCAGTCTCCCAAACGCCTGTCGCTGGCCATATGCCCAGCGAAAAAGAGATGTTTGAAAATTTCTTTGCGCAGGTGCAGGCGGCTGATCGGATGGGCTATAAAACCGCCTGGTTGGCGGAGAGTCATCTCTCAAGCGAAGTGCAGAAAACCAATAAGCACCCAGTGATTCCACATTGGCAGGGTGAGGTGGGGCTGAACGTGGATATGTTGCAGATGGCCCAGCGCATTTTCTCTTGTACCCAAAATATCGAAGTGGGTTCGGCGGTAATGAATATCGTTTGTAATGGTGGCCCGATTGCTGCGGCGGAGCGGATTGCCTATTTTCTCGCTTTGCACGGTATGAATCCCGAGGAAAAACGTCGACTCCATGTGGGCTTTTCCGCTGGCCGGTTTGATTTTATGAACCGAGCCTCCGGAATATTGGCGAGGAATGAGGTTGAAGAGGCGGCCTGGCCAGCTCTAAAGGGCAAGGTCTTTCGCGAGGCCTGTGAAATTTTCCTGCGCCTGCTGGCTGGAGAAACCATCAAGAGCGAGATGATTACCGAAACGACTTTAAGTCGCCAGGATTTTCGCAGCGATGAAGATTGGCAAAAAGTCTGTGATGCTGCCGGTGGAAATCCTGACATCATTCCGATTCCTAAACGTTGGGCCTTTGAGAACATTAAAATCATTCCACAAGACTGGCGGCGAGAATTGCTTTCGCCGATTATTGGTTCCCACGACCCTCGTTTACAAGAGCAGGTCAATGCTTGGTGGCCGGTGAAGGTCTTTAACTTGTCGATCACTCGTGCCGATATTATTGAGCAAACCCATGAGCGTATGAGCAAGGCCTTTCATACAGACGGTGGAGCCTGGAAGCGGGCGTATATGCCACGCACTGTTTTCGTCTTTCTGAATGAAGAGGAAGGATTAAGTGCAGAAGAGAAGCGCGCCGCCGCACAAAGTGAGGCCCGTGATGCCTTGGGTGCGTACTGGACAGCTCTGGAAGGAACATTAGACCCATCCAAGGTTGAGAAGGCTGCGGATAATGCGTTGATTGGGAATGCGGAGGATATCGCGCAGGAAGCGGTGTCCAGATTTCATGCTGATGACCGCTTGATGCTTTGGTTTGACTTTTTCAATCATGACTCCCCACGGGTTATTCGCAATATGGATGCATTTATGCAGAAGGTAAAGCCGCGCATAGAGGAGCTCTTAGCCAGATGAAAATGCAGGAAAATTGGCCAGGTCGGGAAATTTATCCTGATGACCCTTTGGGCAAGTCGAGCGCAGGAATTCCTACGGGCCGGGATGTGGCTTGGGAGCCACTGGTTGATTATCGGCGAAATGGGGTAAGCGAGACTACGATTCATGGCGCAATTGCCTGGTGCCACGGTGATGAGCTTATTCATTCCTTTGGCGGTAACGTACTTTGTTATGGACGCTCCATGATGAAGCCGCTGATGATTAAAGTTTTTACAGAGATTTTGTCAGAAGCAACAAGTTGGGAACAAAAGGCCATAGCCCTTTCTTCCCACAACGGTACGACAGAACATATTGCGGCGGCTCAATCACTCTTGAGTGAAAGCGAATGGGGCTTAATGCAAACTCCTCTCGATGTTCCTCTGATTCAGTTTGGTCGGCAGGTGCGACGCCCGCGTCGCTGGTATCACTGCTGCTCCGGAGAGCATGCTGCAATTCTTAAAGGTGCCAAACTTAAGGGATGGAATAGGGCTGGTTATACCTTACCACAACATGAGTTTTTTCAGTCTTACCTTAAAGTTTTACAGCGCTTCTTAGGCTCTGATTGGCAACCTCTGCGGGTAGCGAGGGACGGCTGCGGTTTGCCGACAATCAGCAATACGGTTGATGAATTGGCAAAGCTTTTTGCTGGCCTTGTGACCACCAAGGATGAGGATTGGATTTGGCAAGCGATGGTGAAGAATCCGGATCTTATCGGCGGCTTTAATCGACTCGATTCAACCATTCTTAAAGCTTGTGATGGCAAAGTTTTGGGTAAGGAAGGTGCGGATGGATTATTGGGCTTGGCGATTGAGCATCCGGCTTATCCTAAAGGCTTAGGGATTGTTATCAAGATAGCCCATGGATGGAATGCACAGGCCATGTGGTATGTGGCGCGTTCGATTCTCGGTGTATTGGGTTTTGAACTCCGCAACCCGTACCCACTGGATAGACAGAAAGCTTTCTTGGTGCCGGGTGTGGTTCCACCGAATCTCCTTGAAGAACTCCGTAAAATTGAAACCTGGGACGATTGGGATCCTGATCGTGACCGCTGGTATTACGATTACGACAATTACAACAAGAGTCTCCAAAGAAAATCTCTATGAGCTGAACCATGAGTGAAATTTATCAACTTAAAAATTTTATTGATGGGCAGTGGTTAAGCGCCAACGAGCAGCTCGAGAATATGGAGCCAGGCAAAGGCACGCTTTTGAGTTATGTGCCTCGCTCTGGCAACGAAGAAGTTGAAAAGGCTGTGGCAGCGGCACAGACGGCGTCTCTTTCCTGGAGCAGCGTTGCGGTGGCCGATCGTGCGGACCTTCTCGATGCGGTTGCGAATGAAATTGAAGCAAATTTGGATGAGTTTGCTTTGCTTGAAGCCAGAGATACGGGCAAGCCCCTGAGTTTGGCGCGCACGGTTGATATTCCCAGAGCGGTGAGCAATTTTCGCTTCTTTGCAGGGGCAGTGCGGCATGCAGGGCTGGAAGCTTTTCCTATGGCGGATGCGCTTAACTATACCCAGCGCACAGCCTTAGGAGTGGTGGCTCTGATTACGCCCTGGAATTTGCCCCTTTATCTTCTGTCCTGGAAAACCGCTCCGGCTTTGGCCATGGGCAACACTATTGTGGCCAAGCCCAGCGAACTCACGCCTCATACTGCAACCCGACTGGCAGAGGTTTTTGAAAAAGTTGGATTGCCTAAAGGGGTTTTCAACCTGGTGCATGGATTAGGGCAGGAAGTTGGGGATGCCTTGGTTAAACATCCGGAAGTGGCAGCAGTTTCTTTTACTGGCGGCACGGCTACCGGGAAGTTGGTGGCGGCGAATGCGGCGCCCGCTTTTAAAAAATTGAGTCTTGAGTTGGGGGGAAAGAATCCCAGCGTGGTTTTTGCGGATTGTGATTTTGATAAGGCGGTTGAAGGTACCTTGCGTGCAGCGTTTGCAAATCAGGGGCAAATTTGTCTTTGCGGTTCGCGTATCTTTGTTGAGGAAAGTCTACGGGAAAAGTTTACGGAAGCCTTAGTTGAAAAAGCCTCGCAAATGGTTGTTGGTGATCCCTTGGAGGCATCTACCCAGTGTGGCGCCCTGATTTCTGCGGCCCATCGAGAAAAAGTAGAAGGTTATATTGCCTTAGGCCAGCAAGAGGGGGGCACAATACGTTGTGGTGGGGTTCGGGCCATGCAAGGAGACGATGAGTTAGAGGGTTATTTTCTGGCACCGACCGTCATCACGGGGCTTTCTCCTGATTGCCGTACCGCAAGTGAGGAAATATTTGGACCCGTTTGTACGATACACTCCTTTCAGGACGAGAAAGAGGCTTTGGCGTTGGCGAATGCGGGGAGATATGGTTTGGCCGCATCGGTGTGGACCAAGGATTTAAAGCGAGCCCATCGTTTTGCCCAGGAATTACGCACGGGTATGGTTTGGGTGAACACCTGGCTGAAGCGAGATTTACGGGTACCTTTTGGAGGTATGAAGGATAGTGGCGTAGGCCGCGAAGGTGGTCGTTACTCTCTGGAATTTTTTAGCGAGTCTCGAAACATTTGCATCGAACTAGGAGATTAGAAGATGTCGACAGGAGAAATCGTTGCCGGAATTTTAGCACCGCATCCGCCGCATCTGGTTTATGCGGAAAATCCGCCACAGAATGAGCCCAGTGCAGAGTGTGGTTGGGAGGTTTTACGTTGGGGTTATGAACGCTTGCGTAAAAAACTCGAGAGTATTGATTACGATGTTCTTGTCGTGCATTCGCCGCATTGGAGAACAACTGTGGGACATCATTTTTTAGGTGTTCCCCATTTCAAAAGTATTTCTGTTGATCCGGTTTTTCCCAATCTCTTTCGTTACCACTATGAACTTGATGTTGATGTTGATTTAGCAGAATCGATTTGTGCCAAGGCCGAGAACGCTGGTTTGGTCACACAAATGATGCGCAATCCGGATTTTAGAGTTGATTATGGTACAATTATTTCGTGTCACCTTTTGAACCCAGCTTGGGACAAGCCTATTGTTGGTATCTCTTCATCGCGCGCCTATTATTACTACAACAATGAAGTCGGTGATCGGGAGATGTTGGCTTTGGGGGAGGCCACACGCCAAGCAGTCGAGGCCTCTGGCAAGAAAGCAGTCCTGATTGCGAGTAATTCTTTAAGCCATCGTCATTTCACAGAAGAGCCAGAGGTGCCCGAGGATATGCGTAATGAGCACATTTATCATCATGGTCAATATCTTTGGGATATGCGTATGCTTAAGCTTATGAAGGAAGGCAAAAGCCAACAACTTATGGATGAGATGCCCGATTTTATTGAGCAGGCTGTAAGCGAATGCAAAGAAGGCTGTCTTTCCTGGTTGATGGGGGCGCTGGAGATGCCAACCTATCCAGCAGAGGTCTATGCCTACGGTTCTGTGATTGGCACGGGCAATGCGATTGTTGAGTGGGATCCTAAGAGTGCGGAGGTGTCGTCATGAGTAATATCGTGATGGGGCTTGTGGTGCCCGGCCAGCCGCACCCTTTATTGGCGGCAGACCAATCGCCGGCTTGGCAGAGTTTGCAGGATTCCTTTGATAAAGCGAGACAGGAAATCGAAGCATCGGATGCGGAGCTTCTGGTTATCTACAGCACGCAGTGGCCCAGCGTTATTGGACACCAGATTCAGGCGGACCCTGAGCCGGAGTGGGTGCATGTGGATGAGAATTGGCATGCCATGGGCAGCATTCCTTATAAATTTAAAATGGATGCGGAGTTTGCGGACGCCTATTGCGCGGCGGCGCAGGCACGTGGCCTGCACAGTCGAACCGTAGCCTATAAAGGTTTTCCTATCGATACAGGAACGGTGGTGGCCTTAAAGTTGCTCAATCCGGACAACCGGATTCCTGCATGTGTTGTTTCATGTAATATGTATGCGGATCGTGCTGAAACATTGGTGCTTGGTAAGGCGGCGCGCGACGCGATCGAAGCGCAAAACAAAAAAACGGTGGCGGTTGCAGTCACCGCACTTTCTAATCGAATGTTTACCCAGCCCATCGATCCCAAAGAAGATAAAATTTCTTCACTCAAAGATGATGAGTGGAACCGTAAACTCTTAGAGTTTTTTGCGGAAGGGCGTTTGGAGGATGTTTCCCAGTTGGCAAGACAATTTACCGCGCAGGCTAATGGGGACAATAAACTTAAAGCCATTTGGTGGCTCGCAGCCCTTATGGGACAAAATAATCGTTACCAAGGCGATGTTATTGATTATCAACCAGTCAACGGAAGTGGCGCGGCCATTGTCTCTCTGGTGCCCTCTACAGAAGCGGCCATGAATCAGGAATTTGATGAAGATGATGTTGAATATTACGGTGGTGATCGAAAGGTTTTAGATAGCGGCAGCGATACCTCTGGCGACGAAGAGAATGTTGATGCAAGTGCGAGTGGGCAGACAGGGGATACTTTGGTGAATACCAATGCGGCGCCAAAACCTGTTGGCGCTTATCCGCATGCGCGCCGCGAAGGGGATACTCTCTTTCTATCGGGTGTGGGACCTCGCCAGGCGGGCAGTGATGCAATCCCTGGGGGCGCTGTGCGTTCTGATGATGGTTCACCTGCCGATTATGATGTTGAGGCGCAGACCCGCGCGGTTATTGAAAACGTTAAGACCATTCTGGAGGCGTCAGGTTCAAGTCTGGAAAAGGTGATTGATGTAACAGTCTTTCTTATCGATATGGATCGCGACTTTGCCGCCTTTAATAAAGTCTACAAGGAATACTTTGAGACCATTGGTGCCACGAGAACAACATTGGCGATAACGGCTTTACCGACGCCAATTGCTGTTGAATTCAAGGTCATTGCCCGGGCATGAGTGAAATTCTTGATATCTCGCCATTGGTTTCTCCGGCGCTGGCTGTTTGGCCTGGCGATGTGCCTTTTCGTCGGCATGTTTCATTGGACGTTGAAGGGGATGATAATATTACCTTAAGCTCAATTGAAGCTACTGTTCACTTAGGTGCACATACGGACGCGCCTAACCATTATGCGAAAAAGAGCGTTGGAATTGGCGAGCGTAACCTTAATTATTACTATGGCCCAGCTCAGGTGATTGAGGTGAACGTTCCCAGAGGAGC
>CAXGWX010000006.1:0-44615 GCA_964013445.1 uncultured Bdellovibrionales bacterium | reverse complement strand
TTTTATTGGAGTTATTCTCTCTGCCCCCATTGTTGCAGCGACACTCATCAGTGACATCGTTTTTGGAATTCTCAACCGGGTTGCTCCACAGCTTAATGCTTACTTTATGTCGATGCCTGTAAAGGCAATGGGTGGAGTGATTATGGCTCTGATTATCATGGAGCCTTTTGTCGAAAGGCTCTATTATTATAGTGAATGGGCTTTGGAAGCAGTTGGCAGCGCCATAGAGCTTTTGAGCAGAAGCTAATTTTTAAGTGGTACCTGCCCGCAGGCTGGTTTGTATTTCCGGATTCAAAATATTAGGCAAGGTGCAGATTGTTCCTGAGAGAGTATCGGCTAAACTTCCAGTGGTAAGCTCCTGGAGAAGTACGGAGCCATCCGGCTCTGTGCCAAAGCGATAAACACTTTGCTCTGTTGGATAGAGGTTGATTTCACGGGTAAGCCATTGTTCATCAAGATAATCAAACCTGGCTATCGTATATTGATTGTCTGCGACAATCTGTTTGGCAAGCTCGCATAGGGCCGGGTGAATTCTGTAGCCCTCTCTGCCTGGAAGGAGAATGTTCTGTTCCGCAAGATGTGCAACAGAAGTGGTCCAACTGTCATCGTCGGGCATACGTACGACTTTGGTTTCGGGCTCGTCAAAGAAAGCGAGAACTTCATCCACGGTCATCGGTGAATCTTCATCGTTTTCCGGTACGTTTTCGCTGGCCCGCAAATCACGGGCGAATACCGCAAAAACAAGATAGTCACCGGCGGAAAGTGTAATTTTAGAGAATTCACACTGATCTCGTGTTTTAAAGCGCTGCGCAATTTCCGCGCAGAGTGCCGCTTCGCTGCGCACGGGGCCAAAATGGTGCTCTTCCTTATCACGCTGGTATTCAACCACATTGTTCCCGGCAAAGTAAAAGCTGCGACTCTTTCTCTCGTCAGAATTACGTTCCACAAGCAGAATTCGAGCTTGGCATTCGCTGACGGGAGTCAGGCGCTCGATTAATGTTTCTGCGGTGCCGTTTGCTGTATCATCCCAAAAGTTACTTTCTTCGAAATGCTCAAAGGTTGCTTCAGGGTTATCTGGTTCCCGGTCCTCATCTTCAAGGAAGCGCAGTGGAGATTCGAGATTAGGAAAAAGCTCTCCGAGCATTCTGATAAATGCGAGTCCTTCATTATTGAGCGTGACACTATCTGGCATTTTACTCATGAAGAACCACCCCAAGGATCATTTGTTAGGGATTCGTGGATGACCTCTGTGAGCTCTGTGTAATGCCCAAAGGTTTTCTCTCTAACATTGGTTTGCTCTGCTGTTTTGACGGAACCGTCAATTGTTCTCACCATCATCTCAGAAAGATTGCGCCGGGGTGAAATTTCTTCCAGCTGCTCAGAGAGTTGTTCGGCCTGTAGCCCTCCGGGCACTTCTGTTTGCACAACGTGTTCTAAATGTTTCGGTGTTTCCTCTTCCGCATCGTAAAGAACTTTTCCTAAGGAGAGAAGGTGGTGACGTTTTCCCCAACGGGAGCGTAATTTTTGATGCCGTTGCAAAATGCGTGAGATTTCACTTTCGAGTTTTGGATTACCGAGTTTACCGGCGATCTGCTCGAGAAGATTCATTTTGCGCTGACTGATTTGTAGCTGTAGTTTGAGTTTACGAAGATTGGCTCTGTGTTGTTTGAGTTTTGCGCTTTCTTTTTTGACTTCAGATTTTTTAAAGCGCTTAGCAGAGAGCTGTTCAAGGAGGAGTCGTAAGGCAGCTTTCTCCGTTTCAATGCTTGTCATCAGGCTGGAGGTTGTTAGGGCGAGATTAGCCACGAGTTGACGTGCCGCCGCCGGATTATCTCGCGCCAATTTTAGTACATCTGCCCCTTTGGTCTTCTCTTGCATGACCTGAGTGAGATTGCCGTTACGAGTTGTTGCACCGCTTTTTACTTCGAATTGATCTCTGGGGCCTGCACTTTCAGGCTTTGCTGAAGTGCTTTTGTTTTCAACCGCAGGGCTTTGAGTAGGTATAGCCGGTGTCGTCGGTGCACCGCTGCCAATTTTTCCACCGTCCATAGGATAACCTTAACAAGGGGAGGTACGGACATGCAATCTTATAAAATGGACTGGAGAAAGCTGGCTTGGCTTGCTATGTTAGGGACAGCAATTTAGGGGAACTTTTGTAAAATGGCAGATGGCGGTACAGGGGAAAAAACCGAGGAACCGACCCCGGAGCGTTTACGCAAGTTGCGTAAAGAGGGGAATGTACCTAAAAGTCAGGATGTGACTTCAGCTATCGCCTTTCTTGCGGTCTTTTGTACTTTAGCTGGCGCAATGAGTTTTATCGGCGATGAAATGATAGAGCTCTTTAACGTTTCGATGTTGGCCATGCAGTCTGATCAGAATTATACTGTGATCAACTCCCAATTGATGAATCAGTCAATGTTGACCATGTTGCGGGTCTGTGCCCCGGCGCTGGCGGTAGCTTTTGTGGTTGGAATGGCCATGAACGTTGCCCAGGTTGGTTTTATGTTTACCACGAAACCCATTATGCCCGACATCAAGAAGCTGAATCCGGTCAATGGTGTAAAAAATTTGGTCAACATGAAGAAGCTGGTTGAGCTTCTCAAGACGATTATTAAGTTTACGGTGGTAAGTTACCTTTCTTATCTGGCCTTAAAGGATGCGGCGCGGGATGTGGCTTTGATTATTCGCTCGGAACTGATCGTAGGCATGAAGGTGATTGGTGCGATTATCTGGGATTTCTGCACAAAAATTGGTGCTGCATTTGTTGTGATTGCGGCTTTTGATGCCTTTTATCAGAAAAAACGATATATTAAGGATAATATGATGTCGAAGTACGACATCAAGCAGGAATATAAACAAAGTGAAGGGGATCCGCAGCATAAAGCGGAGCGTAAACGTTTTCACCAGGAAATTTTGAACTCCGCAAGTCCTGCGGCGGTGAAGAATGCGGATGTTGTTGTGCGAAATCCAGAGCATATCGCGGTAGCGCTTAAATACGATGATGATGAGGGCGAGGCTCCGAGTATCCTGGCGAAAGGAACTCGTGTTTGGGCGGAAAAGATTTTGGATGCGGCGCGGGAATATGGGGTGCCTATTGTGCGAAATGTGCCTTTGGCCCAGGCCCTAAACAAGCTTGAGGTTGGCGATGAGGTGCCCGAGGAACTTTACGAGGCAGTCGCAGAAGTGCTTAATTTTGTTTATAATTTAGCTGAGCAGCAGAAAAGTAAAGGAGGCTAGGTCGGACCAACGATCGTT
Organism: uncultured Bdellovibrionales bacterium; assembly: GCA_964013445.1. Taxonomy (GTDB): domain Bacteria; phylum Myxococcota; class XYA12-FULL-58-9; order XYA12-FULL-58-9; family JASMKV01; genus JASMKV01. Next base: position 41,360 of record CAXGWX010000006.1, on the reverse strand, counting down.
TTTATAGATCAAGTCTAGCCCATTTGTCCGCTTTTTGTGTAGGGTACTATTATGGCGAATAATATTGTTTCATATAACCGCTTTTCAACTTTGCCGGCCAATATTTCCAGCTTTGGCGCAACGGTTGAGGAAATCAATTTACAGCACGGAAGACCGGATCCGAATCCCGTAGCGGCGCCTATGGCCTCTCCACAAGTTCCGGAAGCTCGACTTGCTTTAGGACGTGGTGGTTCTGATCAAGTTCGTTTAGGTGGGCCGTCCGAGCCGGATATCAACCCCTATGAGGGGGCTCAGCCGACTTTGGTGCTGAGTCGTAAAGTTGTCCAAAAACTCGATAGCGGCGTGATTTCGCAACTACAGCAGAGCGTCCAAGGTGAATTGGTTGCGGATGACAATCTACGCGGTTTAATGCAGGATTCGCTGCGTCGTGTCTTAGGTCTACGTGAGTTCGTCGATGGACTTAATAAGATGACCGAATCGGTCTATGTGCGGGCCATTGCTGCCAGCAAGGGCTAGAGCCCTTTTCTTATCCTAAAAACTCTGACTCTTCCTTAACCTGGCTATTGCGGTGCAGGGCAAGCTGCGCTAGTTTTTGGCCATGGCCGAAGGCGAACACCTAAGTGGACAGCAGTTTCAGGCGCGGGTTGAGAAGTTGGTGACCCGCTGGTCTGAGGGACGTACCAGTCTAAAGCAGATTGTTGGCATGTCAGACGAGGAGCTTTTTGCGGTGGCTTCTCAGGGCTATTATCTTTTTCTACAGGGCAAGATCGAGCAGGCGCGGGTTATTTTTGAAGGCCTGGTGGCCATCGATCCTAAAAATGCATATTATTATCGAGCACTTGGGGTTATTTATTGGCGTATGAAAGAGGCCCAAAAGGCCCTCAAACAGTTTACTTACGCCATTCGGGTCGCACCTAAAGATATCTCGTCTTACGTCAATCGCGCGGAAGTATATGTTTCTGCCGGACATTTTTCCAAGGCGCGGAAAGATCTGGGCTATGTGCTTGAGCATGCGGGTCATGAAGAATTGGCTTTGGTGAATAAATCCCGGGCGATCTTAAGTATGATCCCTGACTAGTCTTTTTTGCGCAACATTTGCGCAAAGCTTCCGATACATAAGAAATGATAGATACGTTAAGGGACCTTTTACGCCTTGGTGTTGGTCCAAAACGTGTGTTTTAATAACTTAGTAACTTTATAGTTTAACAAAGGGAGAAAAAATGATTGCACCATTAGATCTTAACCGAGTGAGTCAAAATGACTTACAAAAAGCATGCGCAGGCTTAGATCCGGTTGCGGCTCAGTTGGTTGGCTTAGGCTTACCGCAAGCGTTGCAAGGTACGGGACATGCGGAACGTCTTTTAGGTAAGGCTCAGGATGTTTATCAAACAGGTGATGCGAAGCAGCCAGCCAGTGCAGGCGAGCAGCCTACAGTTGGTTCACAGCCAAGCACAGCCAGTCCACATGCCAATTACAGTCAGCATGCGGCCCAAACCCGTGGCACCTATTATACGCCACTGGATACGGATACTGCAAAGTTATCCGTGGGTAGCGGCAAAGCTTATTTGAGCGGTGATAAATTGGCCCGTGTTCTTAATTCAAAGGATGCGAAATATGTCAGCGCTGAAAACCCACAAGGTTTCCAGTTTCCTTCACTGCGTTCAAGCGTGATTAAGAAGCATGATATCAAGTTCACCACTGACGGTAAGGCGCTCTTGCCTTCACAAGGTCAGGCTTCAGCAGCCGCTTTAGGCGCTGGCCAAGGTCAGAATCCTATTGCGGACGGTACAGCAAGTTATATGCAGCGTTGGGGTTGGTTACAGCCAGCAACAGGCATGCTGGGCGCTGGTATGGGCGCAGGCTTTGCTGGCCATGTTGCCGGACAAATGAATGCGGCAGGCGCGCAAATGCCTCTCGCAGGCTTGGCCGGTGGCGCCGGTGGTGCTGGAGGACTTCCTCCAATGATCGGTGGCGCTGGAATTCCAGGCGGCGGAGCTATGAAGTTCATGGCCGGCGGCGCGATGGGTGCCCAAATGATCGGCTTGGACGGCATGGCTTTTCAAATGCGAAAAGTAATGCGTAGCGTTGCTGAGGACTTCAAAGATAACGCGATGATCGGGATGATTCAGAATGAAGGTATTCCGATTGAAGATCTTATTTTCATGTTCATGGCTCATATGTCTGACAAGTATGAGTACAAGCTGCGTGAAAAGATGGAAGAAGCAGCCATGCAAGAAAAGCGTGAGCGTAAGCGTGAAATGCGTAGCCAGATGATTGGTGCCCTCGGTGGTATTGCCAGCTTAGTCCCAGGTGTTGGTACCTTGGTAAGTGGAGCAATGCAGGCCGGAGCCACCAAGCTTAATCAGGTTGAAGCAGCTCTCAACGGTGAGACAAAGAGTACCACCATGTTGATGAATGAGGTTCAAATGCTGATGCACAAGTGGAAGCAGATGAACGAAATGCTTTCAAACTTGATGAAGGCAATGCATGATATGGCGATGACGCCAATCCGTAATATTCGTTAAGAATATTTGCATTAAAATAGGATGTTTTCTCAACGGCGGGGCTTTACACTCCGCCGTTGATTTATTGGCCCCAGGCAAGAGATTGTTGCGGCGCAGTTTGAATCGAAGTGCAATAAAACTGGCACTTGGAGCAAAAAAGGCGTAGAAAAAGGCTAAGGAGAACAAGGAAATGGCTGACGAAAAAGAGCAAGAAGAAAAGCGGCTCGAGGTTAATATCGACGATATGGATCTTGAAGATGTCGCTGAAGCTTTAGACAAAGGTGAGATTGAACCGCCCCGTTTTGTTGAGCCAACCTTGGAGGAATCCTTCACTTCCGAAAACTTAGAAAAGTTTATTATGGGGGAGATCACCTGGGCGCAGTTGCAGGGGATGACCGTTGATGAAGCCTATAATATCGCAGAATACGGCTATTCCCTTTACCAGGAAGCGCGCTATCATGATTCGCGGGCTATTTTTGAAGGCCTGATTATTTGTAATCCCTACGACGCCTATTTTCATTCCATGTTGGGCGCGGTTTACCAGCAGCTTGATATGAAAGAAGAGGCGGCGCAGGAGTATACGACAGCCATCGACTTAGACGACGAGAGCCTGCATGCCTACGTGAATCGCGGTGAATTGCTTTTGCAGAATGGCGAGTTCGATCGTGCTCTGGATGATTTGAAAAGGGCGATTGAATTGGATCCAGACAATCAGGACCCAGCCAGTGTGCGTGCCCAAGCTTTGGCTATGGCAACCGCCAACGCCATCAAGGAGCTGCAAAAGGTAGCTCAAAAACTGCAGTCGGAAGACGAATCCTAAGTCTCCAGGGCGCCGATCCAAGCCCATTTTCCGGGCGCAATAGACACATCTTTTTACACACCATTTCGGGAAAATATGCCGATACTTTAGGTGAATACTCTTTTGTGAGGTGTAGGATGAATGTAGAAAAAGTTCGTGTTTGTAAGCCCGTAAGTCAAGGTCATCATGTTGGCGCAAAGTGGCTCAATAGCCTCAGTCAGGTTATCGAACGATCGCCTGAGGCGAGTCCTGAGTTCGTAGCCCAACTCAAGCATTCCTTGAATTTTTACTCCTGCTACGCCCAAACAGGCGATAAACGCTATTTAGGCCTCTGTGAAGAGTTTATGCAGGCCTCGCTTGAAGCCTAAGCCCTTACGATCTCTGACTTATTTTCGCCCATCTAGATCAATTCCCTATTATTGACACTCTCTTGTCCCCTTGCTAATCCATTTTACCTTGAATTTATAGAGACTTGGAGAGTTTCATGGGCGAAGTTACGCAACAATTCCGCAAACAACTTCTTGAGCGTCAAGCAGCATTAGGCAAGCTCGAATCTGATTTTAAAAAGAGTCCGGGTGAACATGCCGGACCCTTGGCAGAGGCCTACCTCTTTGAAGGCATGCCGCATAAAGCCATCAAGGTTTTGGAAAAGACCGCCAATGGTAAAGATGCCAAGCTACATGTGCTTTGGGCCCAGGCATTTTTTGATACCTTTGATAACGGTAAGTCGAAGGCGAAGCTTGAAGACGCGGCAAAGATTTCTAAGCTTGAAGATGATAGCCGGGCTCAGCTGCTTTTGGGTGAGTTGGCTTTCGAAGAAGGCAAAGCTGATGACGCCAAAAAGTTTCTCAAGCGGGTACGTGAGCTGGATCCGGACAGTCGTCGGGCAGCAGAGCTTTTAGTTAATCTTGGTGAAGATATCGAAATTCCCGAGGAAACGGTTGTTGATGCGCCTGAAGGGTTTCGCGTTGATGATGATTCGACGGAAACAGTTTCCAGGGCAGCTTTGCAAGTCGGCGCCGCATTGGTAATCGGTGCACTTTTGCTTGGAACTTACTACTGGTCCTCACAGCGTGCGCATCGGGCCAGGACTCTGGCTCAGGAAGCCAGCCCTCTCGTTGAGATGGCGGATATCATGAGCTTGCAAAGTGCCATCAAAAAATACCAAGAGGTGCTGGACATTAATAGCTCGCACGAACTTGGTATTGCGGGATTGGCGGAAGCTCACGCTTTGCTGTGGGTTGTTCATGGCCTTGAAAGTGAACGAGGTGCTGCCATCAGTTTTTCCGAACAGGCCAAGAGCGATGATATTCAGCGCTCGAGTCGTTACAGTGGTGAAATTTTGACCGCCTTCGGCGAAGGTCGACTGGCTGCCGCAGAACAAGCTGCCGCAGGGGTTATTGAAAAAGGCGGTGTCTCTGACAAGATTTACTACGCTTTAGGGCTAACTCAGCGCGCTCTTGGCAAGGCAAAGATGGGTCGGGATAACTTACGTCGTGCACAGGATTTTAATTCCTCCGCTCCCCATTATTCCGTTGCCTTGGGGGATGCGTATATGGAGGATGGCGATAAGCGCAATATGGATTTTTATTGGAAGGTTGCCCAGCAATCGAACAGTAATTTTACACCAGCCGCAGGACGTGTGCTTTACAGCCGGGTTTTTAAAGGTGAGAAGAAGGATGCGCTTGATGCGGAACTCAAGCGTTTAAAGGCACTGCCGGAGACGATGCGAGGTCCCAAAGGCGATTATGCGATTGCCTTGGCTGAGGCCGCGATGCTTCTGCAACGAGGGCAAACAAGTGAAGTCTTGACCTTAATCAATGCATCACCTGTCCAAGATGTGCATATTCTATACCTCAAGGCGAAGGCCCTGATGGCAGAGAACAAAGTTGATGAAGGCATGGCCGCTTGGAAGCAGGTTCTATCGCTGGCTCCAGGATCGACCTTTTATTATTTTGCAGCAGTAAAGAGTTACTCAGCCAAGGAAAAGCATGAAGAAGCTATTGCTCTTCTGGATACAAAAAAGACAGACTACGAAAAGGATGTGGAGTATCAGGTTGCTTATGGCAATGCTCTGATCGCCAAGGCTGATTACCCAGCAGCAAGTGCGAGCTTTGATAAGGCTCTCAAGCTGCAAGAAAATTTTGCCGATGCCTTGCTTGGTAAGGGAGTTGTCGACTGGAGGAGCCGCAATTATAACGGAGCGCGGAGCTGGTTTGAGAAAGCTGTTGGCGAGCGGGAAAAATTTCCAGCGGTATACGAGGCTATTGGCTTGATGTGGATTGAGCAGGGCGCTTCGTCACAGGCGGTGACACAGCTTAAGGAAGCCGAGAAGCTTTTCTTGGCTGCTGGAACCGACGCAATGCGTATGAACAACTTTTACGCAACGCTCATTAAGGCTTTAGCCCGTTATGGTGGTAGCCGATATATTGGCGAGTGGGTTGCTCGGGAAAAAGCTTTTCGCGAAAGCCTCTAGATTTCTAAGGAAGAGGTTGACCGCCACGTTTGTCGACTTCTAAACCAAGATAGTCTGAAAATGTTCTAATAAGGTCGATAACCAGGACCGGTGCATTCGAGCGCTTTGCTTGGATGCCGTTGCCCCAGAGAATTGCCGGGACATGCCGATCGTATGGCCAGGGCGTGCCGTGATTTGCCCCAGCGCTTTTGCGGTGGCGATGGGACATAGAAAAGTAAGGCTCGGGCACAAACATAATGTGTCCGCTGCGAACAGAATGACTGTTTTCCAGCATGAGTCGGCTCAGTTCATCCTCTTGCATATTTTCCAGACGATAGGTGGGGGTAGCGCGGTGAATCTCCGGGTGGGCTTCAAGGGCCTGGGCTGCAATATTGATCGCCTTTGCCATTTGATGGGGCTCCTTAGACTTTAGAAAGATATAAGGGTCGACGATGGCCTGCACATGCGGTCCCTGGCCAAAATTTTGCTCAAGGGCTTTGTCCATGCGTTCGATAAGCTCTTCGGCTTTAATGCGGCCACTTTTAAGTCCTTCTTCTCTGGCCGCAGCGGGCAGGGGAGCCACACCATGGTCGGCACTTAAGGCGACCATAAGCTTGCCATTGGTTTGTTTGTCGAGGGCGTCAAGGAGTGTGCCCAGGGTTTTGTCCAAAGAAATTAAGGTTTCAATTCTTTCCTGACTGCCCGGTCCGAAAGCGTGGCCTACGGTGTCGACCACACTGAAGCTAATAAGCATTAGATCGGGAATGTCGTCCTTACCAAGTTCCATTTTTTGTGCCGCCAAAAGCCCAAGCTCTAAGAGGGCCTCATCCGCATAGGGGGTATAGAACCACGCCCATGGTGGCGCTTCGTCGATAAGGCTGGCGGGAAGCTTATGAGGGAAGGTGAGGCCTAAACCAATATCAACCTCGTCTTCACGGATATCCGGGATACTCTTGTAGGGTTCTGGAAGTTTTGATGAGGGCCATACCTTGGGCATGTTTTCCGGTTTAACGATTTCCTGATAGGCTTTATTTAACCAAGCAGGGACGCCAGGTCGTCCATTGGTGCGTCCCACCAATGCAGGTTTGTCATGACTCATCCAGGCAACAATATCACTATGGTGCCCGCCCATGAGCATTGCGGAGCGATCCTTTTGTGCCAGACTTATGACCTTTGCTTCCGGGTGTAGAGCTTTAAGCCGGTCTCCTAATGTTGGCTCAAGCAAAGCGTCGGGGGTGCAGGGGGTATCGCCCCAATCGCAAATCGATACCGCTTTTCCTGGGCCGGGCAAAAAGATTCTTTTGTTGATAATGCCGTGCCACTTGGGGTGCAGTCCGGTAGCCAAGGTGGCGTGGCCGGCGGCTGTTTCGGTGCGCGCATGACCGTGCATGGCGTTATCGTACCATTGTCCCTCTTGGATGAGTCGTTTAAAGCCGTGCTGCCAGAGGTTCTTATGTTTCTCGAGCTCGTCACCCCGTAATTGGTCGATGACCACCATAACGAAGAGCTTCGTTGCATCTTGTTTTGTTGTATTCTGCTTTGTTGAATTCTTGTTCGTGCAGCAAAGCAGAGCGAGGACAGCAAGCAGGGGAAAAACTTTTGCTTGGATAATTTTTCTGGGCATACCCTATCTATAGTGCTTAAGGACTATGGAACCAAGCCCTAATCTTTGCTCTAACCGCAGACCAGGGTGCCGGGCTGGGTTTGAGCAAGTTTTTCAAAGGCAAGAAGAGCATCTGCAACACTAATATTTTTCAGGCAATTAAGGTGACCGTATGGGCAGCGCTTGCGGCCGTAAAGAGAGCATGGGGAGCACTTGAGGTCCTGAAAAAGAACTTGATGTGGGTTAAAATCGAATTGAGCTGGACTGGTGGAGCCAAAAAAGGCCAGGGTTGGAATGCCTAAGGCCCGTGCCATATGCATTGGGCCACTGTCGTTGGCGATGAAGACATCGCATTTTTCGATAAGCGCCCCAAGGTGGGCAAAACTGGTGGCCCCGCAATAATTAATGGCCTTCGGCACTTCGCTTTGAATCTCTTGGCAGATGGGGCTGTCTTTTGGTGAGCCGATCAGCACGATCTGGTAGCCTCGCTCTGATAAAGTGCTGGCGAGAGTCTTAAAGTGTGCTCTGGGCCAGGATTTGGTTGCCCATTTTGCTGCGGGGGCAATACCGACCAGTTTCTTTTGCGGGTCAAAGCCATTTTTTTGTAAATCTGAGCTGATAAAGTCCCGCGAGATCGGATCAACCGCATAGCTCATTGCTTCACGGGCTAGTGTGGAGCCCGTAAGTTTTTCAACGGTTTGGTGAAAACGTTGACTGATGTGCATTTTTGGTCGGTGCGTTTGTAAGAGAAGTCGTACCCAAAAGGCCTCAAAGCCAGAACGCTTTTGCCAGATGATGCGCCTTTCTTTAGGAACAATTTGTCGCAAAATCTTAGTCCGGGTTTTGTCGTGTAAGTCGAGAACATAATCAACCTGCAGAGATTTTAGCCGCAGCATAAATTGATTGATGCTTTCGTCTTCTTTGAGAGCGATAATTTCATTGATGGCACTATGGGTGCGGATAAGGTCTACGTAGAGCTCTTTGGTGGCATAGATGATTTTTGTTGTTGGCCACTTTTTACGTAGGGCAGCCAACGCAGGGGTGGTGAGAAGGATATCACCCATGGCGCCAAAGCGCATTACGAGAACTGAGTCAGGAGGTTTGTTGAGCACGAGAGATGTTTTAAGGCAGAAAAACGCCGGCCGCAACCACTGTTGTCCAGAGTCCGTCTTTATTACCTCTGGCGCTTTGGGTAATATTGGTCGTTTTCACAATTTTGCCTGACATCTTAAAAACTTCTTCTCGCTCGTCCCACGCCGCATCCGGATCAAATTCAATGCCTAAGGAAGAAGCCAGCATTGTTGCGGCCAGATCTTCGGCGTAGTCTCCGGCCTTTTCGTCAGTTTCCCCATAAGGATGGTGCTCTGAGAGATAGCCATACATGCTTTTATCTTTGGGCTGCGCCAAACCGATAGAGGCAGCGATCAGACGATTGGGCTCGTTGGTGGCATTACGCGCCATCACAGCAAAAGTAATTGCACCGGGAGTAATTTCTTTCATGCCTTTCTTGACTGAAATTATTTTGCATTGAGCAGGTAAAATGCTTGAGACAGTGACTAAATTGCAGCCTTCGATATGGGCGTCACGAAGGGCAAGCTCGAATGAATTGAGATAGTCTTTATGGCGGCCCACACCTTTGGTGAAAAACATCCGCGATGGAACAAAACTCATGGCTCTACTCCTTAAATTGTTCTGAGTAAATTAAGACTTCTTGAAGTAAGGAGCAAACATAAAATGATTAGTTTTTTGTTTGCTCAGGGGTGCCTTTTTCTTGCGGGGCTTGAAAGTGAATATTACCCGCGAAGGGATCAGCAACCAGCCTCGGCTCCCAGCTTTCTCGGTTCTTTTTGAGTCCCAGTCCGACTTTGGCCCCCGCTAAATGTTGGGCCCATAGCTCAATTTCAATTTTTTTCTTATTTTCAAGGAGTACAACCGCACTGGATGCACCGCCGGGAATAAGGGGCGGATTGATGCCAACAATTCTACCAACGAAAGAACTGGTATAGCGTGTGTAGAGTTCCTCAAGCTTGCTGTCGTCGGCTTGCTTGGGGCATTCGCTGGGGTTCCAGCTGCCGGCTTCCTTGCAGACCATTTGGCCTGGTTCAACCTCTATTTCTCCGATGAGTTCAGGGGGCCGATCTTTTTCCATGATCAGGAGTTCGCCATCGCTGCGGCTTAATACGACCGCTCGATATTCCTGCATAAGCCGCGTTAGAGGAGGAGCAACGAGAAAACCTATAACAATAGGCAGTAAAATATGGAGGTTGCGTTTGATGGGGCCATCAAGTTTAAAATCTTCATTGTCGTCGTTTTGCGACTCGTTGATGTGTTCTTCGGAAGTCATCTAACTTTAGAGGTCGCTGAATCCAGCGTAGCGTTGATCGAAACCTAAGTTTATTTCACGGGGCTCAACATCTTTGTTTTTGAGGCGAATCACACTGAGTTGGGCGACACCTATATTGTTATCAGGAATTCCGTCCGGGTTGGTTACTTCTTCACGGTGTAAAATGCAGGCGGTGGCGAAGTGATTTGCAAAAGAGCCAAGACCAGGCAATTCAAGTCGATCGGGGGGAAAGTTACGTTTGGGTAATACATAACGGAGAACCACCGCAATTTGATGCTTGCGGGCAAAATTTTTCAGCGTATCTACCGTATCACCGGGCTCGCCCGCACGCTCAACGCGGCCATTATCTTTGAGCTTCATACGAAGATCGGCGATCACCAGCCTTGGGTGATAGGAAAAGAAATGAGAATCAATAACGCGATTGGAAATAGTTTTTTTGGTGATCAGACTTAATGATGCCCAAGGAATATGTTCCCGTGCAACGTTTAAGGCGACCCGATCTTCTGCTGAAATAAAGCCAGCGCGGAAGCGGTGACCATTAACCTTCGATTCAAGAACGACAAATCGGCCCCGTATCTGCTTTTCTTCCAGTCTTTCTGAAACATAGGCAACGCGATGCTGGGCCTTTAGGGCCTCCAGGCTTGTTCCCATGAGCAGGGATGTAGACCCTACTTTGGGGCGGGCAGCGACGAGACTTAGTTCTCCAACCGGGAAGCCTCCCTGAAGGACTTTGTCCATAGAGCGAATGCCGCTGGAAATGTGTTCGGGAACGTCACTTGGTCGGTCCAGAACTCTCGTGCTGACTCGTTTTTTGTCTTCACGTTTCTTTGCGGAGGCGAAAAGCGGTAAAGCTGTTTCCTGGGTCGCAGTCCGGGTACGTCTGGATGATGGCAAACGCTTCATAGACTTATCCTAAACGATCACTGAGTAAAGTTTAAGCTTTTCTTGGCAGAAATTGCTGAAGGATGGCTTTGGCTTCATTGAATTGATCTGGCTGACAATAGTAACGGCAAAGCCCGACCACATCCTCAAAGCGCTTATAAAGAGATGTGTATTCTTCTATGGGACTAACCCGTTGCAGTTCGGGCTCGATAACCAGAAGAGGGGAATGTTGGTGCGATTTGCGGAAATATTTGGAGAGAATACCTTGTGTTTTAAGCGTAAAATACTCGATTCCAGCCGCATTCAATGCATTTCCCATTTCCGCGAATTCATCTTTCTGGGCAAACTCATGGGTCTCGATCAAGAGCCGATAGGGGCGCCTCTGGGTTACCTGTTGTGCCCAAAAATCATCTGTGTGTCGCAACATGTTGATCAGTTGGATGTCGTCCGTTTGTAGATATTCGTCGATATCCGCAGGCAGGGTGTATTTATTAGAATCGTAAAACTTTTGCAGCAAATGGTCAAAACATACAGAGGTATGATGGTAGTATACGGCCAAGAACATATGGTAGCGGGCCAGAAGAAAGTTTTCAAAAGCCCATACCCCTTTATGCTTGAGTCCTAAGGAAAGAGTATCGTCCTTTTTGATGGCGGTGATGTTTTGTATCAGCCAGAGATGGTCAAACTGTCCATAGCCGACACCACAGTAATAGGCGTCGCGGCGCAGATAATCCATACGATCCGCATCCATTTCGCCAGAGACAATGCGATGTAAAAGCAAAAAGAGATTGGTATTGTTGACCGTAAAGACTCCTGGTTCAACACTCTCATCGCCGGAGATGAGCATGGCAATGTGTTCTGGTTTTACACCGAGATCTCCAACATGTTCGCAAATCAGGTCGTATAGGTGTGAGTGTAGAATAATTTTCAAGGTATAGTCTTCATGATTGGCTTGTCGGCTATCGTTTTTAGCCCAGGCGCCAAGATTGAGTTCACTCAGTTGCGGCATGATACTTTCACTGACGTGGCTCAAGGCCGGGTGCCCTAGATCATGAAATAAAACCGCCAGTCGCAAGGTTTGCCGTATACGCGCTTCTTCTGCTTCTGGGAGATCAAGTTCTCTACGGATGGCCGTAAAAATTTGTGTTGCCATATGCATGGCGCCCAGGGAATGGGCGTAACGGGTGTGGGTCGCACCGGGGAAGGCGAGTTCTGCGAAGCCCAGCTGTTTTATATTACGTAAACGTTGAAAGGCGTGGGAGTCGATGAGTTTAAGTTCAGGCCGAGTAACCTCGATGGCGCCGTGGATTGGATCATGGATGGAGATCATTGCTTAGCCCACAACATTTCTTAAACTTTTTGCCACTGCCGCAGGGGCATGGGTCATTTCTACCGACCTTTTTGTCGCTGCGTCGCACTGTCTTTTGCTTTTCCTTGGCAGGGGAACCCATGCGCATTTGTTGGGCCTCTCGTTGACGTCTGGCTTCAAGGCGGGCCTGATAATCTTCTTCCGTTGTATGGGTGATAACAACCCGAAAAGCTTTCTGTAGGACATCCCCACCAATGGCGGCCATCATATTTGCAAAGAGGTTAAAGCCTTCTTTTTTGTATTCCTGCTTTGGATCCTTTTGGGCGTAGCCTCGCAGTGAAATGCCTTCACGTAGGTGGTCCATTTCACGTAAGTGATCTTTCCAAAGATTATCTATGGTTTGTAGGTAAATGATTCTGGAGATCGTGAAAAATGGCTCCTCTTGGTAAAGCTCAATTTTTTGAGCAATGCCTTTTTCAACTTCGGCAAAAAGCTGATTTTCAAGCTCTTCATGAGTGACATCAGTGAGGTTTCGAAGTTCAAGGCGCAAATCGAACTGCTCATGAAAGATTTCTTCAAGGCTGTCGAGATTCCAATCTTCCACATGAGATTTTTCCGGGCAGGTACGGGTGACCATATTGATGATGGCATCCTCGCAGAGGTCGTAAACCATCTCCCGCATATTTTCCGGTGATGCGCCGATAACATCCCGTCGCAGCTTGTAGAGCGATTTTCTTTGCTCATTCATAACATCGTCGTATTCGAGAAGATTCTTACGAATATCGAAGTTATGCCCCTCGACCCGTTTTTGTGCATTCTCGATGGAGCGATTCACCCAAGGGTGCTCGATGACCTCACCCTCCTGCATACCCATACGGGTCATCAGATTTTGAATCCGCTCGCCGCCAAAAATACGCATCAAGTCGTCTTCGAGGGAAAGGTAAAAGACAGAGCTCCCTGGATCTCCCTGGCGCCCAGCTCGCCCACGCAGCTGATTGTCGATTCGGCGCGATTCGTGCCGTTCTGTGCCCAGGATGTGCAGCCCGCCCGCATCGAGAACCTGTTGTTTCTGTTCTTCACAGTCCTTTTTATATTTTTCCAGAGTTTGTAGGTAGAGACTCTCGTTTTCTTCCGGATCGACTTCCTGCCTACACAGAAATTCAGGATTACCACCTAAAAGAATGTCCGTTCCACGTCCCGCCATGTTGGTGGCGATTGTTACCGAGCCTTGCGCACCGGCCTGGGCAACAATTTCTGCTTCCCGTTCATGGTACTTGGCGTTCAACACGTTGTGATTGATTTTTAAGCGTTTGAGGTGGCGCGAGAGTACTTCACTTTTTTCAACACTCGTTGTTCCCACCAAAACAGGTTGCCCATTGGTCGTTCGGTCTTGAATTTCTTCCGCAATGGCTTGAAATTTTTCCATCTCGGTTCGGTAGACCAGGTCGTGATTGTCATCCCGGGCAATAGGTTTGTTTGTTGGTACGACGACCACATCCAGACTGTAAATTTTAGAGAATTCTTCCGCTTCGGTTTCGGCTGTTCCGGTCATACCTGCGAGCTTAAGAAACATACGAAAATAATTTTGATAGGTGATTGTGGCCAAGGTTTGATTTTCGTTTTCAATCTTCACACCTTCTTTGGCTTCAATGGCTTGGTGCAGCCCATCGGACCAGCGCCGCCCGTCCATGACGCGTCCGGTGAACTCATCAATAATCTTCACCTTACCCTGATCGATCATATAGTCGATATCCCGTTTAAATACGGTATGGGCCCGCAGTCCTTGATTGACGTGATGTAGGATTTCGATGTGCTCTGGATTGTAGAGGTTATCGATTCCCAGACGCTCTTCAACACTGTGGATTCCACGTTCGGTGAGAACAACAGAGCGGGATTTTTCATCGATGGTATAATCTTCTTCTCGTTTCAAACCTGGAATAATCGTATTGATACGGCCATATTTTTCCGTGGATTCCTCAGACGGTCCGGAGATGATCAACGGTGTTCTGGCTTCGTCAATAAGAATAGAATCGACTTCGTCGACGATGGCAAAATGCAAGCCTCGCTGCACATATTCATCCAGAGACAATTTCATGTTGTCTCGCAGATAATCAAAACCAAATTCACTGTTGGTGCCGTAGGTGATGGGTTCGATATAGGCACGTTTGCGTTCTATATCGCTGACCCCGTGCACGATGGCTCCAACTCCCATGCCAAGGAAATTATAGATCTGCCCCATCCATTCTGCATCACGGGAGGCCAGGTATTCGTTAACCGTTACAACATGAGATCCGCGACCTGCCAGGGCGTTGAGGTAAACCGGCAAGGTGGCCACCAGAGTTTTTCCTTCCCCGGTTTTCATTTCAGCGATTTTTCCTTCGTTGAGTACCATACCGCCGATCATTTGTACGTCGAAATGGCGCATACCTACGGTGCGTCGGGCCGCTTCCCGAACGACAGCAAAGGCTTCCGCCATGATCGGATTGAGTGCGATATCGACGAGCTTTCTGTCCGCCTTGACGCTCTCTGGTGTGCCTTCTGTGACCGTGCGTTTCGGATCGCCACCGGCTTCCGCATAGGCTCGCTCAAAACGCTCCTTAAATTCGTTAGTTTTGGCGGCTAAGGCATGATCGGGTAGGGCTTTGAGGGAGCTTTCAAAGTCATTGATCTGCGCAAGCTTAGCCTGCAAACGGCTTAATTCCCGCTCATTTTTGGTCGGTATAAATGCATTCCACCAAGCTGCCATAATAATCGACTTCCCCTCGTTCGGTTTGCACGCAACTTAGGCATTAAGGAAGCTGCGGTCAAGGGTTGAAGCCTCTCTTCTCTTGTAGTTAAAAGGGGCCTATGGACAATACAAATCAGCAAGAATTAATGGATATTATTGAGAAAGCCTACGCCAATCCGGATTATCGGGATGAAGCGGTAGAAAACGCGGTACAAGAGGCCATAGGGCTGCTTGATTCCGGCGCAGCACGGGTGGCCGAGAAGATAGACGGGCAGTGGCAGACCCATAGCTGGCTTAAGCAGGCTATTTTGCTCTATTTCGAGTTAGCCCAGATGGAGGTTATGGAAGTAGGACCCTTCGTTTTTCACGATAAAATTCCGCTCAAACGCGACCTTAAGGCTCAAGGGGTTCGGGTCGTTCCTCCTGGAACCGTACGCTATGGGGCCCATGTGGAAAAAGGCGCGGTGGTGATGCCCGGTTATGTGAATATTGGTGCCTATGTTGGGGCTGGCTCTATGGTGGATACCTGGGCCACCGTAGGCTCCTGTGCCCAGATAGGGCAGGGCGTGCATCTGTCCGGGGGAGTCGGTATTGGTGGGGTTCTCGAGCCTCCACAGGCGTCGCCGGTCATTGTTGAAGATGGTGCATTTATAGGCTCCCGCTGTATTGTGGTCGAGGGCGTTCATATTGGGCAAGAGGCTGTTTTGGGCGCAGGGGTGACTTTAACCGCGTCGACGCCGATTATTGACGTACGTGGCAGTGAGGAAAAAGTGCTTAAAGGAGCAGTACCTCCCCGTTGCGTGGTGGTGCCGGGTACTCGGGTTAAGGAATTTCCCGCCGGTGCATACAATATGCCTTGCGCTCTTTTGATTGGCGAGCGCCAGGAGAGTACGGATAAGAAAACTTCTCTAAATGATGTCCTGCGTACTTTTGCGCTGCAGGTTTAGGAGCCTTGAGGGGCGCTCTGACCCCTTAAGACGTTTGTGCCTTCGGGAATTTGAAAGTCGAAAATTTCCGCTTTAAGATCTTTAAGCTTTTTGAAGTTTTTGAAGCGATAGATTGTGGCGTTGCCCAAAGGATCGATCAATTTTGATTCTTCTACCAGGTAGCGTTTCGCATCGATGGCTAACTCCACGCTGGAAACACCACTTAAAGTTTCTTTGGGCTCTAAGTAAAGGCGTATGTGTGGTTCTGTCTCGCTGGCAGGCGTGGTTTTGGTGAGGACAAAGTGCTTCTGCAGATTGCCCTGCCCCCAGAGTGCACCTAAGGTTTGGGCCAACGGGCTGCCCGCAAACTTTTCAAAAACTGTGACTTGGGCGAACTCTGGCTCATAAAAATAGGCGCTTGTACCATTAAATATGAAATCCTTACGTGCTGGCTTGCGGTAGACCCAACGTACTTTGCCGTCCTTGCTCAAATAGATTTCACCGCTTTCCGAGCGTTTAGTACCGCGCAGTGCATCTTCATAGCTTTGTTGAAAGTGGATATGGGTGTCGCCATAGGCCTCATAACCTTTGGCAATTTGAGTAAATATCTCCGGACTGGTGGCGGTGGCCGCCAAGCTTAAGATCGTTATTAGACTGCTTAACATGGGGGAGGGTATGCCTTATTTTTTAGGCGAGCGCCAGTCGCGGGGGAGGACCGGGACAACTAATTGATTTTGCCTATAAAATTATCAAACCGAGGGCTGGATTAAGACCGCACGAGGTTTGGCGCCGTCCGCAGGGCCGACCACCCCTTCCTGCTCAAGGGTCTCGACCAGACGAGCTGCCCGGTTGTAGCCGATGCGCAGGCGCCGTTGAATCATTGAGATTGAAGCTTGCTGGGTTTCAAGAACAATGTTCAGGGCCTGATCGTACATTTCATCCCGATCTTCATCCTCTTCAGAGCTCTCGCTTTCTTCCACCTGAACGTTGAGAATATCTTCATTGTACTGTGGTTCACCCTGGCCTTTGATGAATTTTACGGTCTTTTCAATTTCTTCGTCACTGACGAAGGCTCCGTGTACACGAGTGATTCCGCCCGCACCGGGGGAAAGATAAAGCATGTCTCCGCGGCCAAGCAGGTGCTCGGCGCCGTTGGCATCGATGATTGTCCGCGAGTCATGCTTAGAGGCGACTTGAAAGGCGATTCGCGTAGGAAAGTTGGCCTTAATAACCCCAGTCAAAACATCAACGGAAGGTCGTTGGGTAGCAAGAATCAAGTGAATTCCGGCGGCCCGTGCCATTTGCGCCAGTCGCATGATGGAGGATTCCACTTCCCGAGAAGCAACCATCATTAAATCCGCCAACTCATCGACGATGATGACGATATAAGGCATCTTTTCGCAACGACGTGGGGCCTCGCTTGGATCTTTTGGATCGATAACGAGATTACGCCCTTCTTCTTCCGCTTCTTTAACCTTCTTATTATAGCTGGCGATATTTCGTACGCCGGTTGCGGAAAGGATTTCGTAGCGCTGCTCCATTTCACGCACGGCCCATCGTAAAGCGATGGAGGCCTTCTTTGGATCGGTGACGACGGGCAACAAGAGGTGGGGAATACCATCGTAGACCGAAAGCTCCAGCATTTTAGGATCGACCATGAGCATACGTACATCTTCAGGAGATGAATTGTAGAGAATACTCATGATCATGGAGTTGATCGACACACTCTTTCCTGCACCAGTGGCACCAGCAACAAGGAGGTGAGGCATTTTGGTGAGGTCCGCAGAGTAGGCATTACCCTCAATATCTTTTCCTAGGGCCAGTGGTAGGGTGGCGCCGCCGGACCGGAATTTTTTGTGGGTAATGATTTCTTTAATGAAAACGCTTTCGCGGGTTTCATTCGGGATTTCAATTCCGACTGCCCCTTTGCCTGGAATAGGAGCAACGATACGCACGCGCATGGCTTCCATACTCATGGCTAAGTCGTCTGCGAGTCCGGCAATCTTCGAAACCTTAATGCCCGCACCGGGAACAAATTCATACATGGTGACCACTGGCCCGGGGCGGATCTCCCGCACTTGTCCGTGGATACCATAGTTTTTGAGGGCCTTGGTGAGCTTTTCAGCATTGGTCTGCAGCAATTCAGGATCGACGTTATGGCGCTCTACAGCTGCGAAATCCAGGAGGGTTCCAGGGGGCAATTCATAATCTTTGGCTTCAATGCTGACCTTTTCTTTAGCTGCCTGCTCAATGGCTTCCCGATCGATGTCCGGTGTGAGCTCAACAATTTGCGGTTGGTTGGACTCGTCTTCATGCTTTGCGGTCTCAGGATTACTTGCCTTGTCCTTATTCTCAGGTTTCGGTGCAAAGATAGCTTGTGGGTCGATATCTGTCGGTTCAGGTACTGCTTCCGGTTGTTTTTCGGCAACGTTTTCCTTAAGCGGTGGGGGTGTGGCCTTCGTGTCCTCAATCGGTAGGGCACGCTGTACCGGCTTTTCAGCCTTTTTCGGTGCCGGTGCAGGCTTGCTTTCTTCAACCTGTCGTTGACTCAGGGGAGCTTCTTCTACGTGGGGCTCGTCCTGTGTGATAATTGCGGGCTTCACCGCGACTTCCTGGCTTGGCTCTTCAAGAGATTCTTCAAGCTCTTTACGCTGCAGCATTTCTTCGAGTTTATCGAGTTTCTTTTGGGTCTGTCGCTCTTTACGAAGTTGTTCGCGGGAAGCGCTTTTTTCTGCCATGTTGCGGGCCAAATCAGCGGCTCGGTTCATGCTGCGCTCGCTAAAGTTCTCGTCTTTTTCAATAATCGATTGATTCTTCTTCAGCCAGTCATCAACATTGGCACTGCGCTTGGCTGCCATCGCAGCCCGGTATTCAAGAAGGTGGCGACGTCGCTCCTGGAGCAAATGGGCCAAACTTTTGAAAAGCACCAAACACCGTTTCAGAATTTGCGTGGTCTGGAGTCCCAGCCCACTAAGGATTCCATCGGTGGTGACGGCGATAGCCAGGAGCAAGAGTCCACCAGCAATAATAACCGCACCAACCGCTGCAAATTGCTCAAGCAGAGTTTGGCCAAGTAAATTGCCAATGAGCCCGCCTGCGGGAAAGGTTTCAGTCTTGTCGAGAAAGAGGAGGTGGGCAAAGGTTCCCGATGTTGGCACAAGGAGGAAGAGGCCAAAGGTTTCACGAGAGCCTGGCAGGATGCGCTTGGCGCCAAAGGAGCGCCAACTGGCGAGGAGTAATCCGAGGCCAAAGGCGTAGGCTCCAACTCCAAATATTTGCAGGAGAAGATCGGCCCAGTAGGCGCCGGCGGGTCCAATCCAGTTATGCACCTGGGTGGAGCCACTGGTATTCAGGGATGTGTCCACTGCGCTATAGCTGGTCAAAGACAGGACTGTTAAGAGCCCCATGCAGCCAAGAATGATACAGAGTGCCTCATTGGGCAGACCCAGAATCGCTATGTGCCCGCTTTCCTTGGAGCTTTGACGGGTGTTTCGGGGGGAGCTTTTTTTTCTGCGATTAGACATATTTACGCACCAATCCCACACCATTGCCTGAAGGGTTCGCGCCTTTGCGCCAACCGCTCAGCAAGGTTAATCAAGAAAATTTAAAATGAACTTACGTCTCGTTGCTCCGCTGATATTAGGCCGCCAAAGTGCGGCGGTCAAAAAATTTGGCAAAATAGTTTGATAAAAATCCAGCTTTCGTGAAGTGAACGCATTTGAGGCTGGGGGCTTGACCAGCGGGCCGGCAAGCGCTTATAGAGCGCCCAACAGAGGTCGAAGTTATGAGTGATACAAATAATGAAACTAAATTTGATGTTCGCCTGCAAGAGCGCAATTTGCGTAAAGGGCTTATTACCAAGAGTGATCTAGAGCAGCACTTGTCAGGGCTCGCTGATATGAGCGAGGAATGTGAGTCTTTGGATGTGGATGTGGAGCTGAATATCGAGTCGCCTGAAGGCGAAGCCGAGAGCACTGATGCAGCGGCGAGCGGCCCGGTTCTGGTCAGCGATCCAGAGCCCACGGCAGAACAATAGTCTTTCTCTTTTCGTTATGAGCGATAATGAAGAATTCGAATCATCACCGATTAAGGTGGTGGATCGGCGCCGTTTTGACGCCGAAGGGGAAGTGCGCGACGAGAGCGCAGAGCCCGATGAACCGAGTGTAGATCCTGCACCGGAGCCCGCTTCGAACGAGCCCTTTGCGGCTGCGAGTGAGTCCGCAGATGCACCAGCGGGAATGGATTTTATGACATTCGTTGCTTCACTGGCGACCAACGCGATGGCGGCCATGGGTGTGTTGCCGGATGCGGAAAAGCACGGCATGCCTAAAAACCGTGAATTGGCCCACGAATATATTGAAATTCTGGCCATGCTTCAGGAGAAGACCAAGGGCAATCTCGACCCGCAGGAAGAGGCGGGAATGCAGCGTATTGTTGCTGAACTGCGCATGGCTTACGTCCAGACCTCCTGAGCCTAACCTTTTTATTATCAGTAAGTTATACCAGATTTGCCGTTCTTTGGCGGATCGCTCTGCGCATATTTTGTAACAAATAACTTGCGGGCTGGTTTGAAAGACTTAAGTTAATAGAGCAAAATCGTAGGATAGGCGGAAATTTGTATGCGCTTGGATAATTATACGCAAAAAGCCCGGGAAGCATTGCTGGATGCCCAGAGCTGGACCCTGCAATTGGGGCAGCAGGTCATCGAGTTAGAGCACCTTTTGGCCAAGCTCATCGAGCAGGATGGGGGTATTGTCGGTCCTCTGCTCGATAAAATTGGTGTAGAGCCGGCGCTTTTGGCGCAAGAATTGGATCGTCTCATCAAGGCTCTGCCGAAGGTTTCGGGAAGTCAGCCCTATCTTGGACCGAAACTGAATCAAGCCCTTGAGCGTGCGCAGCATCATGCGGATCAATTAAAGGACGACTATATCTCAACGGAGCATTTATTTCTGGCGGCCTGCGATGATGGGGCGCAGGTGGGTGATGCTTTACGCAAAAAAGGGATCACGCCGGCAGTGGTTTTGCAAGCCCTGGAAGATATTCGCGGCTCCCATCGTGTCACCGATGAGAATCCGGAAAACAGATACCAAGCCCTGAGCCGTTATGCCCGCGATCTGACCGCAGAAGCCCGCAAAGGAAAAATCGATCCGGTGGTTGGACGGGATGATGAGATCCGGCGGGTGCTCCAGGTTTTGGCTCGGCGCACCAAGAACAACCCGGTGCTGATTGGTGAGCCGGGTGTTGGTAAGACCGCCATTGTTGAAGGGTTGGCCCGGCGTATTGTCGAAGGGGATGTGCCCTTAGGAATTCGTAATAAGAAGCTCATTTCATTGGATCTTGGGGCCCTTGTGGCCGGTGCCAAGTATCGGGGCGAATTTGAAGATCGGCTCAAAGCACTTCTTAAAGAAGTCTCTGAGAGCGAAGGCGAAGTGATTCTCTTTATTGATGAGCTGCATACACTCGTTGGCGCTGGGGCGGCAGAAGGGGCAATGGACGCGTCCAATATGCTTAAGCCCGCCTTAGCCCGCGGCGAGCTCCACTGCGTTGGCGCCACAACCCTCGATGAATACCGCAAGCATATTGAAAAAGATGCAGCACTGGAGCGTCGCTTTGCCCCAGTTGTCGTTGAGGCTCCGAGTGTTGAGGATACGGTTTCGATCTTACGCGGCTTGAAAGAGCGCTATGAAATTCATCACGGGGTGCGCATTCAGGATGCGGCATTGGTGGCCGCCGCAACTCTTTCAAACCGTTATATTACGGAGCGTTTCTTACCGGATAAGGCCATTGATTTGGTGGACGAGGCGGCGAGCTATTTGCGTCTACAAATTGATTCCTTGCCGGTCGAGATAGATGACCTGGGCCGAAAGTTAACCCAGTTGGAAATTGAACGTCAGGCTTTGCTTAAAGAAAAGGACGATGCCTCCAAGCAACGCATTGCCTTGGTTGAAGAGGAGCTGGCGGAACTCAAAGAACAGGATGCGGTTTTGCGTACCCAATGGCAAAACGAAGTTAAGCTGATCAAAGATGTTCAAACCATTAAGGAAGATCTGGAAGAGTTTAAGGCGCAGCAGGCGGAAGCGGAGCGACAAGGGGAATTGCAGCGTGCAGCGGAATTACAATATGGGAAAATACCGCAAGCTAAGGAAGAGCTTGAGCAAGCTCAGCAGACTCTAAACACGATTGAAACAAGAATGTTGCAGGAGGAAGTAAGTGCTGAAGGCATTGCCCGTATTGTGGCGCGCTGGACCGGAATTCCGGTAAGCAAAATGCTCAGCGCGGAAAAAGACAAGCTGCTGCATATGGAAGAAGAGTTAGGCAAGCGGGTTGTTGGGCAGCGTGAAGCGGTGGCGGGAGTTTCCGAGGCTGTTCGTCGCAACCGTGCGGGTTTGGCCGATCCACAACGGCCGGTGGGTTCTTTTCTTTTCATGGGACCAACCGGGGTTGGTAAAACCGAGACCGCCAAAGCCCTGGCGGAGTTCCTCTTCGATGATGAGCAGGCAATGATCCGTTTAGATATGAGCGAGTATATGGAGAAGCACGCGGTATCCCGAATGCTGGGTGCACCTCCGGGCTATGTTGGCTACGATGAAGGCGGGCAACTCACAGAAAGTGTACGTCGGCGGCCTTATTCGGTGATTCTTTTTGACGAAATAGAAAAGGCCCATCCGGATGTTTTTAATATTCTCCTGCAGATGCTTGATGATGGTCGTTTGACCGATTCCCAGGGGCGAACGGTGGATTTTCGTCATGCGGTTATTTTGATGACAAGCAATATCGGTTCGGAGGCCATTTCCCAATATGCGGGGCGCGATGAAAAGCGCATGCGTGCGGAAGTCATGGAAGCACTGCAAAAATACTTCAAACCAGAATTCCTAAACAGGATTGATGAAACCATTGTTTTTCACGCACTGGGTGAAGAGCATATGCTTGATATTTTGGATATTCAGCTGGGTCATCTGCGTAAGCTTCTCGAGGACAAAGGTATGTCTTTAGAGATTCGGCCGGCGCTGCAGAATCTTTTAAGCGAGCAAGGCTACGATCCTGTCTATGGGGCGAGACCTTTAAAACGAACGATTGTACAACAGCTGCAGAACCCGTTGGCGTCTTTAATTTTGTCAGGACGCTTTGGCAGTGGTGATCATATTGTTGCGGATCTTAAAGGCACGGAGGTTGTATTTTTTAAAGATGATGAATCTTTAGAAGAGCAGACCGTGCACTAATTTTTAAGCATATTATCCTGACAGTGCCAGAACTCGATGGTTGAACGTCTTCGATTGTGCCGAGGGTTACCCTTATAAACAAGTCGATCGAGCCACCAGCCGCGCAGTTCTTCTTTGACTTCACATTCGAGCTCAACCGCCTTGAGGTGTGCTGCAACCGTTTCGTGTTCCGCTTTGTAGGATATGACTCGATTGATCTCTTGCTTTTGTTTACGGGTTGGAATCATCACTGCTTGTAGCCATTCGAGGCGCGGCTTACCGCGACGCAGTATGGTCAAATCTTTACGCTCTAAAAAATAGGATTGAATTTCCGGCCCAATAGACAGAAGGCCTGTGGCTTGGGCGTCGGTGCGTAATTTGCTCATGGCCTGCCTTTGGTTGAGCTGGCTTTGGTTGATACACACCAAACCGAGCGCCAGAATATGAACGCAGACAAAAGCCTTTACACTTACACCCCACCATTTTTTGACTTTGTGCCAGTAGGGGTGATTGCAATCTTCTTTAACAAAAAGACTTAGGGCCAAGAGAGCACAGAAGAGCGGGATCACCGGATACATAAAGCGCTCTTCTTTATGGGAGATGAATGAATGTGTAATTAGAAAGGCAAGCCAGGGAAAAGAGAGCAGGGGATAGAGACGCGCGGCTCTTATGAATGGTGGTAAAAGGACAAAAGCAAATGGCGGCAGCAAAAGTGTAAGCCACATGATGATATAGGAAAAGGCGCTCGATGAGGTCAGGGATTTAGGTGGGTTCATATTGAACTTCAGATTGTTGATAAAGGGCCCGTAGAAAACGCCAGTGGTATAAATGTCGTAAAGCCCCTGCAGCAAAAGTGTTAGCCCTGCACCGCAGGCGAGCAGCCCTAGATTCTTAGCGAGTAGCCCAAACTCTTTGTCCTGCCCCTCCTTTCGTTCTTTAAGATGGGTGTAAATGATTGCGGCAACAAGGCCTAAGCAAGCCACTCCGATTTGAAAGCGAAGCCAGCAGGCGAAGCCAAGAAGAAGTCCGCCCAGGAAATAGCCCCGTCCATCTTTGCGGGCGACAAAGTAGAAGCCAAACACAAGGGGCGGAATGGCAATGGCCTCAATCAGGAGTTTGGTGCCGCCATAGGGCAAACTAAAATGCAGGGCCGTAATCAATGCCGCAATGAGGCCCGTCTTCTCATCGGCTATTTGTCGGACCAATAGAAACATGCCTGGCACCGCCAGCAGGGAATAGAGGCCCAAAAGCACAAAGATCAGTGCTAGCTGCGTTGTTGGATCTTCGATGCCAAGGGCAATTTCCAGCTTAAGGAGATTCAACACGGTGCGAGGGATGAGGTGGGAACGTAGGCCCGCACCCGCGAGGTCACTTGTCTCCCAGTTGAATTCCGGATCTTCGAGCCAATGGATGGCCGGATCTAAAACATGAAAATAGTCATCCCGGGCGTGAAAGCCAAAGCCAAAGGTGGCGCTGGAGATGCGCACCAGAAGACCGAGAAAAATGGCCCAGTAGAGCACTTGCCGCGTATTCTTAAGCGAGAGCATTGGGATGGGTCCTAAGCTTATAGGTTAAGAATTTTTGCACTTTTTGATATATCTTATCGCTGGCATTTTCCTGCCATTGTGCGGCTTTGCAGTAGGCCTTGATAAAAACTTTTTGCGGCTCTTCTTCCATTGGCACAATAAAGCGCAGGGTCTGGTAGAGGTTGATAATGCGCTGTCGATGGGAAAGATTAAAGCCACAGCGGGCCAGATCGATCCATAAACATTCGTACTGAGCAGGGGCATTCTCAAGTTCGTCCAGCTTTGAAATATAGGCGTGAAAGCCTTTAAGATCGGCGTGAAAAAACTTCTTTTTGTGAATATCGGCGATGCATTCAGCCAAGGGCTCTAAGGCGGCGAGCCCATGTTTCTCATATTCTTTAGCAAAAACATCATCGAGCAAGGGCCATTCTTTGGGCAGGGGCTTTTGAATATTGGCCGAACGAATAAGTCGTGGGCCCTCACGCAATTCAAGATAGCCCTGCGAGCTTGTAGCAGCGACCCCAAGGGCTTGGGCTTGCTCCTGGTAGGCATGTTCTTTGCGGGATATGGATTGGCCCAGGAGTCCTTGCAATGCATTGCCGAAGGTTGTGATTTCGCCAATTTTCACCACCCGCATCCCTGCGGATGTTTTTAAGGGGAAGACGTAGCGTTTGAGTTTGTTTTTCTGCAAAAGTGAAAGTTTTTTATCGAGTCGTTCATCTGCGGGGTCGAATTCATCTTCCGGGTGCTGGCCGTGCAGGAGAATCGGCGCGCGGCGCGCAAGAACCCACTTTGGCGCTTCGTAAATGGCTTCTTCTAAGAGCTGCCGATCTTCATCGGGCAATAATGTTCCAACAACACGCATGACTTTGGGCCCATTGCTGCCCGATGCGCCTTGCTTTGGCAAGGTTAAAGAGAGTAATTTACGGTATAATCCTATAGGCTTTGGCTTTATTGTTTTAAAAAGGAGTTTGGGTGCTTATTGGTGCGGAGAAAATATGGGTCGCGGGTGCGCTGCATTCGGATTGGCTTTTGCGTATCGGTGATGACGGACGAATCACTGAAGTCGGGCCGGCGGCAACCTTAGGGGCGGCGGATGTTTTCTTAGCCGATCGACTTTTGTTGCCAGGGCACGTCAATGCCCACTCCCATGCTTTTCAAAGGCTTCTGCGTGGACGCACCCAAAGGGCTGGCCCAAAGGGCGATAATTTCTGGACCTGGCGGCAGGTCATGTATGGAGTTGCACAAAAGCTTTCGCCCGACGATCTGTATACGGTTGCCCACCAACTTTTCATCGAGATGCTTCTTTCCGGGGTAACCAGCGTCGGCGAGTTTCACTATCTGCATCATCAAGCCGATGGGACGCCATACGATGATTCGCTGGCCATGAGTAAGGCCTTGGCGCAGGCGGCAAAAGACAGCGGCATCAGGCTGACAATTTTACGCACCATCTATTTGCATGGTGGTTTCGATGCACCTTTAGAAGCGCATCAAAAACGTTTTGCCGATAAGGATATCGACAAGGCCCTTGCGGAACTCAAAAAGCTTGAAGACTTTTGTGCTGATGAAGCGGATGCAAGAATTGATTGGGGCTTTGCGGGACATAGTGTGCGGGCGATGCGTCTTGAGGAATTGCAGAAAGTATGTGCGACTTTTCCTAAGCGCTCCTTTCATATGCATGTTTCCGAGCAACAAAAAGAAGTCAAGGAATGCCAGGAGCGTTTCGGTCTAACACCGATTGCGCTTTTAGAGAGCGAGGGACTTCTGGATAAGCGTACGACTTTGGTGCACGCCACCCACGCCAGCTTTGAAGAGGTTGAGCTGATCAAACAACATGGGTCCGCAGTTTGCTTTTGCCCCGGTACGGAAGCGGATTTAGGTGACGGCCTTGGGCCGGCGAGTGAGCTTTTTCAAGCCGGTGTGCCCATTTCCCTTGGCACCGATGGCCAGACCTTTTCATCAATTTTACAAGAAGCCCGCCGTTTGGAGATGCACGAGCGACTGCGCAAGCAGCAGCGTAATGTGCTCGCCGATGAAGGGCAGGATGCTTCCGCTTATCTGCATCAGGCCGCCACGGTCTACGGCGCCAAGGCCCTGGGCTTAGCCTGCGGTGCCTTTGAGGTTGGGCAATTTGCCGATGGTTTTAGCGTTGCTTTAAATGACCCACATCTTTGCGGTGGCGCGGACAACCCACTTTCGACCTGGTATTTTAGCGGCGACTCCCGCGCTCTGCGGGATGTGTTTGTTGGCGGAGAATTTGTCGTGCGCGATGGTGTCCATAAGGGCTATGAAGCGAGCAGGGGTTCCTATCAGGCTTTGAGTGAAAAACTTTTTTCTTCTTAGTTGCTCCAAAAAATACCGTACGTAGAATCCTCGTTACTATGGTTAATCTCATCAATCATTGCCTGTGTCTCATCATCTACAGCTGTATTTAAACCAAGTGGGATGTGTTTGCCCAAAAATTCGAGGTCTTCTCCACTCAACTCAGGATAAAGAAGCTTTGGTGGATTTTGATAGAGATGCCAGCTTTTGATCAAAGGGATAAAAGCCAGTATCTTGATGGCGCTAAGAATGACAAGAGACTCGGTGGCCTCGGAAAGTATCAACGGCAATTCATCTAGTAACTCGATCAAAAAGTCTTCTGTTGAATTTGAACCATTTGCTCCAGAAAATAGGATCAAGAGAGTAGTCACCCCTAAAGGGGGAAAAAGAACACAAAGGCCAGCGAATGATGCGGCCAGAGCCAAGGCTATTTTGTAGTAATGTTGAAATTTGCGTTTGCGATCCATGTCGGCGAGCCATTCGTGAACCTGAGGATCCATGAGATCGAGCAGTGGCTCATCTGGACATTGGTAGCAGAAGCCTGGGTCGTCATGGCGTGTGCGGCATTCTGAGCAGTAAAACGTCTTGATTGGGGGTTCTTCCATTTCCAGCGTATAGATAAGCATGATCTGTGCCATCTCAAAATGATGTTTAAAAACAATGAATCAGGAAGTTTAGTCTCTGCTTAAACACGAGTGTTTGTGCCAAATGAGAGCTTAAAGTGCCACATTTTAGAAGGGTCTCCATTTTGGATTGAGGTAAAACTTTGCCTTCATTTGAAAAATAGCTATGCTCTTGAGTAGCTATGAGTGCTCTTAAGCATACCCTTAACGGCTTCGCTATTGTTCTTTCAACACTGCTGCTCTGTCTGCTTTGTCTGCATCTCTACGTTCGGGAATGTCGGGAAGAGGGGCAGCCAGCGAGGCTCTTGCAGGGCATCGATGTTTTTCAGTCCTATTTCCGTGATGAAAATTTTGATGAACTTCTTAGGGCCATTGACGTCTTCGAGGAGGAAGAAGGGCATTTCTCTGCTCTTGCCAATACGGAGCAGGTGGCTCTGATGAAAAAATCACTCTTCTTGCCTTTACCTGCTCAAGGTAGAGCGAGTTACCGTTATAAGCCGAATATACGTATCATTCATGCATCGGTGTGGAATGGTTTAGCAGTGACAACCTTGCACGTGCCCTATAACGAGAGTCTGCTTGAGCACCTTGCAAAACTTAAAGTCTATTATCAGGAATTGATGTTTGAGACCGATGAATTTGGTTTTCGCAAGACAGATTTTAGAGTCGATTCAAAAACACCCGCCATCTTGTTTTTAGGCGACTCTTTTACCGAAGGGGTTAATGTGCCGTCCGAAAGAACCTTTAGTAATTTTATTGGGCACTTTTTGAAACAAGCCAATACCCCACTCTTACCCATCAATATGGGGGCGACCGGTTATGGAGTGTACGATATGGCAGCACTCTTGAGATTTCATAAGGGTAAGTTTAACGGCAAAATTGCGGTGGCGAATCTTTTTCCAAACGATGTATCAAAAGATTTTTTAAAGGCCCTACGAAAAGATGGGGTGCCGGAAGAGAGATATCAGACTTTGTTGGAAGAATTAAATGAGCTGAAACAAGCAGCCTTGGACTCTCAGGTTTCGTTGATTATTTCCCTGATTCCAGTCAAAGAGCAGTTGGGCACAGATAACGACTCAGGCTATTTTCAACAACGGGTGAAGCTCTGGTGTGTGGAAAACGAAATCCCCTGCCTCGACCCTTTGCCGTTCTTTAAAGCCTTAGGGGCGGAAGAGATCTATTTTTCCTGGGATATTCATTTTTCGCAGAAAGGACACAGGCGTTATGCGGAGTTTCTTGCGGTTGAACTCAAAGACCTTTTGCCTGAAAAGCCGACACCTGCCTCTGAGATGGGTCCTTAGGCAAAGTGGGTTAGCTAAATCTTGTTGAAGAGCCCAACAAAAAGAGTCTTTTATGCCTAATTGACCCATTTGGCTTTCTGCGATATCGAAAATTCAGGATAATTTAATGGCCAATTTAGAAGACTTACTTAACGATCTGGCAAACCTTGAGGCCCAACATGATTTGGATGGGTTGCGTGGGGTGCGTGAAAAAATTGTTAGTGAGCATCCTGCATCGGATGAAGCGGTGGAGGCCCTATACAAAATTGGTCTCGATTTTCTTTTCCGAGAGCGCAAATTAGAGCTGGCGATTGAGAGCTTCAGAGAGGCAACCCGTCGAAAGCACCCATTTTGGTCTTCCGCAGCACGAACTTCATTAGGGCTATGTTATTACCACCGGCAGCAGCTGCAGCTTGCCCTCTTTGAACTGCGTAAGGTGGCATATGCGGATAGTCATTCGGCCCACTCCCTGACCGCTCTGACCTTCATCGAAAATATTCTACGGGAAGAAAATAAGATGGAAGAGGTTGAGCGTGTGCAAAAGGATCGGAGCGCACAACTTGGCATCCTCATTGAGGAGGCACGGGAAAGTGGTAACAACGCTGAGCTAGGTTTTTACCTCTATCAGCTTGGTGTGTGTTTGATTGATGCAGGAGATCTAAGTGAAGCAAAGGCCAAGCTTGAGGAGGCCAAGGCCTTGGGGCCAGATGTTTTGGGTGCTGATTTATATCGCACGGTGATAGATTATATTGGTCGGACCTAAGTTTTAGTATGGCAAATTTCATTTACGATGAACCTGTTGGTGGGAAACAGTGCTTTGTCGGTCGTCAAAAACAACTTCGCTCAATTTTGCAGCAGATCTTGCATGCCCGCGATATTATTCTCTGCGGAGGGCCAAAAACAGGTCGCACTTCAATGCTCGAACAGCTTGCGGTTTTACTTGAAGAGCTTCCGGAAAATACTGAGGGGCAAGGCAAAGTGCTGCCAATCTATGTGGACCTGGACGCTGTTTACGACAAACGAAAAAATGTATTTTACGAACGTATTGCTAAGCTTATCAAGGAAGGTTTTAGCGGAGCGGGGATGGATGTGGAACATCCAGAGCATGGTCTGCGGCTTAAGTTTGGCTTGGGCGAAGAATTGTCCAACGAATTTGATTCTCTTCTGCAGGAGATACGTGACGTTCAGCGCGGCAAAAAAACTTGGTGTTCCTATGTGCTCTTTTTCGATAATGCGGATCTCTTAATCTCTGAAGATGCCCTGGACTTGCTCGACCACCTTGGGGGTTTGAGCCAACACAAAGATAGCTGGGGGCCGCAAGCGATTATTTTTTCCGGTGGACGGCGGGTTAGGGATTATAATTTGGAGTTGCGTTCTGCATTGAGTACCTTTAGGCCACATTTTCTGGGGCCCCTTAAGGTAGATGAATTTGCCGCATTGCTTAAGCCACTGGAACGTTTTCTTTCCGAGCCCCAACTCGATGCGATTGAAGCAGCCAGTGGCAGACACCCTTATGTTACCCAAAGAGTGTGTGCGGAAATCGCCAATCTTGAAGGCAATGATAGCCTCGATCAGGCTTTGGAGAATGCTTCCGATGAGCTGCAAGCTCTCTTTGAGCGACTCTGGGACGAGTTCGATTTGGATAGGGGCGTGACCTATAAGGGGGTATATGCGGCGCCGGAACATGCGCTGATGCAGTTCTTACAGGATAATATGACTGGAGTGGAATTGGCCTGGGCCGAAGAAGAATTAAGCATTAGCCCTCTTAAGGAATATATGGAGTTTCTGGAGTTTGCGGGCGTTGCGGAGCGGGGCTTGAGCGGTAATGCCTATGTTTATAGTGCCAATTTTGATTTGTGGAATTATTGGTATCAGCAGCGCTTGCTTGTTTAATTTCTAGAGCTCTAAGAAGTCTGTAATTTCTTCAGGGGAAAAAGGCTCGCCTTCCAGAAGATTTTCGGCAAAACGAAAGAGTGATTCCCGAACCTCTTCATCAAGATTGGGGTACCAGACCGGGTTGGCTACAACCAGCACACGCCAGGTGTAGAAGAGGGGTATGACTTCAAGGATTTCAGAATCATTTGTTTCCTGGAGATAGGTTGTCCAAAAAGTGTCCCAGCATTCCCGCAGTGGCCCGTTAAATTTCTTCTGTGCATCCAGGGAGAAGAAAAGATAATTGAGACTAAGGCAACTGACATCGTCAGCCGCTTCACCAACGCCGCCGCGGGAACAATCAAGCATTGAAAAATCATCGGACTCACGAAATAGAATATTAAAAGGATGAAAATCGCCGTGGGTGCGGCAGGCTCGCTGCGCTTTGGTTTTAAGTTTCCAGCGCCATTTGGAACAGGCATGCTCAATGTTTTGCAGTCGTTCAGGGGTAATGGTGGGGTGGTCTGTTGGAAATGCATCAAGTTGACCAAAAATACCTTCGCCTGTGCCAAGAGTATCACGGAGACAACGACCGTAGTTTTGTGGCTGAACTTTTCTGGAATGAAGCTTTGCTTGATATTTTGCCAGCGCTTCGGCCCTCTGTAAATCAAGAGGTCGGGCCTTTTCGAGCGCCTGCATTTCATGCAAATCTCGGGCGTATAATTCTCCATCAACGTATTCGGTGACAAAAAAGGGCTCGCCAGTGGCCATGGGAATAAGGTTACTCTCTTTGTCAAAGCAGCCAATAGAAAGCGGTTGAATGTGTTTAGGAAATCCAGCAAAACAATCAAAGGCCATAAAGATTGCTTCCGCCCTATCCGACCTTCGTTCGTGTCCAAAAGGATCGGGAGACATCGTTCGAATAACCCAGCTTTCCTCCCCATCATCGGAGCGGAAATGCACCGCCAGAGGTCGCCCATAACCATAGGCTTTTAGACCCTCTTGAGTATCCTGACCAAGGGGATGAAGCCGAAGAATTTCTACATTTTTTTTGCCAAGTTTTTGCAGATAATCTGACACCGCATCGGGGGTGATCTGTGTCTCTTCAGTCAATCTCTTGCCCATAGCTCTTCATATATGTTCGAGAGTATTAAAGGCAATTGGACTTTCGTATTTAATTTATTGCAGCTTAAATGAGGAATCGTTGACATAGGTGAGATCATCGCCGAGGATACAGTGATGCGTTATAGCCTCACGAATAATTTCAGACAGAAAGCCATGCTCACCGTATCGCGGGCATTTTTTGGCGCCGGCTCGCAGCTTATGCGGTTGAATCCAGCATGGTCACCACGATTTAGCGGTGTGCGTTGTGTTAAAGATATTGCTTACTTACCTGACGGTAAAACCGAACATCTTTTAGATATCTATTTTCCGGAGGAGGAAAAGGAGTCCTATCCGGTGGTGTTTTATGTGCACGGTGGGGGATTTCGCCTTTTCACAAAAGAAACCCATTGGCTGATGGCAATGCAATTCGCCAACCGTGGTTATATGGTTGTGAACATATCCTATCGTTTGGCCCCAGAACATCCTTTTCCAGCGGCCCTCGAGGATACGGCTGCAGCCTATCTGTGGCTCTTGAAGAACATCGAGTTTTACGGAGGGGATTTGAACAATCTGGTGTGGGCCGGGGAGTCTGCTGGGGCAAACCTTATCCTGGCGCTTTTTGCGGCGATGACGACAAAGCGTAAGGAAGCATGGGCCAAGGCTTTGCAAGGTTGTGAGGTCTTTCCAAAAGCGATGATACCAGCTTGCGGTTTTCTGGAGGCGAGTAGGCCCGAACGTTTTGAGCGATTCGATGAGCTCTCTCTAATTCTTAAGTATTATATCAGGGATATCAGCCAAGCCTATTTGCCCGTGTTGCAGCCCTATTCAGATACGGAGCTTGAGCTTGCAAATCCATTGACCTTGTTTGAGAAGCAAGTCGATTTTGGCAGACCTTTACCGAGGATCTTTGTGCCCGTCGGCACAAGTGATCCTGTTTTGAACGATAGTCAACGCTTTGAAGTGGCTCTTAACAACTATGAGGGGGACTTTCAGTTTCGCTATTATTCCGGTGAGCCACATGTGTTTCATGGCATGTTATGGAAGCAATCCGCAAAAGACTGTTGGCGGGATACCTTTAGGTTTTTGGCTGAAGATAGCTGATTTTACTCTGCCGCCGCAGTGCCGACGCCCCTTGGATCGGCGGCCGCACTACGAACCTTACTTTCCGGATCGACAGCAATAAGCGTAGCGTTGCTCCAGGGATTCTTAACCGTAAAGCGATGCCCGAGACTTTCGAGTACTTGCCGTGTTGCCGGCTCCAGGGAGAACGGTTCGATAAAAACTGTGTCAGGTAGGTGTTGGTGATGAACCCGACCAATTCCTAAGGCTCTTTCCGCATCCGCACCATGGTCGATAAAGTGCCAAATCGCTTGTGCTACGGTTGAAGGAATTCTCGAACCGCCAGGAGAACCGACAACCATGTAGAGTGGGGAGTCGGTTGTCGGTCCGGCAAAAACCAAGGTAGGTGACATGGAAGAAAGCGGCACTTTGCCTGGCATAACCGCATTGGCGGTTGAGCCGACAATGCCATAGGCATTCGGTGTGCCGGGAGCAACGGCGAAGTCATCCATTTCGTCATTCCAGACCACGCCTGTACCTTTGGCTACAAGGGCGGCGCCCCAGCCATAATTGATGGTTGTTGTCATGGATACGGCGTTACCTTCTTTGTCGAGAGTGCAAAGATGTGTGGTGTCGTTGCTTTCCTTGATGTGATCCGCAATTTTTTTATTGAGGTCATGGGGCAGTTGAGCTCCTTGCCCAGCAGGGATGTTGATTGCTGGCTCAGCTTGCGGTTTAATCATTTGGGTTAATAATTTGGCTCTATCTTTTCGAATGAGATCTGGAGTGATGTCCGGGACAAAACCAGGATCACCTAAAAGCGCCCTGTCAGCATAAGCTCTTTTTGATATTTCTATGTATTTATGTAGAGTTTGTGGATCACGCCAATCGGTTTTAGCAGAAATATTTTCCAGAGCGTGGAGAATGGTGAGTACAATTTGTCCGCCGGAGGAAGGGGGGGGGGAGCTTGCAATCGCATGACCTCGAAAAGATCCAACAAGAGGTTTGCGGTAACGAACTTTGTATTCCTTGAGGTCCTTGAGGGTTAAAATTCCACCACGATTTTTCATATCCTTTGCCAGGCGTTTTGCCACTTTGCCCCGGTAAAATGCTTTTGCACCATATTTTTCAATTTGTCTTAGTGTCCAAGCAAGATCTTTTTGTTTGATGATATGGCCGACTTCCGGAACTTGGGTATAATTTCCTTTGTCATCTTTGACTAAAAATATTTTGGCTGACTCAGGATCAGCCCGCAACTGTTCGAGGCGCCAATTCAAATACTCTTGAAACCTGGAATCGACTCGAATGCCTTTTGTTGCAAACTTGATAGCGGGTTTAAGAATATCACGGCGTTTCAGCTTGCCGTATTTTTCCTGGAGTTCCAGGTAGCCCATCACCGCTCCGGGAACTGCAACCGATAGGGGGCCATCTCTTGAAAGTAGGGGATTGGGTTTACCATCTTCAATATACATATCGTGTCGAGCTTGTGCCGGCGCAGTTTCTCTAAAATCCATAAAGTGCAGCTCGGAGCCAAATTTGATTAAGGCAAAGCCACCACCGCCAATTCCAGAAGAATAGGGCTCAACAACAGCGAGTGCGAATGCCGCTGCGGCTGCGGAATCTGCAGCATTGCCGCCCAGACGTAACATTTTTACACCAGCATCCGTTGCGGCTGGGTGTGCCGTACTCACCATGCCTTTTGTACCAAAGACGGGCCGGGCTTCTGCGCTGGCTAACAAGGAGAGATGGATTGATAAAATGGCGACTAAAATGTGGCGTAACATTGAGAAACCTCCCTGTTGAATAATGCACTATGCAATGATGTGCGGCTTGTTTGCAAGAGACTAAGGCGATAGGGTAGGCTCTGTTGAGAAGGGAACTTTAATGTTTGAGCTCATGCAAAAAGGCGGCCCGTTTATGTGGGTCATTTTGTCGATTTCTGTTTTTTCTTTGGGATTGATTCTTGAGCGTTCATATATCCTCTTTATTAAGCTTCGGTTGGATGCACAGCTTCTCTATGCGACGATTGTTCAATACCTGGAGGAGGATCGGGTTAGGGAGGCGGTAGATATTTGTTCTGCGCACGCGGAGCAGCCCTTGGCGGAAGTATTGAAAGCGGGCGTATTAAGTTCGACACATTCGGAGCGGGATATTTATCGGGCCTTAGAGGCGGCGGTTCTCAAAGCCATACCCAGAGTTGTAAAGCGGGTTCATTATTTGGCGACATGTGCGAATGTTGCGACATTGGCGGGACTTTTAGGGACAATACTCGGGCTTATTGAGGCTTTTCGGGGTGTATCGCAAGCTGACGCCATCA
The DNA here is from genome assembly GCA_964013445.1 of uncultured Bdellovibrionales bacterium. Lineage (GTDB taxonomy): Bacteria > Myxococcota > XYA12-FULL-58-9 > XYA12-FULL-58-9 > JASMKV01 > JASMKV01. The sequence goes on along the minus strand of CAXGWX010000006.1, from coordinate 6,508 downwards.
TGAAACAGGAGATCTTATCGCGCGGTATTGGAGTGGCTATGTTTACCACCGCTTTTGGACTTTGTGTGGCGCTTCCTACAATTATTGCCCATGCGCTTTTGCAGAATAAGCAGCAAGCACTTTTGCACGAGATTGAGGGCTATTCGACAGAATTGTTCAACTTTTTGTGTTTAAAAAATAAACCGCACACTAAAGAATAACTTTTATGTTCAAGCGTGGTTCAAAGTGGTCCGAGATTAAGCAGGTTGAGACCGATCTTATTCCCATTATGAATCTCTTTACGGCCTTGGTGCCTTTTCTGCTTGTTTCTGCTGCATTCTATAAAATGTCGATTATCGATGTCTCGATACCTTCAGTTGGAGAGGATGCGAAGATAAAGCTGGAGAAGGAAGAGCCCTACCTGGCGATTGATTTTTTTGCAGACGAGATATCTTTGGAGGTTGTCGGCGTAAGTTTAGAGGCGGCGGAGAATAACTTTTTTAAGCGCAAGATTGAGGGGTTTCAGGGGGGCGTTTTGTCCAGTGATGTGTTGGATAAATTTGAGGATTATGTCCTATTGGTAAAGGCTCACTTTAAGGCGAGTGAAATGGCCGTTCTGCGCGTTGGAGAAAAGATACCCTATAAAAATGTGGTCTTTTTGATGGATATTCTCAGGGGACAGCTTGTGACGAATGGTGAAAATCAGCTGCGTTTTTCAAATATTGTCATTGGTGAGAGTCTTTAGGAGGGGCATTGATGTTTATGCCAAAGGAAAACGTTGTCACTTCGACCAGTATTAATATTGCGCCGCTGATGGATGTAATGACAATAATTTTGATTTTTCTTTTGGTAAATTTTTCGGTGCAAGATTCAAGTTATGATGCTCCAAAAGAACTGCGTTTGCCAGTTTCTTCGTCACTTTCTCCGCCTCGTGATTCTATACACCTTATCTTATCGAAGAAAGAATTGCTTTTGGGCAGTACAGTTGTTGCCCATTTGAGTGGTCAAGAATTCTGGCCAGAGGAGCTCAATGATGCGGGTATTATTCAACCGTTGATGAGCAGATTACGTGAGAGTGCAAAGCAGGCAAGGGAGGCCGGGGGCTCTGCGGCTGAGGGGGTCGGGCGCTCCCCTGTATTCTTTCAAGCCCATGAGGAATTACCCTTTGGTTTACTTGGGCAAGTGATGCGTACGGCAGCAATGTCTGGATTTAGAGATATCCATTTGGCCGTTTTTAATCCCGATACTTAAAGGGCGGTTGGCTTAGAGTGAGAGCAGTTGGGTGTGTAAGACGTGCTCAACGGTTTTCACCTTTTCGAGGAGCTCGTTTGTCGGCTCTGTTCCCAGCCTTATTTTTGCACATGCGGAACTTGCTCCTGAGAATATGATGTTTTCGCACTCTTCAACATTAATGTTGGCTTCGGAGATAAGGCCCAACACATTCGCAAGCACGCCGACTCTGTCGTGATGTCGAACATTGAGTTGCCAGCTGGCAGGTGTTTGTTCGCAGAGATTGACGCAGTTCAAGGCAATACCTTGTTCGGTATAAGTATTGATGATGCGTACTGCCTCATCAGCAACTGCCTGTTGAGCTTGGGCTGTTGAAGCTCCGATATGGGGGGTCGCAATGCAGCGTGGGTGTGCGGCTATAGAAGAATTAAATTCAGCATTGCCTGTCGCAGGTTCGCTCTCAAAGACATCACTTGCATACCAGAGTTTGTTTTCTTCCAAGTGTGATAGAAGAGCGGTTTCATCAACAATGCCTCCGCGTGAGGTATTGACAATAAAAGCATCCGGCTTCAATGCGCTAAAGAAATCATCGCCGATGATTCCACTGGTGTTCTCGTTGTATGCTAAGTGCAGAGATATAATATCCGATCGAGCAGCCAGGGCTTGCAGGTCCGACGCGTATTCTATTCCTAAAGTTTTTGCTTTTTCGGGAGTAAAGGAGCGTGACCAACCGACAACATTGAGGCCAAAACCTCTGGCGCGAGTAATGACTTCCTGACCAATTGTTCCCAAGCCGATCACTCCGAGAGTTTTGCCCATGATACCCTGAGCTTTAGAGTATTCTTTTTTGTTCCATTGATTCGTTTTAATTTCCGCATTGGCCAGTGGAATTCGACGATCCAGGGCAAGTATGAGTCCGAAAGCCAGCTCCGCCACAGCCACTGCATTTTTTCCCGGGCAGTTTGTCACAAAAATGCCTTTTTGACTGGCACTCTCGACATGAATGTTGTTGGTCCCAGCCCCGGCTCGAATAATGAGTTCCAGAGCGTTAGCGCTGGCAATCGCTTCCGCAGGAACTTTGGTGGAGCGAACAATCAGTGTCTGTACATCATTCAATACCTGGCCAAGAGCATCAGCACTTAAGGTCGGTTCGTAGGTGATGGCATGACCCAGTTCCCCGAGTTTATCGAGGGCAGGTTGAGGTAGTTTATCGGCAATGAGAATATTCATATCTGACCACTTTCTCTGAAATTATGGGCTCTCTTTCCCTCACTTAGTGACAGGATGTCAATTCACTGGAATTGATCGTGGAGTCTTTGCCAAAATGTCATGGAAAGGCCAGAAAGAGACGATGAAAACCCTTTATTTACAGCCGGTTATGGTTTTTCGTGTTGGCAAGCCTTTTGCTACTCTGCACTCCTTGGTGGAGTTTCAGAAGGTTCAAAAATGATATTGTCGCAAATCTTAGGTTTTTTGAAAAATCACGGTTGGGTTCTGAATCTAATTTTTGTCTTTCTATGCACCTACTCGGTGGCGGATACGGTGAATGCTTTGGTGGCCCGTGAATTACGGAACGCACCGGCTTCAGCTTCCGGATTTAAAGGAAAGGCAAGAACTCAGGCGCAGAAACAAGCCCCCAAAAAAGAGCTCAAGTCTTTGGCTGCTCGTAATCTGTTTGCTGCTCAGCGAGAAGATTTGGACCCTGTCCTTGATGCGCCGGTGACCCCAGAGGCTGAAGTTATACAGTCCAATGTCGACTCAGATTTTGATGAGAGTGAATTAAAAGATTGCTCTTTATCTGGCACCTTACGTGGAACTCTGGTTGCAGGCGATGCTCCCGAATGGTCGATGGCAGTGTTTTATTCGAATGCGGATAAGGACACTCATGTTTACACCTTAAATCCGGGCTCCAATGATTTTAATGATGGGGCGACTTTAGTCGAGATACGCCGCTCTTCAATTGTTGTGCGCAAGAATGACCACTTTGAACTTTGCAATGCGGAAAGTGTGGCAAAGCCGAGCTTGAGCCGTTCAAGTCCGCAGCGGAAGCCATCGAAATCCAGTGAGAAGAGTGATGGAAGCTCTGGTGTACAGAAAGTTTCTGATACGGAATATCGCATAGACCGGCGTGAAGTGGATGATGCTTTATCAAATTTGAGTAAAATTGCGACCCAGGCGCGTATTGTCCCAAGTTTCAAGAATGGAAAATCTATTGGCTTCAAGCTCTTTTCGATTAAGCCAGGAAGCATTTACTCAAAGCTGGGTATGAAGAATGGGGACGTTATCCAGAAAATAAATGGCTATGAGATAAATAGCCCGGACAAGGCGCTGGAGATTTACCAAAAGTTACGTGATGCGTCTTCTGTGAATATAGACCTTTTGCGGCGAGGGCAATCCATGCAGATGGGATATAACATTGAAGAGTAAGGGCAGAGCGAGGTACCTGGCTATTCTCTGCGTTGGTGCAGCGATTTGGCTTTCTGCTGATGAGGGGCATGCTAAAGACCCTTATGCTTTGGTGAATTTAGACGTTCCGCAAACGCAGTGGCTGGCCTATGTTATTTCCCCCAAAGCAATACCTGAAAAGCTTTTGGCCGCCGCCGCCAAATCTCCCTACGCAAAATATAATTACTGTCCCTTTCTCGTCCGGGCCATTGTGCAACACGGTGAAGGGGAGTCGGCTTTTGCCATGCTTGATATAGATGGCGATGAAACAAAATTGATTAAGGTAGGACAAAAGTTTGAACATGAGGGTGAGCGTTTTTACGTCAAGAGCATAACGGCTAAGGTTGTGCGCTTACGTTCAGGTTCGACCACTTTGAAGTGTCGTTTATTTAAATAAGGAAATAATGATGATGAAGTACTTATACCTATGCTTTTTTACGGGACTCTTTTCCTGGATTTCCCCGGCTTTGGCGGCCGATTCGGATTCCAGCCAGGAAGAAATTGCGCAAGTACAGGAAATGCGGCCAGACCCCATAAAGCTAAGAGGACTGAACCCTTTGATGGAGCGTTCAGCCATCAAGAAAAAGCTTAAGCCAACAAAGAAGGCTAAGAAAGAAGGCGCAGAGAAATCCACTTCGAGATCAGTTCAGCCTAAAGGGACATCCAGCTCAGCGAGTGCTTCGAAGAACAGCCCCAAAAGCAGTTCAGCAAAGGATAGTGGCTCAGGAGGCTCTGCTGGGAAGTCAAAGAGTCAAAGCGGTGTGACGACAGTCGGTCCGAAATCAACAAATATTGATCTGCAAGCGCGAAAGAAAAAAGGCAAGTTCACCTTTGAATTTAATAAGGCAGAAATTATTGACGTTGTAAAAGCGATTTCTGATATGATGCAGCGTAACTTCATCATACCTGAGAAGCTCAAGAGTCAGCGTTTAACAATATTGTCGCCGCAACAGATTAGTGCGAGTGAAGCATATCAGGTGTTTCTTGCTGCTCTTGCGGCTAACAACATTACGATTGTTAGGGTTGGCAAATTTTACAAGCTTGTTGAGGCAAAAAATTCCATCAGAGAACCAATTCCGACTTGCGTTGGTCCGGATGATGAGTGTCCTTCCTATCAAGATAGAATGATTACTGTTTTGTTAGGACTTAAACATATCGATGGGTCACAGATTAACAGTGTGTTGAAATCATTGATTTCAAAGGAGGGGGAACTCACTTTTTATCAGCCAACCAACTCATTGATTATCAGTGAATATGCGACGAATCTGACGCGTTTGCGCAAGATTATCGACGCCCTTGATGTTCCGGGCTTTCAAGATGAGTTGCAGATCGTTCAGATCGAATATTCAACCGCCTCAGAAATTGCCGATAAGCTTTCACAAATATTTGAAGTGCAGCGTGGCACAAAAAAGTCGGGAAAGACTAAAACTAAGGCGAAGCGTCCTTCCAAGGGCGCAGAGCTTGGCGATAGTGATGAGACAGAGGTTCTGATTTCTAAGATTATTCCAGACGATAGAACCAACCAGATTATCATTAAAGCAAATAAACGAAGCTTTGAGGCTATTCGAAATTTGATCGCCAAATTAGATATTCCCATCTCCGATAGTGAGCAGGGACGTATTCATGTCTATTATTTGGAGAATGCTTCAGCAGAAGATTTATCATCAACCCTTTCGAGTTTGGCTCAGGGTAGATCTGGTGGTCCGGGCAAGAAGGGTTCGAAGAATAAGGCAAATCAAAGTGCGGTGCTCTTTGAAGGTGAGGTGCAAATTACAGCAGAAAAGTCGACGAATGCTCTGATTGTTGTAGCCAGCCCGCATGATTTTAGAGCCTTGAAGCGATTGATTGAAAAGTTAGATGTTCCACGCCGACAGGTCTATGTCGAAGCGGCTATTTTGGAGGTGACAGTCAGTGATTCCGATGAATTTGGGTTGAATTGGCATTCACCTATGCGATTTTCAAAGGACGATTTGGGCAACGATCTAGGTGGGGCCGGCACAGTTGGCTTCCTACAGAGTGCTCACGGCAGTGGTGGTGTGAGTCCGACCATCGCAGCCCTTAGTTCGCCTGCTGGATTGCTCGGCATTGCAGGGGGGTCCATTGCAGGGATCGTCGGTAAAGGAATAGACATCCCGGTTGGTGACCAGACTGTTAGTTTTCCAAGCTTTGGCGTGGTTCTCAAGTGGCTACAGTCGAGCTCGAGTGCAAAGATTTTGTCTACGCCACATATTTTAACAACCGATAACGAAGAGGCTTCAATTGAAGTAGGAACACGGATTCCCTTCCAGAGAGGAACGTCTATTCCAGCAGGACTTGGGTCTATGGCCGGCGGTGCAGCAGGTGGTTTGGGCGGCCTTGGCTCGCTGGGCTCGCTTTTTTCATCAACAGATCGCATCGATGTTTCTCTTAAATTAAGTCTCACACCGCAAATTAATGAAAGAAATCGAATTCGATTAGAAATCGATCAACAAATTGAAGATTTGGTGGGCAAGGAAGAGGTTACGGGACAGCCGATTACGGCAAACCGCTCGGCCAAAACAGTCGTTGTGGTCAATGACCAACAAACAGTCGTTCTTGGTGGTTTGATGCGTGATCGGGTGCGTGAAAGTGAAAGCAAGATTCCATTATTAGGGGATCTGCCATTGATTGGCTGGTTTTTTAAGAAGCATTCATCGGAAACAGAAAAGGTGAACTTGCTTCTCGTTTTGACGCCCTACATTGTTCGTGACAGTGAAGATTTTCAAACGATTTTTGAGCGTAAGCTCGATGAGTATGAAACTTTTGCGGAAGATTATTATGGGCATGAGGCCAGGTATCGAGCCCATATCGACTATCGTAGAAAGAATGGACCATT